>CAXRAW010000041.1:0-30031 GCA_964228785.1 Flavobacteriaceae bacterium
CTAAAATTGAGTGGCGAATGCTGATTCACTGGCATAGAGCAATTTGTGTATAAGCCAAACAGCACTCAATTAAAGATTCATCTCCTGTCTGTATCCTCCAAGCACACTTCAGAAGCGAAAAAGGAAGGGAACGCTCTGCCACCAAAAACACGCCTTGTACCCATAAATGACCTCCCTACGCAATCTTGCTTCTTGCTTCTAAAGCTGGGAGGTGGTGTTGAAGTAAACACCATAGTAAATATACGAAATTTAAGTAGAGGGATTATGCTAGGCTTCCAAAGGAGGTCAAATTTTTGTCCATTTGAAAGGAGTTCAGATACTAAAAAAGATTAGTCTATTTCAGATGCTGAAACAAGTTCAGCATGACATGAATGGATATTTGTTGTTCCACAATGCCAAAAACCGCTAGTTTCCTAGCGGTTTTTTCATGTCATGCTAGGTCTTTCTTGGTATGGTTTTATGCTTGTTTTTTGGGATTTCTCTTTTTTGATGTGACGCAGATCATACAACCTTTTGAGATCTCACAACGCTGGAAGTACCTTCCTAAAAAATCAAAACCTTTGCTTTTCCGCCCCACAAATGTTTTGTTGGGGTGCTGGCTTGCTTGTAAGCGTTCTAAGCATTGGTTAACCACCTTTATTGGGTGTTCCTTTGTTAAGTAAAGAATTTTTTCACTCGTATATTGATTTGTCATTCCGTACTTGATACGGAATCTCGTATATTGCGAAGTTCTCTTGCCATTACCACCTATTACGCAACAATGAAAGTTGATTTTTGATTGCTTATCAGCAGAGTATTTTGGGAGTGCGTTAGGGATAGCAGCGGCATCCTTTTTTGTTCTGTGAAGACAAAAAGATATAGCGGATAGCCCGACCCGCAGGGGAACGCCCTTAAAATATCGCTAAGTGATGGCTCTGGTTGTCAGGGTTAGATTGCCATCGCATCATGTGCGATGCTGTTGAGAACCCAAAAAATATGGGAACTAGATCGTTTTTGAACGGTACTTCTTTTTCCTCCAGAAAGAAAATCCTAATCCAAATGCCAAGAGCACAGCAAGGGGGGGTACTACATTGAAAACTTGCCAATAACTGCGTTCCTTGTATGCTCTTTTCTTATCTAGTAAATTGATTTGCAGTGTTTTATTTCTTAGATGAATCAATCCTGTATGGTCTAGTAGATAATCAATGGAATTGAGTAAGAATTCTTTATTTCCAAATTGCTCTCCTGTCCATTGATCGATGGATAAATCGTAAGGTTGATTTTTTACAATCTGATTTTTGGCTATATCACCATCAGAAATGATGATCATCTTATTTGAATCACTCTTTTCTTTAAAGTGTTTTAGGTCAAAAGGCTTTATGCGATTGGCATACATGGAATTGAAGTTTCCTTCTAGTAATACCCCAAATAGTTGGTAACCTCCTTGATATTGTTCTTGTAGTGGCTCTTGGGCGATGCTTTGAAGATCAACAAGATTTGGAGTTCCTATTTTTCTGGTAAGGGGAGAACTGACTAGGAGTGGCGTTTTTTTAATGTCGTTTTTTAAGGTGTCTATCTGATTGGCAAATTGCAGTCGGATGGGAGGGAGATTTCTCGAAATGGGATGCTGCGGATTTCCTGTAATTGAAGGGTGATAGAACCAAGGGAGATTTTGGAATTGTGGTTGATTGCCCATATTTCCTGTTGCAAGACGTATCTTGGCAGCATAGAGATCCTGTACAAGTGCTGTGTTAACACGGACTCCGTATGAAAATAGCATGTCTGTTAGGTTCAAATCTCTGGGATAGGCGAGCATTTTTCCGTTATTGTAGAGACTATCGGTGTCTGCTTGTACGTTTTCAAACATCCAAAGGCTTTTCCCGCCATGCATGATAAACTGGTCTAGTACCAATTTTTCTTCTGCGGAGAAGGGTACCGTGGGCTTGGCAACAATAACGAGATCTGATGACTGCAAAGTGCTAAGTGCTTTTTTGGGGTTGCTGGCAATAGTGTCTAATGAAACTGGTGCGAGGCGGTATTTTTTTCTGACCTCGCTCAGCAAAGACACAAGATACATATCGTTGAGTTCTCCATTTCCTTTGAGAACGGCTATTTTGTGATCCCTTGTTTTGGTGATGTTGTTTATGGCGTTGCTAAAAGCATATTCTAGGTTCTCAATTGCGGCTGCTAATTGTTGTTCCTGAGATTGAACAACACCATTTGGTAATAAAGATACAAGCTCACGTTTTTTCCCGTAGATGAATTCGACCCAAGGAAAAATAATGGCATTGGAGAGCTTCCCATTTTCTTGTACGGTGAGCTGACTGGGATACATTCCAGATCGTATTAGCTGATCTCTTTTTCCATCGGGATGTATAAATCGAATTTTGAGTTGGGAGTTTTGGGCTTTTAATTCCTCTAGATATTGACGGGTTTCAATCTGTAATCTTTTAAATTCTGAAGGGAACTCACCCTCTAAATAAACATGGATGAGCATTCGACTTTTTACTTTTTCCAAGATCGTTTTGGTGACATCGGATAGGGTATATCGCTGATCTTGGGTAAGGTCAAAACGCTTGTAGAAATTTTGATTGAATACATTTATCAATAGCAATCCAAGGAGTAAAACTGCAAGATGTTTTGTCTTCCTATTCATTGGTAATCCGATGTTTGGTGAGGAATAAGAAGAAGATGATAACACTAAAAAAATAGACGAGATCTCTGGTATCTATTACACCTCTACTGATACTTTTATAGTGTTCGTGGATGCCGAATAGCTGGATGGTATAGCTGGTCTGTTGGAATGAATTGGCGAGTGCGTCGAATCCGTAATAGAGGATGAATACAATAAAAACACTCAGTATAAAGGCAACGATTTGGTTTTTTGAGAGTGTGGAGGTAAACAGACCTATTGCGGCATAGGCAGCAGATAAAAAGAGCAATCCAAGATAAGAGCCAACGATGCTGCCATAATCAATATTTCCTACTGGTTTTCCGAGTTCGGATATGGAAAAAATATACATAAAAGTGGGAGCGATCGCAATGATCATGAGTAAGAGTGAAGCCCAAAATTTTCCAAGGACTATGTGCCAATTTGAAATGGGTTTTGTTTGTAAGAGTTCCATGGTGCCTGTTTGGATTTCACTTGAAAACATTTTCATGGTCATGGCAGGAATTAGGAATAATAGAATCCAAGGGGCGAGATAAAAAAAGCTGTTAAGATCTGCAAAACCCGCATTTAAAATGTTAAAATCGTCATCAAATACCCACAAGAATAATCCATTCATTAATAGGAAAACACCAATTACCGTATAGGCTATAGGTGAGGCAAAGAAGGCATAGAATTCTTTTTTAAGTATTGGGATCATGAATGTTGTTGGATGTGGATGTTCTTTGTGTTTGTTTTCAGTGTGAAAACTAATGCTTTAAGTAACATGTGATTATTCTCTATGTCACTGCTCATGATGAAACTCTATGGTAATGGTATCTCTGTAATTCAGTCCAAGAAGGGTTGATGCTCCTCCAACAGTTTTTAAATTGCTCCTGTAGATGGCAATTTCTAGGTAGCCTGCCGAGTTGAATAAAGCCAGTTTATTTCCATCAAATGGCCTCGAATCTTTGGCACCGGCATCTACAATCTCACTGTATTTTGAGAATACCTTCGAGAAAGTATATCGTGCGGCAAAAATAGTGTAAGCTCTGCCCTTGCCAACTTCGGTAAATAGTTTCTTACTGATATTGCTAATGACATTCCCGTAGTTATCAATATACACCACACCACCCGAAATTCTGTTCTGTTCCCGATTGATCTTGGGCTGGATCTCTGTCATTTCTTTATGGGAATGGATTTCTTTTCCTATGACATCTAGACTTCCGCCACGAGAAATAAAACAGGCAACCTGTACAAAGACATCTAGGACGGGAAAACTACTTTCTACGTAATTGTGAATAGTAATCTCTACCACTTTTTGAGGTTTGATTTCCTTGGTGATCATACAGATGAGTCCGTTGTCTGGACAAATAAAATAATGACCGTCTAGCTGTAAAGCAATGTGCCTATTATTGGGGCTCAATTCAGAATCTACACCAATAATATGAATTGTGCCTTTGGGAAAACTCTTGTAACTATTTTTTATAATATAGGCAGTTTCTGTGATGTTAAATGGTGATATCTGATGAGTGATGTCTACGATTTTTGCCTCTGGTAATTTTGAATAAATGGCTCCTTTTACAGCACCTACAAAGTGGTCTTTGGTTCCAAAATCAGTTGTTAAGGTGATGATCGACATGAAAGAAAATCCTGTTAATTAATTGTGTAAAAGTCGGACAAAAATTCCATATAAATCTAAACAATTCTGGAAATTTATTTCCTAAATTTAGATGAGATTATAAATAATAACCTACATAAATTTCAGCATTTGAACGAACGCACTATTGAGTTAAAAGAAATCAATCCTAAAGATTTTTTTGGCACCCATAACAGTACCATTGAACAATTAAAGACCTACTTTCCCAAAATCAAAATCGTTGCTCGCGGATCTAAATTAAAAATTTTTGGAGAGCCCGACATTCTCACCGAATTTGAAAGACGGTTAAATATGTTGATTAAGTACTTTAATCGTTACAATACGTTGGATGAAAATAGTATCGAGCGAATACTGACTTCTACAGGGAAGGAAGAAGACAAAGCCTCTGGTGGTTCATCTAGAGATATCCTAGTTCATGGTGTCAGTGGAAAGCTTATTAAAGCGCAAACAGAAAACCAGCGCAAAATGGTGCAACTCATGCAAAAGAATGATCTACTTTTTGCAGTAGGTCCAGCTGGAACTGGAAAGACCTATACGGCTGTTGCTCTGGCAGTAAAAGCATTAAAAGAGAAAGAGGTTCGAAGAATTATTCTAACAAGACCAGCAGTAGAATCAGGAGAGAACTTGGGGTTTTTACCAGGTGACTTGAAGGAAAAATTAGATCCTTACATGCAGCCGCTATACGATGCGTTACGCGATATGATTCCACATGAAAAATTAGCATCACATCTAGAAAAAGGAATCATCCAAATTGCACCTTTGGCATTTATGCGAGGGCGAACGCTAGACCACGCATTTGTGATTTTAGATGAGGCGCAGAATACCACTCATAGTCAGATGAAAATGTTCCTAACACGGATGGGGATGCATGCTAAATTCATCATTACAGGAGATCCAGGACAGATTGATTTACCTCGAAAACAGGTCTCTGGACTCAAGGAAGCGCTTTTGGCACTAAAAGATATTAATGGTATAGCCCATGTGCATTTGGATGACAAAGATATCATTCGTCACCGATTGGTGAGAAAAATTATTTCAGCCTACAAGGGCATAGAAACTGAATAAAAGAAACAGTCACTTTTTTGACTTTCGTTATTTTTACCGAAATAAATAGGATCGCATGATACATACAATAAACGAGACTCACTTTCAATTTCCAAATCAAACATCTGTTTACAAAGGCAAAGTAAGAGAGGTCTATACTATTGGTGATGAACTTTTGGTGATGATTGCATCTGACCGATTATCAGCTTTTGATGTGATTATGCCCAGACAGATTCCCTACAAAGGACAAATCTTAAATCAGATTGCTACGCAAATGATGAAAGAAACTGAGGATTTGGTTCCCAATTGGTTGATGGCCAATCCAGATGAAAATGTTACGGTAGGTCACCTATGTGAACCCTTTAAGGTAGAAATGGTCATTCGTGGATATTTGTCAGGACATGCGGCAAGAGAATACAAGGCTGGAAAGCGGTTATTATGTGGTGTAGTGATGCCAGGAGGAATGAAAGAAAACGATCCGTTTCTAGCTCCAATCATTACCCCATCAACAAAAGCAGCCAACGGAGAACACGATGAAGATATTTCTAGAGAAAAGATTTTAGCTCAAGGGGTTGTCTCCGAAGAAGACTATGTAATACTGGAAGATTACACAAGGCAATTATTTCAACGTGGTACTGAAATTGCAGCACAACGAGGACTGATTTTAGTTGATACTAAATATGAATTTGGAAAAACAAAAGAAGGTAAAATTGTGCTAATCGATGAGATTCACACACCCGACTCGTCCCGCTATTTTTACCATGATGGTTATGAAGAACGACAAGAGAGGGGAGAGGCGCAAAAGCAATTATCTAAAGAATTTGTTCGCCAGTGGCTCATTCAAAATGGATTTCAAGGAAAACAGGGACAGCAAATACCCAAGATGTCTGATGAAAAAATTCTAGAAATCTCTAATCGATATATCGAATTATATGAGCAAATTACAGGTGTTACTTTCGTAAAAGGAGATACATCCAACGTATTGGCTCGTATTGAAAATAACGTGACTAGTTTTTTAAAATCACATTAGGATGGGTTCTAAAAAAGCAATGAAAAGGATTTTTGGGTTATGATATTATTTTAGAGAAGAGCTTAAAAAAATAGGCAATTTGAAAGCAGTTACAGTTAAACAAATTAAAGATGAACTTCACCACCGTTCACACCGAGAATTGATGGATTTGTGTCTCCGACTTTCTAGATTTAAAAAAGAAAATAAGGAGCTCATCACCTACCTGCTATTCGAATCTCAAAACGAAGAACTTTTTATTCAGCGTGTTAAGGAGTACACAGACGCGTCGTTCGATCAAATCAACACAAAAAGTTATTACTACATTCAGAAAAGTATCCGGAAAATACTCACACAAATCAAAAGGTACATCCGATATTCCAAAAAGAAAGAGACAGAAATTGAGTTATTAATGCATTTCTGTTGGAGGTTAGGCTCTCATGCTCCGCCCATTTCTAAAAGTACTAGGTTGGTCAATGTCTATAACAGGCAGTTAACGCTCATAGAAAAAGCCATGAGTTCACTCCATGAAGATCTGCAATACGACTACCGTTTGGAACTGGAAAATTTAATTATTTACGAGTGATGGAATCCAAAAGACCTAGCATCAAAGGCATCATCAACTCTGGGACACAAGAGATAGAAAAATTCCAAAATCAGGTATTAAGACCAATTTTAAAGCAGCAACACCAGCTGCTGTCAGTACATTTTCACATGGTATTAGAAAGCCATAAAATAAATTTTTTAATGCAATCGCTAGAGGTAAAAAATCAGCTTATAGATCGTATGCTATCCAAGAACCATGCGCTGAGGAATATCCAGATAGGAATGATCGTTGGCATGCTTAGTTTAGAAGAGTTTGCAAGTTATGCAAAATACCAAAGAGAGTACAATCGACGAATTATACAAATGCTTAAAAAAAGGTTTCAAGACGATCTTTAAAAACAAAACCGCCGCTAAAATGCGACGGTTTCAACAATCAACCAAAACTCCTTAATAGCAATAGAATTACTTTTTAAAACCGCAATCCACGCTGTTGGAAGCCATAATGTAAAATTTTCACCTTTTGAGTAACTGGACTATAAAAGCCACAAACATAGAAAATCACCAAATAATATTCGATTTTGTTTAAAAAAGAATAAAAATAATTAAACAAAAATAATAAAATTTTACCAATGATCCCTCATTCTTTTAAAATTAAGATGTTTTTAACAAAACGATAGAGTAAACTTAAATGATGTGCCTTGGATGATCGGATAGGACGTGGTTTGCTAATGGTTTTTTTGAATTTTTTTGCAAATGATACAGAGACGTTGATGCTTGATTGTGGTGGTGAAAAATAGGTAGTTGTCGCCGCCATCTTTTATCTGAAGTTCTTTTCTGATCTGTTGAACGGTCTTTGGAAAATTTCTGGTGGTGATGTTTGCTTTTTGATGGGGAAGTAGTCTTTTGATCTTTTTTTTGTCGTAATTGAGAAGATGGGTGATTTGAAAGCTTCTACCCGGAAAATTGAGTAGTTGGTTGGAGGTGTAGAGGTGCGATTGTGGATGGAGTTTACACACTCTTAACTCCTTGGAAATGTGATGAAATCCTCCAGCTTTTAATATGGCAGCATTGGGTTCGTAGAGGTATTTTTGGGGGGTATCGTATTGGGAGTCTGCTTGGTCGTTGTCTCTAAATGAAAAGTATTGGGTGGTGTTTTTGAGGATGTTTAGTGTATGGATTAAAGCAGGTCTCGAATGGTGTTTTTTGAGGAGAAACAGCAGTTCTTTAACTTCTCCCATTACAGCTATCGCATGAACTTCTTTAACGGAATGTAATGCTTGAATAGCACTCGAAATATCTAGCATGGGAGAGGTTTTGATGAGGATGGTATTCGATCGGCTAAACAGGATTTCTAGGATGCTGGGGACATTGGGCTGGCAATCTTCTAATAAAAATACTCTGCCTTTGTGTTGCTGCCTTCGGGAAGGATCGATATAGATCGCATCAAATGGGTCTTTGGAATGGTTGAGATATTGAACGCCATCGTTGCAGAGGGTTTTGATATTGCTAGCGTTTAGCTGTTTAAAATTATGTGATGTGATTTGGGAAAGTTCCTTGTTGATCTCGCAATGCACGACTTTCTGAAAGTTTTTTGAAAATGCAAAGGCATCAACGCCAAATCCTCCGGTAATATCGATGATGGATGTCCCTTGCATCAGCTTCGCTTTGTAGTTGGCTGTGAGTTCAGATGAGGTTTGTTCTAAGTTCAACCTTGGGGGATAGTATATATTTGTTGTCTGAAACCAGCTAGGTAGCTTTTTTTGACTCTTTTTCTTGGCGGCAATTTGGGTGGCAATTTCTTGAATGCTTACATTGTGAAATGGTGAGCCTTTTAGAATGAGCTTGGTGAGATCTGATGATAGGTTTTGATTGATAAAATCCTGAACGTCTTTATGTAATAGGGCTATATTCAAAAATTCTACTCAAAAATCACAGGTCTTTTGTCAGTGATTTTACAATCTTATTGTCCGACAAAAATTCTTTCAATATGACTTTTAGCGCGGTGTAAGTAGGGACAGCGACAATCATTCCTACGGGTCCTAACAACAAACCGCCAATGATGATGACTAGGAAAATTTCTAGCGGGTGTGATTTTGTGGTCTTGGAGAAAATAATGGGCTGACTTACAAAATTATCGATCATTTGTGCGATAAAGTAAAAGATCATCATGTAGGTGGTAGTAGGTAAAATTTCGGATTGAAAACTGACTCCAGGAGCGAGATTGCTCGTCATTGATAAAACAATCATTAGAAAAGCTCCAATCAGCGGACCTACGTAGGGGATAATATTTAAAAGGGCGCATAAAAAAGCAATGACAACAGCATTTGAAATCCCAAAAGACACTAAAATAATGGTATATAGAACAAATAAAATGGTGATTTGTAGCATGATTCCTAAAAAGTAACGAGACAGTAAGTCGTTGATGGTTTCTAAGGATTGAGCAAATCGGTTTTCAGTTCCTTTTGGGATGATGGCCAACAGTGAGTTTTTAAAAATTCTACTGTCTTTCATGAAAAAGAAAGCAATAAAAACTACTGAAAATAGCCCGATACTGAGTGATCCCATGGCACCTATAAAGGTGCTGAGTGCATTGGGAATCGCTTTTAAGCTCGACATTAGATCGGTACTTTGTAATTCACTTAACACATCAATTCCTTTTGAATCAAAATACACATTGATTTCGGTAATGAGTGACTGGAGGTTGTCTTTTAACCCTTCTGACTGTGATTCTAGTAGTGAAAGACTCTTTCCTTGTTCAACAACCAATGGGATAAACATGCTTATAAGAGCGAGAAAGAGCATGACAAAAATAGTCATTGTGGTGACTACTGCTAGGGTGTTGGGAAATTTTAATCGCCTTCTTAAAAAGATCATGAATGGACGTGCAATTAGTGCAATAACTGCTGCCACGGCGATATACACAAGTACTGACCTTACGACATAAAGGAAGTAGCATAGGAGTGTAATTCCCGTGATAATTCCTAGGGTTCTTAAAATTCCGTTGGCAATAATTTTTGAATTCATTAGTTGTATCCTTTTACATTTCCCATACTCAGTTGATTCCCGCTTGATAATGTGTGGCTTTTGGGGAGCATGGTTCCCGATGCTGTTTCTATCCAATTTTCCCAAGTGGCTTCTGCTCCTTTTATTTTCATGCTGGGGACATACATTTTATAGCTTGTAGGCATGTATTGATCATCGAGCATCCAAATATAAGAATCTCCCGGTGTTGTCCCTCCAATCGTGTAATGGACTTTTAGTGCTTCTTTACCGTCTATGGTCACGATACTGCGACAAATACCGGGTTCAAATAGTTTATGTGGTGCTACGAGCCAAAAGCTATCGTTATTAAAAAGGTCTTGTGCACGTTTTACCAAGCTGCTATTATTTTCTATTTCTTTGCCTTTAAGGTAAGCGCGGCTTTTTTCTAGGTCGTTAGGGTGTAATAACACCTTAGCATCGTTCCACAGGACTTCTACACGATGTTGTTCTTTGTCCCATTGGTAGGTTCTGCGCGTTGCAAAACTCCAATCTATGTAGCGTGTTTTTTTGTAAGCCTCGTGTTTTACTGCTTTTAGAACTTTTTGGGCTAAGGCATCAGCTTTGGGATTGTACGCTTTTACATCACCGAGACCTAGCTCCATTCCAAACCAAGAAATGGTATGTGAGGTAGGAAGTTTCATCCCAGAGTCTCCTTGTTTCCAATCGCTCCAAGTTGCTGTCACTCCTCCTAGAGGGATAAGGCTCACCCACATTTTATAGCTCGTTGGAAATCCATTTTCATCGAGAATCCAAAGGTAAGAATCGCCGGGGGTTGACCCCCCTGAGGTGTAGGTAACCAGCAATGCTTTTTTACCATCGTAATCTACCATCCTACGTTCAACACCTCGCTCAAAAACTTTGTATGGAGCCACCAGCCAAAAGCTATCGTTATTAAAAAAATGCAGCGCTGTTTGAATAATTTCGGGAGTTGCTCCTTTGCTTTTAGAGGAATCTTTGAGGTGAAGGGTCACCTTGTTTTCATCCCATAAAACTTCTACTAGATCTTCCTGTTTCTTCCATCGATACTGATGTTTTCCTCGAAAGTTCCACTCGATAATTTCAGTGGTATCGAATGCATCTTTATTGATAGCACTCAGCATTTTTAACGCCAGATCATCAGCTTCTTTTCCAAGAATTCCCTGAGGTAAAGATTCGTCATTTGCAACAAAAAGGATGATACATCCTGCGATGAGAATAGAAAGAAAAATAAGGATTCGTTTAATGATTCTTTTCATGGTGGTGTATATTATTTTTCAATTTTCATCATTTGATTGAATTCGATACGGATATTGAATAGCCTTCATGACTCTCCATCTCATGATTTCAACTTCTTTTCTGTCGTGTATTTGTTGGATGTCTTTTGCAAGTTGACCTGTAGCTAATGAATGGTTTCAAAGCCTTCATTTAGTATTTATTTTCTACAACGCTGTTAGAGTCCAATGATTCTTATTGCTCAAAAATACATCAACTCAGTCATATATAGGCATTTCTAGACGAGATTTTACCTTCCTCTGCACGGAGTATCTTTTCTAAAAACAGATAAAAACCATGAATGGTTTTGGAGTGGCTATTTTTTGGTTTTGGAAAACTTTTTTGAACAACTCTTGAAAGTGAGTGTGGTAGCTGTGATGAATCCCCTAAAAATGGGAATACGTGTAATACTTTATGTTTGAATTATCTAAAGAACAGCATCAAATATTTTCTTTGTGATACAGAAATATTGATAAATTATCTAAAATATTAATTATCAATTCTTTATAATTTAATGCTTAGTTCATTAAAATTCTCATTATAAATAAGTTATACATTTTTTGATTTTCAGCAGATAGAAACTTAACAAACTATTAATTATAAAAGTTTAACTTATTTATAATAATTTTGCATAATTTTAAATGATACACTTGAATACAGTATGTCTATACCTCAACTTACGTACTCATCATTCCTTAAAACAATATCACCTGTTTTAAGCAACTCTGTATTCAATAAAATTGCAAAAGGTGAAGAGCTTGAAGTAATTCAAAAACGAGTGTCAAAATATGCATCTTATGATACCGCAGTTAAATTAAATACTTATCACGATTTTTTTGAACATCTATATCTTTCAATGCTAAAAAACTACAGAAGTGAGTTTATTTATAAAAATGAAATTGTAAATAAAATACTACTAGGTAAGTATAGTCTCAATACAGCAACTGTATTTAATGAATTTAGAATTGGTAAGTCAATAGCCGATTTAGTAATGCTCAATGGAACATCTATTGTTTATGAGATTAAAACAGAATATGATTCTCCTGAAAGGTTATTATCACAAATCAATGAATACAGAAAGTCGTTTTTAAATGTTGTGATTGTAACGCATCATACGATGGCTAAAAAATATGAAGCATTTTTATTAAAACATGATTTAAACAATATAGGTTTATTAATTCTTTCAAATAGAAACACTTTAACTGAAAAAATAAAGTCCATAGAAGATGCAAGTTTTTTGAATATTACTTACATGTTTAAGTGCTTGAGAAAGGGCGAGTATTCTCAATTAATTAAGAAATATTTTGGGTATATACCCAATGTTCCTAACACAAAACTCTTCAGAGAGTGTTTGGGATTGGCTAAAAGAATAGATGAAAAAGAATTTCATAATTTAATGTTCTCTTCTCTGAAAAAGAGAACGATAAGCGAAAAAAAAGTTATATCTTCACGAGAAATCCCTACTTTTTTAAAGCACATTTCTATATGCTCAAATTTTAGGAAAAGGGATCTAGAAAAAATAAATTCATTTCTAAATAAAAATCTATAATATGTACTTTCCTTTTTTAAGGGCAAAGCAGTTTGAATTAATTGCTTTACGAGAAATTGCTGGGATAATCACAGGTCATAACCACATTAGCCCTGTCATAGAGCCTGTAAAAAAGAAAACTACTACATACACCAAAACTATAGGAATATTACAAAATAGGAATATAAACTTTACTGTAATAATTAATCCACACTACGGAGATATCAAAAATGACATTGATTATGTTTGTTCAAATTTACTTCCACCACTATCTTATGATAATTTTCAAGCTGGAGTAATTATCCATAACAAAACTGACCTAAATTACTTCGCACAAAAACTAAGTAAAAATGGGTTATCTAAACACCCTGTAGTAATTATCTTGGTATCAATTTATGACGAAGATGTAGATGATTTATTAAAGTTCATTGGAGATTTTAATGTTAAGCACATAGTTCTTAATTCACTAATAAGAAATCGAAGGACGATCGTGAGAGCAATAAGAAAAGTCAGTGATAGTCTTGTTGCATTGTCTGACCCATATAACAAGCTCTTGAGAAATAAAGATTATGCATCAGAAACTGATGAGTTTTTCAGTGAAGAACATATCTATTTTTCAGAAGAAGGTTTTGATGGTTATTCTGATTTCCTGACCATTGGACAAGAGTTTACAGACAAAGGTTATTCCCCCTATGCTGTAGCTATTCATTTAACATATTTCGCAAATGAAGATGTTTTTAGAATTCATCATTTTGTTTCTGATTCCAATGAAGATACTTCCGATGTCGCTGGTAAATTTGCAGAGGCTCTTGATAAGCTAATTCCATTTATTAACGCTACTAATCTTACTACTTTAGCTAGTAACGAGTTCCGTAGATTAAATGATGAAGGTAAATATCCAGGGCTTGGTACAGTAAAGAAATTATCCATCTTAAATCATCTTGAATTAGTCCACAATTATTTTACTGAATAATGAATTGTTGTACAGATTGTTTTTCAGATACTGAATTAAAAGGGTTTATATATTCGAACTCAATTACAAGTGGTTCTTGTGATTTTTCTGGAAAAATTGATACCAAAATTATCAATGCTCAAGAATTACAGGATCAATTTATCCCTTTGTTAGATATTTATGTTGTAGACGAAGAAGGAAAAGATATAGTTACTGCTCTGCAAAATGATTGGAATATATTTAAGATTACCGACCATAAAAAAATAAAAGAATTACTTATCGCTATTCTTAAAGGGTTAGAAGATGATTATTCAGAAATCCTAGATTCAAATGTTAGTATCTCTACTCCTTCCGAAACACTAGAACTTATTGAAAATTGGAATTCTTTCAAGAAAGAAATAAAAAAAGAAAATAGATTTTTTATAAAAAACCCTGCCAATTTAGAATCAATAGAAGAGACATTTCCTGTGAGAGAATATTATAAAGGTAAAATTTTCTATCGCTCTAGGGTTTCTAATGATGAAAATGGTTATCCAAAAGAAAAAATGGGAAAACCTCCACATAAACTTTCAAAATCTGGTAGGGCGAATCCTCAAGGAATCTCATATTTATATGTTTCCCAATCAATAGATACAACATTATACGAAGCAAGAGCTACATTTCTTGATTATGTTTCCATAGGAGAATTTAAATTAAAAGAAAATATCAAGGTAATAACGCTTCGAACTTTGTTCCAAGTAAGTCCATTTCTTGACGGTTTTTCGGTTGAAAAATATATTAGAAATAAAAGCTTCATTGATTTATTAGAAAACGAATTATCAAAACCATTAAGGAGGCAAGACAATGAGCTTGATTATCTACCAACTCAATACTTATGTGAGTATATAAAGCACTTAGGCTATGACGGTGTGGAATATGGAAGTTCGTTACACGAAGATGGTATTAATCTTGTCTTTTTTGACGACACGAAATTAGATTGTACTCGCACAAAAGTATATGAAGTTTCAAAAATTGATATTCAATCACGAGAAGTTTTTAAAACGCTAAAATAGCATCTGTTTCTATATTAAAACCTAAACTAAAACACAGTTTACTTGATACGTTACCATATAACTTTTAACAGTTGTTCCTATCGTGCAAATAACTGTCCTATATCTTTAAAAGCCTTAAACTCCAGAGCATTTCCCTCAGGGTCATTAAAAAACATGGTCGCTTGCTCACCTATCTGTCCCTTAAATCGGATGGTAGGCTCTATAGTAAATATTGTGTTGATGGCCTGTAAACGCTCCGACAGATCTGTCCATGCTTCCCATGAAAGGACTACTCCAAAATGTGGAACAGGAACATCATGACCATCAACAGGATTGGAAATACGTTGTGGTGTTGCATTATCCTTTTGATGGAGCACCAATTGATGTCCAAAGAAATTAAAATCTACCCAATGGGTATCGCTTCTTCCCTCTTCACACAGAAGGATCTCTCTGTAAAATGTCCTACATGGTTCTAGGCTTTTTACAGGAATGGCTAAATGGAAAGGTAATGTCATTGTTAAATATTAAATATCCGTTTTATAAATATATCGATTGCTGTTTGTACAAAAAAGCTAGAATCCAACCGCTGTATCATCGCCCCTGGGATCGGCACCACCTTCATAGCTGCCATCACTGAGACGAAGGATTCCCGCTACTTTACCAATTACCCTAGAATTTCTTTCATTTAATTGGTAGCCTAAACCCATCAATTCCTTTTTTACAATGGTGTCAAACCTGTAAGGCTCAAGCATCACGACATCGGGTAACCATTGGTGATGAAAACGAGGCTGACTCACAGCCTCTTGCATGCTCATTTGATACTCATGAACATTTAAAATGGTTTGCAGTACAGAAGTGATAATGGTAGACCCTCCTGGTGTTCCTAGCACCATCCATAATTGTCCGTCTTTCTCTACAATGGTGGGAGTCATAGAGCTGAGCATGCGCTTTTCGGGAGCAATTTCATTCGCTTTAGCGCCGATCAGTCCAAACATATTAGGAACCCCGGGCTTACTACTAAAATCGTCCATTTCATTGTTAAAGAAAAATCCCAGTTCCTTACTGTAAAGTTTAGATCCATATCCTCCATTAAGAGTGGTGGTTACAGAAACAGCATTCCCATATTGGTCAACAATAGAGTAGTGGGTGGTTTCGTCACTTTCTACTATTTCAATATGTCCATGAGCCACATCTTTAGAGAGTGTTGCTTTTTCAAAAGAGAAATCTTGCATTCTAGCAGCGGTGTACGATTTGCTGATCAGTGTATCTACAGGAATGGTCACAAAATCTGGATCACCTAAGAAAAAACTGCGATCTGCATAGGCTCTGCGCTCTGCCTCAATAATCACTTGCATCGCTTTTGTAGTATGACGACCATACACATCCAGATCATAAGGCTCGATAGCATTCATCATCTGAGCAAGGCAAATTCCACCACTAGAAGGTGGCGACATTGAAATGATGTTTAAATCATCGTACTGAAAGGTGATGGGAATTCGCCATTGAGCTTGGTATCTAGCCAAGTCCTCTTCTGTGATAATTCCGCCGTGGTCTTGAATACATTGTACTATTTTTTTTGCAATTTCACCTCGATAAAATTCATCTCTTCCATAAGTAGCAATTCGTTCTAGGGTTGCTGCCAGTGCCAGGTATTTAATGGTATCTCCTTCTTTCCAAACTTTTGCCATTGGAATAGTGTCGCCGTTGACCTTTAAAAACACCTCTCGATAGCGCTCTATACGCAGCTGTTGTTTTTTAGTAACAACAACACCTTTTTTTGCTAAGGCAATTACAGGAGCTATAATTTCAGAAATAGGGAGTTTTCCAAACCTCTCATGCGATGCAAATACTCCAGCTACGGTTCCGGGCACACCAACGGCATAAGCACCAAGCGTACTTTTGCCCTTCATCACATTGCCCTCCTCATTCAAGTACATATCGCTACTTGCTGCCAGGGGAGCCTTTTCTCTGTAGTCTAAGGCACCTATCTCGCCATTATTTTTTCTGTAGACCATAAATCCGCCACCCCCTAAATTTCCAGCGTAAGGATAGGCTACTGCCAGTGCGAACTCTGTTGCTGCCATCGCATCAAAAGCATTTCCTCCTTTTTTAAGAATTTCAACACCTATTCTAGAAGCCTCTACACGTGCGGATACTACCATCCCGTTGTTCGCTGTAAATCCACGTTCTATTTCGGGGGTTGCTGTACAACAAATTAAAGAAGAAGAAAGGAGTAAAAGAGAAAGGAGTTTTTTCATGTTTTAAATCGTTGAAATGAGTGAAATTGCTTGTAGTTTTTGATCTGTAAATGCAATCAATTGTTGGAAAAATTCTTTAAAATCTGTTTCAAATGTTAAATAGTATTCCTGTAAGTCGTATGTGGCCAAATGCATTTGTGATTTGTTTTTGGTTCTCCTGTTCATACCGTTAAACACGCGTTGCATTCCTTTGATGAACTGATCATTGTATAACCAACTGTACTCAACCATTAAAGGCAACAGATGCTGAGTTTTTTCTGGTAAGTTTTCTAGGTTGCCGCCTAGCAGTGCATATACAGATGCCTCATAAACATTTAGTGGAATTGCAGAATAATCATCCCAATTCTTCGCCAAAAAGTGATCGTAAAGTAGATCAATAATGACACCTGCATAGAGTCCATACTTTTTATCAAGACGTCTTTTACTCCTTCTTGTAATAGGGTGGGCATCCGTGTAGGTGTCTATCTCTCTATGCAGACGAATACCCCGCTGAATGCTCTGCGAATAATGCTTAAACTGGTTTCCACGAATGTGATCTGCAATGAAATTACCGATCATCACCTCGGTATCGCCTCCCGATGCATATAGATGTGCTAGGTAGTTCAAAGTGTCGTGTTAGCTGTTAAAAGTAATGAAAAAACAGCAATGATAGCGTCAGAAATTAATCACATCCATCCAAATTTTAGATATCTTTCTACATTGTTGTTTGTGGGCGTTCCCCTTTGGGTCGCGCTATCCGCTGTATCTTTTTTGCCTGTTCAGGACAAAAAAGGATGCTGCTACTATCGCTAACGCAGCGTTGGATCTACTTTAGGGTGACGAGAAATCTGAGGGTTGTTGTAGTAAACTTAGCGTTATCTACTAGTTGTTCAGCATTACAGGCATTACCAACATGGTAATTTGTTCACCTTCTACAGTTTTATCAACAGGAGTTAAAATTCCAGCTCTGTTAGGCAGTGACATTTCAATCAAGATAGTGTTAGAGTCTAAATTGCTTAACATCTCACTCAAAAAACGTGAGTTGAATCCAATTTGCATATCGTCACCTTGGTAATCACAGCTCAATCGCTCATCTGCTTTATTATAGAAATCCACATCTTCTGCTGAGATATTCAATTCGGTGCCTGCCATTTTCAAACGAATTTGGTGGGTGGTTTTATTGGAGAAAATAGAAGCACGACGAACAGCATTTAAAAAAGAAGCTCTATCTACCATTAATTTGTTTGGATTTTCCTTGGGAATTACTGCTTCATAATTAGGGTATTTCCCATCAACAAGACGACATAGCAACACAAAATTATCAAAAGTAAATTTTGCATTAGTGTCGTTAAATTCGATTGTTACTTCCTCATCCCCATCATCGAGCACTCCCTTTAAAATGTTTAAAGGTTTTTTGGGCATGATAAATTCGGCAGTTTTATCTGCTATGACATCGGTGCGGGTATATTTTACCAGTTTGTGAGCATCTGTGGCAACAAAAGTGAGGCTTTCGGAACTAAACTGAAAAAACACACCACTCATTACTGGTCGCAAGTCATCATTTCCTGTAGCAAAAATTGTTTTGGCAATGGCAGCGGACAGAACATGAGATGGAATCACTGTTGTACTGGGTGAGGGTAACGATACTGCTTTGGGAAACTCATCGCCTGAAAAATAGGCCATATCATACTTTCCTTGATCTGAACTAATCTCGATCATATTCTCGCCTTCGGTTTTAAATGTTAAAGGCTGATTTGGGAAGGTTTTAAGCGTATCTAGCAAAAGTCGGGCTGACACGGCAATAGAACCAGTACTATCCGATTCTACTTGGACCACAGAACTCATCGTGGTTTCTAAATCGGACGCTGTTATTTTCAACTGATTTTCTGATAATTCAAACAGGAAATTATCTAAAATAGGGAGGGTATTATTGCTGTTAATAACGCCACCTAAAACTTGTAGTTGCTTTAATAACTGAGAACTAGATATGATAAATTTCATCTGTTGATTTTATAGGCTACATTTGATGTACAAATATATTCCAAATTAGGGATTTTAAAAATATTGTTATCAACATTTTTGCGGTTTTGTTAATAGCTTTTGCTGGTTGTTTCCTGACTAAAATCGTTGGGTTTAGGGTAATGATTCGTTTATAACCCTGCCTTGTCATTTTAGTAAAAAAAGTGTGTTTGATGCTGCGTTAGGGATAGCAGCGGCATCCTTTTTTGCCATAAAAAGCAAAAAAGATATAGCGGATAGCCCGACCCGCAGGGGAACGCCCTAGATAGAAAAGTAGGGTTGAGATACGTTATAAAGTATTACTTTTGTTTGGAATTTTTATTGATATTCAAGAAATTCTTATCAAGGGATTCGTCCAATAAAAGTAAGTACCTTTTCAACAGTAAGTGTTTTTATATCAAATAGTTCATTTAAATTTTACCATGTGAGAAAAAGTCCATTATTCTTATTGTTACTGTTACTAGTTACCACGGTGGTTGGTGCTCAAAGGCCTCATAAATTAAATTCACATCAGATTTATGAGAGAATTCAGAAGCTGAATTTTTTGGGAACAGCACTCTATGTGGCGGCCCATCCCGATGATGAAAATACCCGACTCATTGCTTATTTATCGAATCATGTAAAAGCGAGAACTGCTTATCTATCGCTTACTCGTGGGGATGGTGGGCAGAACTTAATTGGGCCTGAGATTCGTGAATTATTGGGGGTTATTCGGACACAAGAACTTCTTGCAGCGCGGAGAATAGATGGTGGCGAGCAGCGTTTTTCTAGGGCTAATGATTTTGGCTATTCTAAGTATCCAGAAGAGACCTTAGAAATTTGGGATAGAGAAAGCGTTTTGGCAGATGTCGTTTGGGCAATTAGAACTTTTAAGCCCGATGTGGTGATTAACCGATTTGATCACAGAACCCCGGGGACTACTCATGGTCATCATACTGCTTCTGCGATGTTAAGCGTTGAGGCTTTTGATCTTGCTAACAAGCAAAATATATGTTCAGATCAGTTGGCATTGACAGAGGTTTGGCAACCTAAGCGACTGTTTTTTAATACTTCTTGGTGGTTTTATGGGAGTCAGGAGCGATTTGAAAAAGCGACTAAGGACAATCCCAAATTCATGTCTGTAGATATAGGTGTTTACTATCCATTAAAAGGATTGTCTAACAACGAGATCGCTGGTATGGCGAGCAGTCAGCATTTATGCCAAGGCTTTGGTCGGTTAACTACTCGCGGCAGTCAGCCAGAGTACTTGGAGTTTTTAAAAGGTGACGCCCCTAAAGACAACCACGACCTTTTTGCAGGAATTAATACAACTTGGAATCGGTTGAAGGATGGTGGAGAGATTGGCGATATTTTATACAACATAGAAGACCATTTCGATTTTACAAATCCGGCAAAACACGTCCCAGACTTGTTAAAAGCGTACAAAAAGATTCAGATGTTAGACGATGCTTATTGGAGATCGGTAAAACTGAAAGAGATTGTAGAAATTATTGAGGCATCTTTAGGGTTGTACTTGGAGGTATCGGCGAGCAGTTCTTCGGCAGTGCCTAACTCGGAAATTGAGCTCAATGTAGAGGTGCTGAACAGATCAACAGTGACTGCCTTTTTGGAGGAGTATCGCATTGTAGGAAATCCCGTTACTGATATTGAGTCGGTTGAAATTCTGCTTGAGAACAACAAAAAAGTACAGTTGAAGAAGAATTATCAAATTGCTAACGTGCCTTATTCGGATCCTTATTGGCTGAAAGATCAATGGTCCCTTGGGATGTACAAGGTAGATGATCAGAAGCTCATTGGAAAGCCAGAAACACCTCGAAGATTACGGGTTGAATTTATGTTAAGTATTAATGAATATGACATTACTATCACGAAGGATGTTATCCGAAGATATTCGCAACGCGATAAGGGAGAATTGTACGATCCCTTCGAAGTCTTACCGAGAGCTACCACCAAGATAAAAGAAAAGGTACTGTTATTTCCCGATAACACTTCCAAAACAGTTGCTGTTGCTGTTCGGGCTGGTGCCAATGGAATTAAAGGGAATCTGTCGTTGGAAGCTCCTAAAGGTTGGATAGTTTCTCCTGAGTTTACAAAGGTTTTTGTGGCACAAAAAGGCGATGAACAATGGTATGAATTTACAGTTACCCCGTCGGAGTATGAATCGGAAGGAAAACTTGGAGCTTCACTTACGATAGAAGGAAAAAAATATGATAAGGAGCTTGTAGAAATTCAGTACAGTCACATTCCAAAGCAATCGGTTTTACTGAATTCTGAAGCTAAAGTGGTTCGTTTAAACATTCAAAAAGCTGGAAATTTCATTGGCTACATTAAAGGTGCAGGGGATGCGGTTCCAGAAAGTTTAGAGCAGATAGGATATCGAGTAAAGATCATTCAACCAGAGGAAATCAATGCTGAAAGCTTGAAACAATTTGATGCTGTTGTGCTGGGAATTAGGGCATATAATACAGTGCCTGAACTAAAATACAAACAACCATTTTTATTGGATTATGTGAAGCATGGCGGGAATATGATTGTACAGTACAATACCAGTAGAAATGTGGATGTGGCTCCACCTTATCCGTTAGAACTGTCCAGAGATCGAGTGACGAATGAACATGCGCAGGTAAGGATACTGGAAAAGAATCATTCGGTAATGAATTTTCCCAATCAGATTACTGCAAAAGATTTTGATGGATGGGTACAGGAACGGGGATTGTATTTCCCCAATGTTTGGAGTTCAGAATACACGCCTATTTTATCTATGAATGATGCTGGCGAAAGTGCCAAAAAAGGAAGTTTGCTGGTGGCAACATACGGAGAAGGATATTATATCTACACCGGGTTGAGCTTTTTTAGAGAACTGCCCGCTGGTGTTCCGGGTGCCTACAAGCTCTTTAGCAATATTCTGTCTATTGGAAGAGAAAATATCAAAGAAGGAAACCAAATCAAACAATAACCGATGTCTGAGAAGAAGATCCTCTGGAAAAAGATCTACACTCTGGTATTGATCTTTAATGCATTATACATGGTGATATTTTATTTGATCACACAAATGTTTGACAGCTGATGGTAGGAGAAATACATTTGTGGGATTGGATTGTCCTATCAACTACCTTGCTATTTATTGTGATTTATGGGGTGTATAAGACCCGAAAAACTGATCGTGGTGTTCAAGATTATATCAAAGGAGGAAATGACACGAAATGGTGGACTATTGGGTTGTCTGTCATGGCGACACAAGCCAGTGCAATCACCTTCTTATCTACGCCTGGTCAAGCTTTCCACGATGGAATGGGATTTGTACAGTTCTACTTTGGATTGCCCATAGCCATGGTGATGATCTGCATGGTGTTTATCCCCATGTATTACAGACTCAATGTTTATACTGCATACGAATATTTGGAAACTCGTTTTGATTTAAAGACACGTTCTTTGGCGGCTTTTATCTTTTTAATTCAACGTGGGCTGGCAGCTGGGATTACCATTTACGCACCTGCAATTATCTTATCTTATGTTTTAAAGTGGGATTTGATAACGTTAAACATCATCATTGGTCTTTTGGTGATTTTCTACACAGTTTCGGGAGGTACCAAAGCGGTAAATGTGACACAAAAGCAGCAAATGATCATTATTTTTTCTGGAATGGTTATTGCTTTTTGCCTGATTATGCATTATATGCCCGAAGGGATTACCTTTGGGAAAGCGTTAGATATTGCTGGTGCTAACGACAAAATGAAGGTTTTAAATTTTACCTTTGATTTAAATGAGAAGTACACCTTTTGGACGGGAATTATTGGAGGTACTTTTTTGATGTTGTCTTACTTTGGAACAGATCAGAGTCAAGTACAACGTTACCTATCTGGAAAATCTGTTCGAGAGAGTCAGCTAGGGCTCTTGTTTAACGGGTTGCTAAAAGTTCCCATGCAATTTTTTATCTTACTAACAGGGGTCATGGTTTTTGTGTTCTATCAGTTGAACCCTTCGCCGTTAAATTTCAGCCCCACCGCTCAGGAGGCTGTAGTCAGTTCTGAATATTACGAGGAGTATAAACAGCTTGAGGAAGAGCATATGCGTATAGAAAATCAAAAGAAAAACCTCGTACTCGACGGTGTACAGGAAGGAGAAAAGGGACGTATTGCCGATTTAAACGAAAGAGATAGAGAACTCAAGAAAAAAGGTCGAGAAATTATTGATCGCATAGCTTCATCATCCAATCAGAAAATTCCATCCAATGACAAGGATTATGTGTTTATCCATTTTATCCTTCACAACCTTCCTAGGGGAATTGTGGGGCTTTTGCTGGCGGTGATCTTGGCAGCAGCCATGTCCTCTACTGCCTCGGAATTAAATGCACTGGCTTCTACAACCACAATAGATGTGTATAAGCGACATATAAAAAAGGATCAGAATGAAGCGCACTACGTAAAAGCTTCTAAGTGGATGACTGTGGGTTGGGGTATCTTGTCAATCATCATCGCTTGTGTTGCCAATCTCTTTGATAACTTGATTCAACTAGTCAATATTATAGGGTCTATCTTTTATGGAAGTGTCTTGGGAATTTTCTTACTTGCTTTCTTCTTTAAGTTTGTTCGAGGCAATGCTGCCTTTCTCGCAGGACTTGTGGGTCAGGTCATTGTGATCGTGATTTACCTGTATTTTATTTTTATCCCAGAGCAAAATGGTCAACCGCCAAAGCTTGCCTATCTGCTGTTAAATATTATTGGGGCAGCAATCGTTATTTTACTTGCTATCTTTTTTCAGTTGATAAAACCATACGAGCCTTTTGAATCGCCCAAACCTCTCTAAGATCATTTCTGATGGGATGAATAAAAAAATCAGTCTGCTCTAGATTCTGAAACAAGTTCAGAATGACATGCACGGAAATTTGTCGTACATCCTATATGATTTTTAAGATGGTAATTGGCACTAGTGAGCTTATTTTGCAGCCCACTCTTTTAATGATTCGGTGTTCATCTTGATGTAGGCGGTGTTGTTGGCTTCCATGGCTCCTTTTAGGGAGGCTTTGGCGGTAGCAATTGCCTTTTCTGTATCTCCCATTTTTGCGTAAATCAGCGATTGCTGTCTTAACTGCCAGAAACCAGGTTTTTCAATCATAGACATTGCCGTATCCATCCAAGCACCGGCCTTATTGATGTCTTTGTCGTTCTGACTGTAATACACAGCGGCATTGTAATAATCTGCAGCTTTGGGCGATGCTGCCAACACCTTATCGATATTCGCTAATACCATCGCATCTGTTGGAGTCTCAAATTGGATTCCTACATAGGTTTCTTCCCATAAAAGTCCAATGATGGCAGAATTGATCGTAATATCATCCACGGTAATGGTGAAGGTTTCAATGCTCATAGGCATTGCCTCTGGTTTTATCACCGCTTTAGCAGCTACTTTGTTATCATCCCATACTCTTGGTGTACCGCTGTTATTGCTATCTGTGTAAAAGATGACTTCCCAACTGTCTTTGTTTGGAATTGTGTACAAGGCATAAGACCCTGCTTTGAGAGCTTGGCCTTCTACGATCACATCTGAACTAAAGGTTACTTTAGTGTTTGCATTAGCTCCTGTTCTCCATACTTCTCCAAAAGGGACAAGATCGCCAAAAATAGTCCTTCCTTTTACACTGGGTCTGGAATATTCAACAGTAACATCTGTGAGTCCCACTTTCTGTTCTAAGATTGATAATGGACTGGGTTGCGGTGTGACAACTCTTAATGTAACCACTTCTGTGGTTGCCGTGTATGGGTCTTTGGTTTCTGTTGCTACTTCTTTACAACTCGTAAAAGTGATGCATAGTGCTAGTGAAGTAATTCGGGTTATTTTAATAAATGTATTCATGAGGTTGTTATTGGTAATGAGTTGGTTTTATTGAATAAAATGTTAATAGCTGGTGATATCGTTTTAAATTTTATAGTCTGGTTTAGCAAAGGTAGTCATTTTCTGATCTAGCGAAAGTACGTTTTAGGTTGGGGCTGTACGACAAATTTCCAAAGGAGGTGATTTTTTGTCCATCTGAATGGAATTCAGATGCTAAAAGAATCAGTTTGCTCTAGATTCTGAAGCAAGTTCAGAATGACATGCACAGAAATTTGTCGTGCACCCAGATAAAAAAGATAACGGAAATTTAATCTTAGGAGTTGTATCTTTATGGCTGAATTGGGGCTTTTATGTTGTCGTTTGATATAAAAAGTCTCTTTGGTGCTGCGTTAGCGATAATAGCGGCATCCTTTTTTGTCCTAATCAGGCAAAAAATATATAGCGGATAGCCCGACCCAAAGGGGAACGCCCTTAAACATCTGAACAGGATTCGGTGACCACTTTTTGGGAGATCTGATATGTCGTGTTGTGCTGTTGGC
Source organism: Flavobacteriaceae bacterium (assembly GCA_964228785.1). Classification (GTDB taxonomy): domain Bacteria; phylum Bacteroidota; class Bacteroidia; order Flavobacteriales; family Flavobacteriaceae; genus Polaribacter. The sequence continues at coordinate 25,314 of CAXRAW010000041.1, forward strand.
TTTTGGATTGGGGAGATGATGAGTGCTTTAAATTAGATGATTCATAACCAATTGGTTCGTGTAAATTTGAATGGATGAAAAAATATATTGCAGAGTTTATTGGTACGTTCTCAATGGTTTTTTGTGGAACGGGTGCCATGACGATTAACGAGCTGACTGGTGGTGAGGTGACCCATGTAGGAATTGGGTTGACTTGGGGGCTGATTGTGATGGCGATGATTTATGCTTTTGGTGAGATTTCTGGCGCACATTTTAACCCGGCGGTAACCGTGGGATTTGCTTACGCGAAAAAGTTTCCTTGGAAAGAGGTACCAAAATATATGTTCTCTCAGGTTGCTGGGGCGTTTGCTGCGAGTTTTATGCTGCTGCTCTTATTTCCTAACAGTGAATTTCTAGGGGCAACCATTCCAAAAGTGGACATTTGGCGTGCATTTGTCCTTGAGTTATTACTGACGTTCTTTTTGATGCTTGTGATTATTAATGTTTCTACTGGAAGTAAAGAGGTGGGTGTTATGGCGGGAATTGCCATTGGAGGTGTTGTGCTATTGGAAGCTATTTTTGCAGGACCAATGACCAATGCGTCTATGAATCCTGCTCGATCTCTTGCACCTAATGTAGTCTCTGGAAATCTCCGTGGTTGGTGGTTGTATATGACTGCTCCTATGATTGGAGCACTATTGGCAGTAGTGAGCTGTAAGCTGGTAAAATATGATCAGTGTTGTGATGAGGACTGTTAAAACAGTCCGATCAACTATTTGGGATGAGATTCTGAAAGATGGATTTTTAAGGAAACTCTCGTACTTTGTGATAGATGTGTGATAAATTTCCAAAAAAAGTTGATTTTTGTCCATCTAAATATCTTTCAGACGCTGGAACAAGTTACCAATATCACGACGGAAATTTGCTAAACACTCCTTTTTACTGATGGTGAATTTCATTTTGAATTGCAGAGCGATAGCCAAGGGTTGAATTCCCTGAGGCTTGCTCCGGGAGTTGATTTACATTTTTTGATTGAAACGACTGTCTTTTCAAAATGCTGATTTCGTTTTTCTGTTGTACTGCCATCATCAAGCCTGAGAATTTAGTTACTCCTTCTGCATGTTTTTATTGCTCTTGAACGCACTTTTGGATTTTTTCTTTGGATACGCATTGCAGGTTTTGTTCTTCCGTCTCTTGTTGCAGTATTCTAAAACCCTTTTTCAATAAGGTCTTGACGAACTTTAACCCCTGTTTTTAGGGAAATTAAAATTTCACTATTTTTAAGTATTGACAGATATAAAATTTTTTAAGATGTTTATGGAGTTATAATTGAAGTGTGAATCATCTTATCTTAATTCCACAAATTATCACAGCTAATAACTAAATTTTTAAGAGGTCTAGATCATACTAGATAGTGGCGAAGCCCTATTCTCTCGGCAAAAATATAACTAATTTTCAGTTAACAAAATAGTATCTAAGGGACTTAGAAATCATAAGCCTGTAATATTCTTATATAGCTCTATTATCTTACGTCGTTAGATTCAAAGCAAAATATTGTTTCAATAATGCCTCAAAATTACAGTGGTTTTAATCAATCGATTTCGACATATTAGGTATGGAGGTATAAAGTAACCCTCTTCAAACCAACATTTAAAGTTTAGAGTCAAAAAAATTTTAGAGATTTCTATTACGATATTTTTTTGACACACAGTATTATTTAATGAATGCATTTTAAACGCTATATGGTTTAATTACGCAATTAGACAATTACCCTGTAATATTTAAAAAAACAATTCTTTTACTGTTTAGACTTCAGTATTATAAATTTTTAATCAACTAGCTTGGGGAAAACCCACGAAGTATTTAAAGGAAGCTATTTGAATCATTTCGGAGCATGCCTCGGAGAATTTAACCCTTGGCTATTGCCCTGCGATTAAAATCAATTTGAAGTCTTCATTTTCTGACTGCTAGCAAATAGATAAAGTTTATTTTTTGTCAAGAAAAATAAACAGAAGACATCACTTAGTATATTCAATATAGAACTACAACTTACACACCATGATAGATAAAATTCTTGATTCTTTTGAACAAGTACAGGCTAAAGTAAAAACCGAAGCTAGAGAGTTGGAAGATAAACTCACAAAATTCGGCGACAGTTTAGACGGATATCACGATAGTATTGAGGAGATTCTAAAAAAGTTTTCCAATATCATACTACCACTAGTGCAGGATGATCGGAAAGCAACATTGCAAACCACCCTCCAGACATCCATTGCACAGGCAAAGTTGGGCAATGTCATTCTCAATTACCCTGAGCTAATTGCATGGAAAGAGACCGATACGGTTCAAGAACGTTCGGCACTCATTAAAGAAAAAATCACGTTGCTTCGTCCAGTGCTGCTGGCTTTGTTAGAAAATGACAAGATCAAGTCAGATGAAATTATTCGGATTGTGCATGAAATAGTTGATATTGGAATTGTAGTCCCCGAAAGTTTTACAGGAGAAGACGATGCATTACGAGAACATCAATTAGAACTCATACGTCCTAAAGTTGCACAACTCTCTACGATATTTTCAGCAAAAGAAAGTCCACTGTTGTTTACTGCTAGCAGTTTCAAAGATATACCAGCTTTCGTGGGTAAATTAAAAGATCAGACGGATGATGTATCACCATTTCTTTACAGTGAATTTACAGCAGCAACCCAATCACTGATTGATAATTACACTATTAGCTCCACTCCATCAGCAGCACTTCAGAAAGCAATTGTTACCGAGTTAAATACGCTTATCCAAAAACCCGAAACAATTTATGATGCAACTCGCTTTAATGGAGTCTTCTTAAGTGTTACAACCGAGCAACTCAAAAACAAACATGGTGCAGAAGGAGTACAAGGAACGGCACTGATTCGCTATAATCGACTCTTATTAGACGATGCTTATCCGCTAGAATTGTTAGGGGCTTATGCGTCAGACAGTACTACATCCGATTCTTTTGTAGATACCGCAAAGAATGTAATAGGATTTGTTAATGCGTTACCCACAGATACCTATGCAGAAGGAATGCTTTATATTGCTGGGAAACCTTTTGTAATTGCAACACCCGATGATTTAATAGATCACAATCCTACCATCACCTACGATTTGGAAGATGGAACTCTGTTAAGCGTAGAAAAAACATTAGAAAAGAAACTCAAGTTACAATTGGGCAAAGCAGAAGAGGGTACCGCTACCACAGTAGCTGTACTGGAAACCAAACTCTCAGATGCTGGTATTACCGCAGACTGTATTGAAACCATTCATCAAAATGATGATGAAGTGACGCAATACGATGCAACTACTGGAATACTTAATCTTGCAGGAGCACCTTTCCAGATTAGTCCAACAGATGCTTTGGCCAATCATACTCCAAGCATAACTTATGATCTGAAAGTCCCAATAGTAGAGATTAGTGGAGAAAAACTAACCATCCAACTGGGGAAATTTGAAGCAGAGACTAGCTTAGAGGAACTTAAAGCCATCCTAGAAGCAGATGAAAACATCAATTCTGTAACCTTAAGTAACGCTAACAAGTATACAAAATTAATCGAAGATGCCTCAAAAGTAACCTCTTACAATAAAGATACAGGATTATTGATTATCGTAGGTGAGCAATTCCAACTCTCTCCTGTAAACCCGTGGAATCTAACAAACCCTATACTTGAGGTTACTTATCTCCAAGAGCGTGGAGCCGCACCCATTGCAACTGTTGATGATCATAGTAAAGAATTAACCTTGCAACTAGGCGCTGCAGGTTCACGAACAACGGTACAACAGTTGATTGATGAACTTAAAGGGAAGGGCAGCATTACGGATGTTATCTACACGGCCCCTCTTATTCCTGCTGCTCCAGAGACTACTTTTAAAGACTATCAAACACTAACCACCACCAAATATGCTGCTTTAAGTAACGAATTGGACGATCTGGACGGTAAAGTAGATTTCCCTCCTCAGGTAGAAACTACTATCGAAAAGATAGAACAAACCGTAGAAGAACTTGGTCTAGATACCATCGATGATAGTTCCTCACTAGTTACCCTATTGGCGAATAAGCTAAGAAATGACTGGCTCAAAGACTATCCCGATTATCACTTTCTTGTGAATACTGCAGAACATCTAATCATTGATTGGTTAGGGATGGATGCTTCGGCAGATCAATTCAATGAAGTATTTAAGATCATCAACAGCAGTATCTTAGAAATTTCTGAGAAAAAGCTCACTCTAAAATTTACCAAAGCAGACGTCTTCGATCCAGCTAAAACCTCTGTTAGCTTTAATTTAGATGTTTCCGAACCTAGAGTCACACTTAATGAAGATGGTGCCTTATCCATCAGGCTGGGGAAAGCTGGAACAAACAGTAACTTGGGTCAGTTAAAAACAGCCTTGGAGAAAAAACTACAAGAAAAAGATGTGCTAGCTATGGTTACGGTGAGCGATTCAGAAAGCAATTTATTAAGCGATCCAATACAACCCACCAAGGGATGGTGTACCCCAAGATACGAATTGGAAGTTGGAGGGATAGACCTCTTAGCACTGCTATACAAATCCCTGCTCATTGCCAAATTTATCATCGACAATCGCATCAGTATTGCCTATAAAGAGTATGAAGAGGTTCCGCCGGATGAAGGGTTAGACTCCTCTCAAGAGACCAGTAGTACAGTATCTGGACAAGGAGTAGCAGTACCACAAGCAGATCAGTCAGC
>CAXRAW010000042.1:0-9504 GCA_964228785.1 Flavobacteriaceae bacterium
TACATCTTAGTGTTGATGCCAGCACTAGACAGTAATTTAGTTAAATCTTTGATACTAAGCTTAGCCAGTTGCTCATAGGCAGTAAAACCGATAGTACCCAATACTTCTTCTAATTTAGAACTATTCCTTTAATAGCTTTTAAATCGTCATTTTTATCTGATTTAGGAACAGCTACCTTTCTAGTTTTAGGTGCCTTTTTTTTCTTTTCTTTTGCTGAATCCTCCATAGCTTTCTCGGTATATTCATCAATTTTTTCCTTTACATCTTCAATAGTCGATGAAATCTTCTGAGTAATCTTATTAGTGATTTCCTCCGCTTTAACAACCAATTTGTTATTGGCGATTTCTTTCTCTATTTTCTCTTTTACCTCTACTACTTTTTCTACAACAAGATTTTCTACAATGTTTTTTTAGTCTCCTCCACCTTTTAAGGATCATATCCAACCAGATTTTTTAGACGTTCTTTTGAAAAAAAGCGTTCAGTAGTTTCTAATGCAAAATTATGAACTGTTTCAAATTGATCTTTTGCATAATCAACGGTAAATTTTTTTTAACTTTATCTATGATTTTTTGCAAACATTATACTACTTTTTAGTGTTAACTTTTAATTTGCTGCAAACATAGGGTTAGCGAGTTGCAAATGAGTTACAGAGGAATCTCTCCTTAGCAATAAGATTCCGTTTTCTAGTTAAAAGTATGTTATTGTATCTTAATCCAAGATAAATAAAGGTCCACTTCTTATGGAGCTGGAGACCAGATTCACGCTAGTGATGTTCAGCTTGTAAGTCTGTTATTCTAACAACGGAGCCACAACTGTCTGAAGGTATTACAACTAAAAAATCATTTTTAAATCTCTAGATTTCACAGCGCAAATGCTCAAATAAAAGTCAATATCTCAATAAAGTAAAATAATGGATTTAGCATAGTTAACATGAATTTAAATAGGTTAAAAAGTGAATTTCTATGGGAAGAGTACGTTAAAAAAATGCTTTGTAAGACTGTCTTTCCAAAAATTGGTTTTGTAATGAATCTTAAAAATAACCCCAAACAATTTTATGCTCACATCCCTTTTAAATCTCATAGGAAGTACTATTTTTGTACATGCAGCAACACAACGTACTTATTTTAGATTTCGGATCGCAATACACTCAGTTAATTGCGAGACGAGTGAGAGAGCTGAATATCTATTGTGAGATTCATCCCTATAACAATCCACCACAGAACATTTATAATTATAAAGCGGTGATCCTTTCTGGAAGTCCGTTTTCCGTACGTTCTGACGATGCACCACACCCCGATCTTTCACAGATTAGAGGTCAGCGTCCTCTGCTGGCTGTCTGCTACGGTGCACAGTACTTAGCACATTTTTCTGGTGGGCAAGTAGCACCATCTAGTACTCGCGAATACGGAAGAGCTCACCTCTCTCTTATCCAAAAAAACGAAGACTTATTTGCAAATATCTCTGAGGGTAGTCAGGTCTGGATGAGTCATTCAGATACGATCAAACAGCTGCCCACGGGTGGAGTTCGCCTAGCCAGTACAGCAGACGTAGAAAATGCCGCTTTTAGAATAGAAGGCGAAGAGACTTATGCGATTCAGTTTCACCCAGAGGTATATCATTCCACAGATGGAAAACAACTGCTTGAAAATTTCCTTGTACACATAGCAGGAATTCATCAAGACTGGACCTCAGACTCTTTTGTGGATGCTACCATTCAAGAGTTAAAAGAAAAGTTAGGAAACGATAAAGTAGTCCTTGGGCTTTCTGGAGGTGTAGATTCTACAGTAGCAGGAGTCCTATTGCACAAAGCCATTGGCAGCAATCTTCATTGCATTTTTGTCAATAATGGACTGCTGAGAAAAAATGAGTTTGAAAATGTCCTTCAGCAATACGAAGGAATGGGATTGAACGTTAAAGGTGTAGATGCATCATCACGCTTTTTAGAGGCATTATCAGGCATTAGTGATCCCGAGCAAAAGAGAAAAACCATCGGTCGCGTATTTGTAGAAGTTTTTGATGATGAGGCACATATGATAGAAAACGCAAAATGGTTGGCACAAGGAACGATTTATCCTGATGTGATCGAGTCGGTGTCTGTAAAAGGACCCTCTGCAACCATTAAAAGTCACCATAACGTAGGAGGTCTTCCCGATTTTATGAAGTTAAAGGTGGTTGAACCGCTAAACATGTTATTTAAAGATGAAGTGAGAAATGTAGGTGCTTCCATGGGGATTCATGCAGATATTTTAGGACGTCATCCCTTTCCTGGGCCAGGTCTAGCCATCCGAATTTTAGGTGACATTACTTTCGAAAAAGTTCGTATTTTACAAGAGGTTGATGCAATTTTTATCGATAGATTAAAAGACAGTGGACTTTACGATAAGGTTTGGCAAGCAGGAGCTATGCTTTTACCCGTGAACTCGGTAGGGGTCATGGGCGATGAAAGAACCTACGAAAAGGTAGTGGCTTTAAGAGCAGTAGAAAGTACTGATGGGATGACGGCAGATTGGGTAAATTTACCATACGCATTTTTACAAAAAACATCCAATCAGATTATTAATAAGGTAAAAGGGGTCAACAGAGTGGTTTATGATATTAGTTCAAAACCACCTGCTACCATCGAATGGGAATAATATATGAGAGGATTTAAACTATTTATTGTGCTATGTTGCTTTGTTGCATCATCATGTGCACAGCAAAAAAAATACATTTCATATACTGTAAAATCTGGCGAAACCATGAAGAGCATCGCCAGTCAGCTAAATATGAAAACCAAAAATCTACTGCGACTGAATCCCGATGTAGGCAGGCGACCCAAACCCAATACCACGATTATCATTCCCAATAAAAAGCTCAAAGAAACTGAATCCACGACACTCACAACAGAAAAATCAAATAAAACTGATGAAGAGGAAGAAGTCTCAACTTTAGAAACATTGATGAGGGATTTTGTAGTTCACAAAGTAAAAAAAGGAGATACATTTTACAGTTTAACTCGATTTTACAATGTAACAGAAGATGAGATTAAGGAACTGAATCCAGAACTCTCCGAAGGCTTACAACCTGAGATGCTTCTGAAAATCAAACCTGCTGGTCATAAAGATGAAATCTTGATCTACCAAGACACCATTCAGCAAAATACTATTTTGCAACTGGCAATGCTATTACCCTTTCGTGCTGTAGCATATGACACAATTGACGGAAAGGATATTTTTAAAAAAAATATACTGGCCAACATTACTACCGATTTATATCTAGGAGCTACCGTTGCTATGGATTCATTGCGCAAACAAGGATTAACAGTTCATATGAACTTGTTTGACACGGGTAGAAAAAATACCAAAATAGATTCTATCCTCAGCACCACTAATTTTGATGACTACGATGCGATTATTGGACCTTTATATTCTGACGAGGTACCTAAGGTAGCCAACGGAACTTCAGTTCCTGTTGTTTTTCCTGTCTTTTCCAGAAACCAAGATAAGTTTACAGCGTCAAGAATCATTAAAACCCTTCCAGATAAGGAAATACACCAAAAAGCATTGATGGAGCATATCTTGGGAACGTACTCAAATGAAAATATTCTTATTATTGGTGATAGTACACCGACATCTGTAAGCAATAGTGAACTGATCAAAAATACGCTCTTACAACACGACTCTATTCAAGAAGTGAAGGTCCTACATCCCAACGAAGGGTATATTGCCAAGCATTTTATAATCAATTCTTTAAAAGCTGAAGTAGCCAACTGGGTAATCCTTGCTACCGACCAACCTGTAATTGCATCAGATGTGGTTAACAGTCTGATAAGCCTTCCAACGGAAGAACCCGAGGACGACGACGACGACGATTCTGACAAAGATCCTGACGCAAAAGATAAAGAAGATGACAAACCCAAGATGCAAATCCTCTCGGAAGATACTGTCATAAAGATCTTTGCAGCCAATAAAGCCAATAAGTTTGGTCGTATAGATAATAACAAACTCGCCAAACTTGGATTTACCTACACCTCTGATGTTTTGATTGACGAAAACTCACCCGCTGTTCAGCTATTTAACAAACAATACCTTAGAAAGAACAATACCTTACCTTCTTACTACGCTACAAAAGGTTTTGATATTATTTACGATACCGCTATACGACTAGCTTCAGGCAGGGGATTAAAATCAACATTCAAACAAGGAATCTCCTACCGAGTAGAAAGTAAATTCGATTACTCTAGAATGCTCTTTGATACTTCTTACAATCAAGGTATTTTTGTAATACAGTACAACCCAGATCTAACCCTAACCCGACTAAAGTAGCTTTGGTTGGCGGTATCAAAATGATAGGGATGTCTGTTTGAAGAATTAATTCACCACGAGAAATACTTCAGAAGAAAGGGCTTCTAACTAGGCGAAGACACACAAAAATCATTGTACCCACAGGACATCGCAAATCAACACGGATCAGTCAACAGAGCGTATATCGCCATCCTATCGGCACAACATACGCTTAGTTAGTGTGAGAGGCGCACTCCGTCAATAATTGACGGAGCCGTCTACTCAATTTTAAAGGAAGATATTCAAATTCATTACCGATACCTTCTAGTTCAAATACGTAATTGAGAGCAAGCAAACTGGATACTGGAGTAGTATGGACTAATGAATTTCATCCATTAACTAAAACTATGGATTTTAAATCAATAGCGGTTTATTTCTCTTCTGTAATCCTTCTTAAAATCTTTATTATCTTTAAGTATCGGATTAATTGAGACGTTTTTTTTAATTTTCAGTTTCTTGATTTCGACTTCGATCTGTCTCCAAATTCCACTTTTATTTAGCTATTTTAGTGATGAAAACCGGGTGGTAACTCGTAAGATTTTTTGGAGCCTGTAAAAAATATAGCCCCAAAAAAGTCCCATAAGATAGCCAACGCAAACATCTAACGGGTAATGCACCCCAAGATAGATTCTACTGTATCCAAATACTAAAGGAAAAAGAAATAAAAATCCTAAATATTTGTAATGCCTTCTCAGAAATAAAAAGATAAAGAGTGTAAATGTGGTAGAGAGCGATGCGTGACCAGAGTAGAAACTATAGCCTCTTGGTTTGTAGGTGAAATGGCGTAGTTTCTCTGCAACACCCGGGGTATTGCACGGGCGTGAGCGCTCGAAACTATATTTGATAAAATTAGTAAACTGATCTGAAAAAGCAACCATAACAGCAATAAAGAAGAGTAGCAATAGTCCATGTTTCCAGCCCAGTTTTTTGAAGATGAGGGATAGCAATAGAGCGAACAACGGTGACCAGTGAAATTGATTGGTTAGAGTCAACCAAAAACCATCCCATTGCTCGCTCCCTAGATGATTAAGAAAAATGAGTACTTGCGTATCTAGTTGTAATAGCGATTCTAGCAAATTACTTTCCCATTTTTAAAAGTTCTACGTCAAATACAAGATCTGCATTTGGAGGAATTGGTCCATTTCCTCTTTCTCCATAACCTAAATAAGAGGGAATAAACAATCGTACTTTGTCACCTTCTCTCATGTCTAAAAGGGCTTCGGTCACTCCAGAGATCATAGGTCTTTTGTCTAAGATAAAAGTGAATGGTTCTTTTCCATCTGTAGATTGAATGAGCTTACCACCTTCTTCAAGGCGCATCGTGTAATGGATAGAAGCCATTTGAGTTCGGTGAAACTTTTTACCTTCTTGATTTCCTTTTTTTAATTTAAAGATTCTCAATCCAGATTCAGTTTTCTTTGCTGTTGCTTTATCTTTGGGCAAGCTTTTTAAGAGCGCTTTAAGGCCTGCTTCTTCTTTTAGTCTCTTGGCATTAAGGTCTGCAAGGAATGTCTTTGTGCCTTCTGTAAATATTTTAGGGGCGTTAAATGCTTTTGCTGCATTGCCTATTCTAATAATATCAACCGAGTGAATCATATCGTATAGTGCTATAGAGTCTATGACCGACATACCTCCCACTACTTTACCAAAAACGGTGTTTACACCGTCCAACCATGGAGTTGGTTTATGAGTAATAAAAAACTGACTTCCTACACTATTGGTTCTTCTCTTTGAGTTTACCATAGATAACACACCGTAGCTATCATGCCTGTAAATGAGCTGTCCTAGTGAATCTCTGGGAAATTCATTAAAAAATTGGTAACCAGGACCGCCACTTCCATCGCCCTCTGGGTCTCCTCCTTCAGTCTTAAAGTCCTTAATTACCCTGTGAAACCCCAAACCATTGTAATAAGGTTTTCCCCGAAGAGAATCACTTACCAAAGGATTGTTTCCCTCTGCAAGAGCGACAAAATTTGCTACGGTGATAGGAACGTCGTCAATATATAATTTTAATAAAATATTCCCTTTGTCCGTTTTCATATCGGCGTAGAGTCCGTCACTCAAATCACCGTATTTAGAGTGACACCCAAGCAGTAAAAGGATACTAAATAGACTAGCTATTTTTTTCATTTTTCACTTAGAATGTCCAGTAATTCTACTTCAAAAACCAAGGCTGAGAACGGTTTGATCATAGGGCCTCTTTCTTGTGCTCCGTAAGCCAATTCTTGAGGGATAAAAAACGTGTATTTTGCACCTATATTCATCAGTTGTAAGCCCTCTGCAAACCCTTTAACAAATTGATTAACTTTTGACTCGTAGGGTTGATTTCTATCTACAGAACTATCAAACACTTTCCCATCGATGGTAGTCCCATGATAGTGAAGCTTTACCTTTGTATTGGCACTTGGTTTGGCTCCTTTACCTTTTTTTATGACACTGTACTGAAGACCGCTTGCGGTAGTTGATACACCAGCTTTTGATTTATTTGCTTCCAAAAAATCTTCACCAGCTTTTCTGTTATCCGCAAATTTTGCTTCTGCCTCTTCTAACTGCTTCTCCTGCATTGCCTTCATCCTCTCTTGCTGTCTTTTCTGAAAAAAGTTACGCATAGCAACCTGAGATTCTGCTGCATCTATTAATAGACTGGTAGAGTCTAACCCATCCATAAATGCTTGTATGTAGATATCTCTGTTGATTTCTTCAAAGCTTGATTTGATCTGAGCTGACAAGCTCAACCCCAAGGCATAGCTTACGCTGTCAATTTCGTTTTCTAACTTGGTCACTTTTTTAAATTGGTTATTACATGAAATCATACTTGATGATATCATTAAAACGATTAGAATTTTAGTTATTTTCATCTGTTAATTTGATATTTAATAATGTTACGATACTTATAATTGATTGGTTAATTCCTATTTTATGTTGGTCACCAACTACACCAAAGGCTCTGTATGGCGGAATGACAAATTTTACCGTTTCTCCCACTTTCATTGATTTAATTCCTAGTTGCAGTGCAGGAATAAAATTTTCTTTATCCACTTTGTAAACTTTTGGTCCTAGTTCTTGTGATGAATAAATTACCTGGTCAAACAGATCCAATATTTCATATTGTAATTCTACCAAATCACCTTCTTTAGGGTATGAGGTATTTTCTTTTACCTTTTCGATAGTCGCATACCAGTATCCGTCTGATGAAGAACGGTAACTCAATAAACTGTCTTTTTGTAGATATGCATGAATCTTCTCCTCTTCCATTTTATTGATCTTCTTCATGTTTTCAGAAACATCAGCTAGAGTATGAGACTTACCGTAAGACACGGGTCTTCTTGCCTCTTGAGGAGTACAAGAAATAATGAGGATAGCTAAAGAGAAAATTGCTAACACACTATTTTTCATAAGACTGAACGATCTCTTGTTGATATTGAGGCAGTAAGTCAACAAATTTCTCTACGGTTTTTATCAATGATAGTTCTGACCTTCCTCCTGCTGCATTATCATGACCACCTCCATCAAAATGATCCCTAGCAAACTGATTGACTGAAAAAGATCCTTTAGAACGAAATGAAATCTTAATAATTTGCTGCTCTCTATCTTCAATAAAAATAGCAGCCAGAGAAACATCGGAAAGAGAAAGTGCATAATTAACGACACCCTCTGTATCTCCCTTTTCAAAGTTGAATGCAGATTTTTCATCTTCTGAAAGTGTTATGTACGCTGTATTGTATTGAGGTAATGCCTTAAGATTGTTTAAAGATTGTCCCAGAAGTTGTAGTCTTCCATACGAATTTGAATCATATACATTGCTGTGAATGCGATCGTTTTCAGCACCTTTATCGATTAAATTTGCAATAATACGGTGTGTAGCACTAGTGGTAGAACGGAAGCGGAAGGAGCCAGTATCTGTCATGATCCCAGTGTACAAACAAGTAGCAATATCTCTATCAATAAGCTTAGTATCACCAAGCTTATCAATAAAATGATATACCATTTCGCATGTAGAACACATCGAGGGGTCTGAATACATGTACTTAAATTCATCTGGCTGCTGATGGTGGTCTACAAGAACAAAATCGTTGGGATAAGCTTTTAAGGTGTTTTGCATGTCGCTTCCTACCCTGTGTAAAGCATTGAAATCTAGTAGAAAAATAATTTCCGATTCTCGAATGACCCTTTGAGACTGACTGTTTTGCATATCAAAACGATACGTCCTTTTGGAACCTGGGAGCCAATGCAAGAAAGTAGGATATTCGTTGGGCACAACGACATGGACCGTATGATTCTTCTTTTTAAGATAGTGGCTGAGAGCTAAAATAGAACCCATTGCATCTCCGTCTGGGTTCCGATGACCAACAACAACAATTTTTCTGGGAGTTGTAAGGAATGACTGAAGCGCTTCAAATCTTTTTAAAATCATAGATTGCGAAGATACAATTTAAATAAAAAATTATGTACTTTTGCCGCGATTTTAAAATTTTATTCTAGAATATAAAAAATGGCAACAAACAGAACATTTACCATGATTAAACCTGATGCTGTAGAGAACGGACATATAGGAGCTATCTTAGAAAAAATCAATACTGCAGGATTTAGGATTGTAGCAATGAAAAAGACACAAATGACCAAGAACGATGCGGAAACATTTTATGCAATTCACAGCGAGCGTCCTTTTTTTGACGAGTTGGTTACATTCATGACCAGAGGACCTATTGTTGCAGCCATTTTAGAAAAAGAAAATGCTGTTGAAGATTTTAGAACTTTAATAGGAGCTACAAACCCCTTAGAGGCTGCTGAGGGAACTATCAGAAAACTATATGCCATTTCTATGGGAGAAAATGCGGTACATGGCTCTGACAGCGATGAAAATGCAGCAATTGAAGGAAACTTTCACTTCTCTGGAAGAGAGATGTTTTAGAAGATATCACTTATAAATAAAAAACCGAGTTCGTAATCAGTTTTTAGAAGTACCCTTATAGGTAAAAGTCGCAGACTAACTTAGAAACGAACTTCCCATTCTACTGTATGGGTGTCGCAAGCGATAGATAACGATCTTTGTCTGTTGTTGGAATGTCTGCTGGGTTGACCACCATAGTATTGATCCCTAATTTTGTTAATTCACGATGGGCTTTAAAGCCACTAAAACTTGCTTCATAAGCTGAATAATAATTACCGCCTGGAAAATGCT
>CAXRAW010000043.1:0-17063 GCA_964228785.1 Flavobacteriaceae bacterium
TCATCATGTGGTGCGTTACATAGAGAAAGAAGATCCGGTACGGTACATATTCTACAATATCAACATTGTATTGGAGCTTCTTTTTTTAACGATTTTCTTCAAACGATTTTTCCTATTTGGAATGACAAAAGTGCTATTTAGAGTATTAGTGATTTTTTGTATTCTGATCAGTTGTTTTTTTGTTGTAAATGGTGATTTCACCGTCTTTCAGACAAGCTGGTTATCTTTGAACAATACCGTTTACTCTATATGGTGTTTGCTATTACTTTACCAATTGTATAAGGACGATAGGCTTTACTTAAAATTTTCTAAATCACTGTTTTTTTATGTTTTTGGCATACTATTTTATTCGAGTTGTATGATTTTTGCTTTTGGACTTTGGGATTATCTGGAAAGCAATAAAAACTCAGAACTAAAGATCATTAAGACACTCCACCCTATTTTTAATTTGTTAATGTACACCTTGTTTTCAATAGGATTTATTAGAGAGGTTAGGTTATTCAATTCTCAAAGTTAAATTTAAATGTTGGTGGCACACTTATGGATCAAGACCTCATTCTAATCATTTTTCTAGCGTCAACATTACTTATTATACTGTGTATATTTGTTGTGGCTATTACGATGCTCTACTTCAAGAAAAGCAAAGCAGAAAAAATAGAGAGAAAAAAACTTGAAAGTGAATTCGCTGAGACATTGCTTCAATCACAGTTGGAGATTAAAGAGCAAACACTTCAAAACATATCACATGAGTTTCACGATAATTTTGGACAACTCGTTAGTCTTATTAACATCTACCTAAACGTCATTAAAAAAGGAAGTCCTCAAGAGGCTGATAAAGCTATTACAGAAGCTAAAATCCTTACAAAACAGCTGATTAAAGATATTAAGTTGCTTTCTCTTGACTTAAACGGAAATCGGTTTGCAGAGATTGGTTTACTTAGATCATTACAGGAAGAAGTTACAAGACTTCAAAAGCTCAATCTATTCAATATTGAGCTAATTACCAAAGGAACAGAGTTTGAACTTCCAAAGAATACCGTTCTTATTGTGTATCGGATGACTCAAGAAATTTTGAATAATATCATCAAACACAGCCATGCCAAGGATGTATTAATAAAAATGGAGTTTATTAAAAATTTACTTATTTTAGTCTTCAAAGATAATGGTCGAGGTTTTAATACCGATAAGCGATCTAAAACAGAGGGAAATGGACTAATCAATCTGCGAACTAGAGCACATCTTATTAAGGCAGATCTAACGATTCAAAGTACGCTCAACTTAGGAACAATAGTGACCATTAAAATACATAAGTAAAGAATATGTCTTTTGATAAAGTGATCACCCTTGCACTTGTTGATGACCATAAGCTCTTTAGAAAAGGTCTAATAAGCCTTGTCAAAACTCTAAACATCAATTGCTCTATACTTTTTGAAGCTTCCAACGGTGAGGAACTAGAATGTATGATAAATCCCAACAATATTCCTGATATTATTTTACTGGATGTGAACATGCCCAAGAGAGATGGTTTTCAAACTGTAATTTGGCTTCATGAGCACTATCCAAAGGTGAAAATATTGGTCCTAAGTATGGTATGTAGAGAGGAAATTGTTGTCAAGATGCTAAAGCTAGGGGTAAAAGGTTATTTAAATAAAGATGTAGAACCTGAAGAGCTAGAGACTGCTTTGATTTCAATAATGGGTAAAGGATTCTATTATACTGATTTTGTTACAGGCACCTTGGTACATTCCTTTCAGAACGGAGTTTCAGAATTTAATGGAGCGTTAAGATTTCACGAGTTAAAAGAACGTGAACGAGAATTTATTAAATATGCTTGCAGTGAGATGACCTACTATGAAATTGCGGATAAGATGTTTGTAAGTCCTAAAACAATTGATGGGTATAGAAATTCTGTTTTTGAAAAATTAAATATCAAAAGTAGAGTTGGACTTGTAATACACGCAATCAAAGAAAATTGGGTTCAACTTTAAGTAGTTGTGATTTAAGTTTATCAAATAAACCAAAAAAATCTAGCTTAAAAAGCTAGATTTTTTTTTATCAATTTTATAAAATCTGAGTACAGTAGTCAACACTTATTGATTTCCTAGAATAATAGGCATTCCATTTTTTCCAGAACCAATAACAATAACTTTACTATTAGGAGATTCAGATAATTTTAAAGTAGCCTCGATTCCTTTTTCTTGAAGGATTTTATCATTTAATGATGCACTTAAAATTTTGTTGGCAGTTGCTTTACCTTCAGCGTCTATCTTCTGACGCTCAGCTTCTTTCTTTGCCTTTGCTAAACGAAACTCATATTCTAAAGACTCTTGTTCTTGTTTTAATTTGGTCTCAATAGCTGTTCTAATTGTTGGAGGTAATTTTACATCTTCTACTAAAACCCTTTTCACAATTAGAAATTGGTCTTTTAATACTGAGGCAACTTCATCAAGGATTTCTTGCTCAATGACATCTCTTTTACTAGAGTATAGTTGCTCTGGTGTATATCTCCCAACTACACTTCTAGCTGCAGCGTTAATCGCTGGATCTAATAACTCACGCTCGTAGTCCTCCCCTTTGGTTTTGATGAGTTTTCCCAAGTTACTAAATTCAGGCTCATACCATACAGTCCCACTTACTTTTACTTCCAATCCATTCACAGAAAGCACATTCATCTCGTCAGAAATGGACTGTTGCCTTACTTTTCTAACAATCATCCTGTTCCAAGGTAATATTAAATGGAAGCCTTCTCCATAGGTATTATCTGTATCAATACCATCACCTAAGGTATTAAAAACCACTCCACCCTCTCCTGGTCCAATTGTTACCGACGATTTGGCAACCACAATAACCGCAATAATTAATATTATAATGGTAAATACCCCTCCTTTGGGAAAGTTAAATTCGACTTGATTTTTTGACATTTTTACTAATTTTTTAATTTGTACAAATTTACAACTAAAAGTTTTTTATAACTAGATTTTTCCGTGATACTTTCTAATGAACCATTCTGCTGATAGGAGTCCAACCACGAGGAATAAGATCCAAAGCCAATCGATGATGGGTGTTTTTTTGAGTCGCTCTTTCTGAATGGAGGTATATTGGGGATCTTTGATGATGGTTTTGATAAAGGTTTCTTTTTCATTGGCTAAAAATAATGTTCCTCCAGTTTTTTGAGTCAAACGCAGTAATTTAGCAGTATTGGCACTGGTAAACTGTTCTTCTACATTGAATTGGCTGATCCTAAAACGCCCTTTTTTGACTATATTTTCTCCTTCTACACGAGCTGTAAACGAATATTTCTCAGGATCTAGTGCTGACATTTCTAATTGATATGAATTGCGATTTAAAAAGAACGGAAAAGAAGAGGTTTCTCCCGTTGTTTCATTTTTTAAGTCAAAGAGTATTGTAGCTCTTGGGTCAAAGGTGTAATTCTCATCTACATAAAAAGCCCCAACTGTAATGATTGAATTTGCATTGTAGAGCGTCTCAATATCTATGTCTAGGCGCTCTCGAATTTTTTTTGAAGAGGCATACTGAACGATTTTTCCAAGAAATTCATCAAAATCGTTAAAACTATGACTATTCTGATAGCTTGTAGATCGCCATTTCCAGATGCCCTCTCCTAGTAAAAATACTCTTTTATGATTGTTTACATCTGCTGTGGCCAAAAGTGGCGCATTTGTAGAAAAACCATTGATATTTTGTGTAAGTAAACTTTGATGTGGTACAGTAATTTGTAGTTGACCAAACCTATCTTCTAATGGTGGAAAGGTTGAAAAGTTGATATCTTTCTGTGCAAAAACCAAGTACCCTGTATTAAAATTAGCTGCATAATTTTCTGACTGATTGATGCTGTTTTTCTGCACTCCAAAGTCGTTAGTATTGATGAAATTCCAATCGGTTTGAGGGCCTGTGATTAAAAAATAGTTGATCTTCTCTTTGTTAATTTCATTAAAATAATCCTTAAACTTAAGATTTGGTTGATATAGTATAATTAATTGATAATCTGTTATTTGAATTTTACTATCAATTAATCTTATAGTAACTTTTTGCTGTTGATCACGTTCTATAGACTTCTTTAAGGCCCCCAAATCTGGATGGTTGATAGCACTTAAAATAAGGATTTGTCGCTGCTTGTTTATGACCTCTACTGAGAAACTTTCTGTGTTATTGACGGTATTTTTTTCACGCGCTAAATCATCGATCTTGGCGGTGTAAAATTGAACTCCTTCTCTTTCAGATGTTAGATTGACTTCTACAGTTTCTGTGGTCTTATTAGAATCAAATTTTAATAATTTACGATAGACAGTTTTCCCATTTTTTTCTATGGCGAAATTGGCATTTACTTTCTTATTTCCATCGTAAAGCACCATGGCCTCTACTGGAAATTGATTGTTTAAAAAGCTATAGCGATTTACATTGAGTCTTGTAATCCTTAGGTCTTCACAAGAGGAGGTATCGCCAACAACCAAGGGATATATCGGATTTTGAATATTGAGATAGGTATAATCATTTCCTAGCGTTTGGTTTCCGTCTGTTACAAGAACGATGGGATTGTTCTTTTCTTTATTCAGTTCATTGATATGACGTAATGCTTGGGCTATGTCTGTTTGCTTTTCTGTAAAATCTACATTGGCATTCAACTGAATATCTGTACCAAAGGTGTAATAGTTGATGGTAAACTTTTTATTGAGAGCTGAATTTGCTCTTAGATCGTTTATAAAAGATTGCACCAGAGAATTTTGTTTGAAATAGGCTACTGACTCTGAGTTATCTAACGCTATTGACAGCACTGGTTTTTGGATAGTATAGTGCTTGCTTTTGATAGTTGGGTTGATAAACAGCAGCTGTAAAAGGAAGAGTGATAGACTTCTTAAAATAAATAGATAGATGGTTACTTTTCTTATGCTCCTTGCTCTGAAATAGTATTGAAAGTAAGCTATGGCAAGGCTTGTGATGAATGCAAGGACTATGAAAACTATAGTGGTTGTTTTCAATCTTTTTTATCTGGTTGATTTGTTTTATTGAACATCGAAAGGTAGTAAGAAGTCTTTGAAAAGAAAAGTCAGTGTTGAAAAAACGAGGACTCATTTACTTTTTAATCGCAGAGCGATAGCCAAGGATTTGATTTCCCAAGGCTTGCCTCGAAGTGATTAAAGTAGTTTTCTTTGAATACTTTGTGGACTTGCACCGGTAGTTGATTGTCACTTCTGAGGTTGCGTTAGGGATAGTAGCGGCATCCTTTTTTGTCCTGTACAGGCAAAAAAGATAGAGCGGATAGCCTGGCCCGCAGGGAACGCCCATAAAAATAGAGTATCATCTTTCTGTGAAGAAATCTCTTATTTAGGTGAGCATACCACCATCTACGCTTAGGGTCTGTCCTGTGATGTAGCTACTTAAATCGGAAGCTAAAAATACGCAGGCATTGGCAATATCTTCTGGGGTACCTCCTCTTTTTAGGGGAATACCGTCTCTCCAACTTTGAACGATAGCCTTGTCTAGCTTGGCAGTCATTTCGGTTTCTATGAACCCCGGTGCAATAACATTACTTCTAATATTTCTGGAGCCTAGTTCTAGTGCTACAGATTTGGAGAATCCGATGATTCCCGCTTTGGAAGCAGCATAATTTGCCTGTCCTGCATTTCCTTTGAGTCCAATAACAGAGCTCATATTGATAATTGATCCTGCGCGTTGTTTCATCATGGGACGAATGACTGCTTTTGTTAGGTTAAAAACCGATTTTAGATTTACTTTAATTACTTGATCAAAGTCTTCTTCGGAGATTCTCAAGAGGAGATTGTCTTTGGTAATTCCTGCATTATTGATTAGCACGTCTATACGTCCAAACTCGGTTAATACCTCTTTAGCTAACTCTTGTGCTTTGTGAAACTCGGCTGCATTGGATTGGTATCCTCTTGCCTTTACTCCTAGATTGTTTAGTTCTTGCTCTAGGGCAAGTGCTGCATCTACGGACGAATTGTAGGTAAAGGCTACGTTGGCACCATGCTTGGCAAATTCTATGGCGATCCCTCTCCCTATTCCACGCGTGGCTCCTGTAATAATGGCAGTTTTGTTTTCTAGTAATTTCATGTCTTTAACTTGGTTAATTGTCAAATATAATTTTTTCTTTTTCTAACTAAAAATTCCCGTAAAATACGGGAATTTTTGTATGCTGTTTTTTGGCTTATTGAAGCACGCTAGCTACCATTTCTCCAATTTTTGCGGGAGATGCGACTACGTGTATTCCATTTTCTGCTAGGATTTTCATTTTTGCCTGTGCGGTATCGTCTGCTCCACCCACAATGGCCCCTGCATGACCCATTGTTCTTCCTGCTGGTGCCGTTTGTCCAGCAATAAATCCGATGACGGGTTTTCTGTTTCCGTCGGCTTTAATCCATCTTGCGGCTTCTGCCTCTAACTGACCTCCTATTTCACCGATCATTACAATAGCTTTCGTATCATTGTCGTTCATAAGCAATTCTACGGCCTCTTTGGTCGTTGTACCGATGATTGGGTCACCACCTATTCCGATGGCTGTTGTAATTCCGAATCCTTGTTTTACAACTTGATCGGCTGCTTCGTACGTTAAGGTTCCTGATTTGGATACAATGCCAACGTTTCCTTTTTTGAAGATAAAGCCGGGCATAATTCCTACTTTAGCTTCTTCTGGGGTAATCACTCCTGGGCAGTTAGGCCCAACGAGTGTACAGTCTTTATCTTCTATGTAAGACTTCACTTTTACCATATCTGCGGTAGGGATTCCTTCGGTAATGCATATGATTACTTTGATGCATGCGTCTGCGGATTCCATAATAGCATCTGCGGCAAATGCTGGTGGTACAAAGATGATAGAGGTATCTGCTCCTAATTGATCTACAGATTCCTTTACGGTATTGAATACGGGTTTACCGAGGTGTTCTTGTCCTCCTTTTCCTGGGGTGACACCACCAATAATATTGGTTCCGTAGCTGATCATCTGACCTGCGTGGAATGTTCCTTCACTACCTGTAAAACCTTGTACAATAATTTTTGAATTAGCATTTACTAATACGCTCATAGTTTGTGTTTATGAATTGACGTTTATTCTATTTTTGGTACAAAAATAGCCCATTGCAGCAATCCAAAAAAGGAAAATTAATCTTTCTTTTCTTGATGGATTACTTTTTTGATCATTGCCATTTCTTTGTATTTTTCTCTGGATTCGGTGGCAGGTGTTCCAAAATAGGATTTGCCACCTAGTACTGATTTGGTCACACCAGACTGTGCGTAAATCACAGCCTTTGTTCCTATGGTAATTCCGCTTGTAACGCCTACTTGTCCCCAGATAGTCACTTCGTCTTCAATAACTACGCAGCCCGCAATTCCTGTTTGCGAGGCAATTAAGCATTTCTCTCCTATGATTGTATCATGACCAACATGTACTTGATTGTCTATTTTGGTACCTCTTTTTATGGTTGTATCCCCTGTTACTCCGCGATCTATTGTGCAGGCAGCTCCTAAATCTACGTTGTCTTCTAGTACTACTCTTCCACCAGAAACTAACTGATCAAATCCTTTGGGTCTTTTTTTGTAGTAAAAAGCATCGGCTCCCAAGACGGTATTTGCATGGATGGTTACATGGTCACCAATAATGGTTCCGTCGTAGATAGACACATTGGAATGAATGAGGCAATTTTTTCCTATCACCACATGGTTTCCCACAAAGGTATTTGGTTGAATAACAGTATCTTCTCCGATCATAGCTGTTTTTGAAATGCTTACGTTAGAGCTAATAAAAGGGTTAAAATGAGTGGTAATTTTATTGAAATCTCTGAATGGATCGTCTGAAATTAGCAGTGCTTTTCCTTCTGGAAAATCAACTTCTTTGTTGATTAGTATAATTGTTGCTGCAGAATTCAATGCCTTTTCATAATATTTTGGATGATCTACAAAAACAATATCTCCGGGTTGCACTACGTGAATTTCGTTAATCCCTGTGATTTTAAAATTTTGATCTCCAACGTATCTAGATTGAATAAGATGTGCTATGCTTGATAGGGTTTGCGGAGATTTAAATTTCATTAGTGGTTTGCTTTTTTATCCATCATAACGAATCATGACTTTGAGAGAAACGTTCAAAAAAACAGCTTCTATCTATCTGCTATTTCATTCTTTCCGTGTAAGTGCCCTTATCAGTTTCGATTTTAATCTTATCACCCTCATTAATAAACAAGGGAACATTTACTCTGGCACCCGTCTCTACAGTTGCTGGCTTTGTTGCGTTGGTAGCTGTATTGCCTTTTACACCAGGTTCTGTGTGTGTTACTTCTAGTATGACGTGAGAGGGCATTTCCACGGATAATGGAAGTTGATCTTCGGTATTAATCAATACAGTGACCACCTCGCCTTCTTTTATTAAATCTGGGGCGTCTAGTGAGGATTTTTCAAGAGAAATTTGGTTGTAATCCTCCGTATTCATAAAGTGGTAGGTTTCCCCCTCATTATACAAATATTGAAACTTATGAGTTTCTACTCTAACGTCTTCAATTTTATGCCCTGCTGAAAAAGTGTTGTCAATAACTTTCCCCGTAGTTACGCTTCTGAGTTTTGTTCTGACAAAAGCAGGACCTTTACCGGGTTTTACGTGTAAAAATTCAATGATTTTATAAACATCATGATTGTATTTAATACACAATCCTTTTTTAATGTCTGATGTTGTTGCCATGTGCTAGTGTTGATTATCCTCCCCAGTAACCTTTCATAATTCCTCTTTGGGAATTGCGAATGAATAATAAGATTTCGTCTCTTTCTGAAGTCGCCTCCATTTCAGCCTCAATCTTTTCCATTGCCTGAGTATTGTTGTAATTTTTCTGATATAGTATTCTGTAAATATTTTGAATCTCTTTGATTTTCTCTGTGCTAAAACCTCTTCTCCTTAAACCTATGGAATTAATTCCTACATAGGATAGGGGCTCTTTTGCAGCCTTTGTGTATGGTGGGACATCTTTTCTTACTAGGGCTCCTCCAGAAACCATTGCATGATCTCCAATATGAATAAACTGATGAACAGCAGCTAGGCCTCCAATAATACCATAGTCACCTATGGTGACGTGTCCAGCCAATGCTACACCATTTACAATGATGGCATTGTCACCAATTTTACAATCGTGTGCGATGTGTGCGGTAGCCATTATCAATACATTTTTCCCAATTTCAGTTTGTCCAGATGCATTCGTACCTCTGTTGACAGTGACACACTCTCTGATGGTTGTATTATCGCCAATGATCGCAAGTGAATCTTCACCTTCAAACTTTAAATCTTGCGGAATGGCTGAGATCACAGCTCCAGGGAAAATTCTACAGTCTTTTCCAATTCGGGCTCCTTCCATAATCGTAACATTAGACCCAATCCATGTTCCCGATCCAATCTGTACATTCGCATGAATGGTGGTAAAGGGCTCGATGACTACATTACGAGCAATTTTTGCCTGTGGGTGTACGTAAGCTAAAGGCTGATTCATAATTACTTCACTTTAACTATTTGTGCCATGATCTCTGCTTCGGAAACTAACTTACCATTGGCATAGGTATGTGCTTGCATTTGACAAATTCCCCTTCGAATTGGGGAGATGAGATCTAATTTAAAAATTAATGTATCCCCGGGAACTACTTGGTGTTTGTATCGCACATTATCAATTTTTAGCAGATAGGTTAGATAGTTTTCCGGATCTGGGACTGTGTTCAATACAAGAATTCCTCCTGTTTGTGCCATGGCCTCTATTTGCAATACCCCCGGCATAACGGGAGCTCCCGGAAAGTGTCCCACAAAAAAAGGTTCGTTCATGGTAACATTTTTCATCCCTATCACATGCTTTTTAGAAAGCTCTAAAATCTTATCAACCAGCAAAAACGGTGGTCTATGTGGCAGTATTTCCATTATTTGGACTGCGTCCATTAATGGTTTTGCATGAAGGTCTACTTCTGGCACGTAATTCCTTCTTTCTTGCTTGATAATTTTAGATAGTTTCTTGGCAAACATAGTGTTTACTAGATGCCCGGGCTTATTGGCAATTACTTTTCCTCTGATGCGAGTACCAACCAAGGCCAAATCTCCAACCACGTCTAACAGTTTATGTCTGGCAGCTTCGTTAGCCCAATGTAGATTCAAATTATCTAGAATTCCGTTTGGTTTTACTTTGATGTCATTTTTCTTAAAAGCCTTCTTTAACTTCTCCATGGTTTTATAAGAGAGTTCTTTATCCACGTAAACAATGGCATTGTTAAGATCTCCTCCTTTGATTAGGTCGTTTTCCAACAACATTTCAATTTCGTGAAGAAAACTAAACGTTCTGGCTGCTGCAATTTCTTCTTTAAAATCGGATATTGTGTTGAGTGTGGCATTTTGAGTTCCTAAAATTTTGGTTCCAAAATCGACCATTGCAGTTACCTGATATTCATCGGCTGGCATTAAAATAATCTCACTGCCAGTAGTATCGTCTTTATAAGATATGATTTCTTTGACTATGTATTCTTGAGTGTCTGCGTCCAACTCTTGAATACCCGCTTTTTCTAATGCCTCAACAAAAAATCTTGAAGAGCCATCCATGATAGGAGGCTCTGAGGTATCAATTTCAATCAAGAGATTGTCAATACCTAGGCCGACGGCTGCGGCAAGCACGTGTTCTGAAGTTTGGATTTGAACACCGTTTTTTTCTAAATTGGTACCTCGTTGGGTATTCACTACATATTCAGCTTTTGCCTCAATGATAGGCTTTCCCTCAAGATCAACCCTCACAAAGGCAAAGCCGTGATTTTGAGGTGCTGGTTTAAATGTTAGCTTCACGTTGTTTCCTGTGTGTAATCCTACACCCGATAAGCTAATTTCATTTTGAATTGTCTTTTGCTTTTTACTCATTATCGGTATTTTGAGAATGAACTTCTTTTTCTAATCGATTTACTCTTTGAATGATTGTAGGAAAATTTCTAAAATAAACATAGGATTTGTTCCAATCTGGATAATTAAAGGCTGGAGATCCTTGAACAGTTTCACCATCTTTTAAATTTTTAGTAATTCCCGATTGTCCTTGTATCCTTAAATTATTACCCAAATTCAAGTGTCCTGAGATTCCTACCTGACCACCAATCATACAGCTTTCTCCTATTTTGGTAGATCCAGCAATACCTGTCTGAGCAGCAATCACTGTATTTTTCCCAACCTCCACATTATGAGCAATTTGTATTTGGTTGTCCAATTTAACTCCCGTCCTAATAATTGTAGATCCTAATGTAGCTCTATCAATGGTTGAACCTGCACCAATATCTACAAAATCTTCTATAATTACATTCCCTGTTTGAGGAACTTTTTTGTACTCACCTTTTTCGTTGGGGGCAAATCCAAATCCGTCTGATCCTATAATGACTCCTGCATGGATGACACAGTTATTTCCAATTTGACTTTCAGAATAGATCTTTACTCCCGCAAAAATTGTGCAATCATCGCCAATAACTGAATTATCTCCTATAAAGCTATTTGGGTAAATTTTTACATTTTTACCAATAGTAACATTGTTGCCAATGTAAACGAAAGCACCAATATACTCTCCTTTGCCTATGTTCGATGAATCTGAGATAAAACAAGGGTTTTCTCTTCCTTTTTTATTGGTTTTTACTTGATTGTAATATGCTAATAGTTGTGAAAATGCCTTGTAAGCGTTTTCTACTCTTATTAAAGTAGTGTCAACTTCTCTTTCGAGTTTAAAATCTTTGTTTATGATCGTTACAGTTGCTTTTGTGGTGTAGAGAAAAGGTTCATATTTAGGATTAGATAAAAAGGTTAAAGATCCTAACTCGCCCTCTTCAATCTTTGAGAGCTTCGACACTTCTACGCTTGGATTACCATCAACACTTCCATCTAGAATTTGAGCGATTTGTTTGGCTGTAAATTTCATCTTCGACAAAGGTAAAAAAAAACTTAAGATTAGGCTAATTTCAGTTCTTTAGGATAACAGACGAAATACTTTGTAACTGGTTCAGAAAGTGCCTGTAAATTCAACTGATCTGATGCCTCGGCTATGTCTTGTAGTGCCCCATTCTTACTCAAAATATAAATGGGATTTTCTTTGCTGTAAGCTTGGTTAGAAATCCGACCTGCAAATACAAAGTACTTGGCATCGTTTTCTGATAATTTAGAAGACTTCATGAAATCTGCAACAAGACTGGATATATAGTGTAAAGAAATTTCTGTATCGTGAATTTCAATCTTTAGCAGTTCTCTATTAACAAGCATTCTTGACAAATTGGAGAGCACCTGATCTGTATGATCTACCCATTCTTTAAGTGCTGATACGATATCGTAATCGTCTAGTCTTGAAAAAGTTTTTAATACTTTGTCGCTAAAATCATCTTTTGCGATTCTGTTGCTTAAGAAGAATTGAAGTGCCTTACTACACGACAAAACGACACCTTGTTCTGTTAATCGTTTAGCTCTTTTTAAAATATTGACAAGCATATATTCTGCGATCCATCCTGTTTTATGTAAATAAACTTGCCAATACATTAACCTTCTGGCTATCAGAAATTTTTCAACAGAATAAATTCCTTTTTTTTCGATGACCAGAAAATCGTTGAGAACATTCATCATAGCAATTAATCGATCTGAACTAATATTTCCCTCTGTAACGCCTGTAAAGAAACTATCTCTTTTGAGATAATCCAACCTATCGATGTCTAACTGGCTAGAGATAAGCTGATGAAAGAACTTTCGGTGATAGGTTCCTTGAAAAATCTCCATAGCCAACTTCAATTGTCCATTAAACACTATGTCCAGTTGTCTCATAAACTTTAAGGAAACCTTCTCGTGACTCACTCCCTCTACTATACTATGCTCTAAAGCATGTGAAAAAGGTCCGTGACCTATATCGTGTAAAAGAATAGCGATGCACAGGGCATTTTCTTCATCTATGGAAATATCAATTCCCTTAATTCTTAATACCCTCACTGCCTTTTGCATGAGTTCTACACATCCTACTGCATGATGGAAACGCGTGTGGTTAGCCCCGGGATAGACTAAATTTGAAAAACCCATCTGAGAAATCCTCCTTAGCCTTTGAAAATAAGGGTGTTCTATAAGGTCGAATAAGAGGCTGTTGGGAATTTGAATGAATCCATAAATCGGATCATTTAGAACTTTTAGTTTATTGACTAGCTCTTTTTTCAAATTAAGCGTATAATTTAAAGCGGGATAAAGGTAATGGATTTTTATTGGGAATACTTTATAAATTTTTATGGGATTGATCTCATGATTAATCAATAATTTTATCGGGGTTGATTTTAAGCAGTACTCACTTCGTCAGATAAAACGATAAGACTTTTTCTGAGAAATTTGTTAACGAGAAATCAGCCTTAACATTAGTAAATTTTAAACACCATTTAGTGTAAATTTAAGTGTATGAAAACCAGATTTCCTTATGAATAACATACAAATTCTTTGGGTAGACGATGAAATAGATCTCCTAAAGTCCCATATCATTTTTTTACAACAAAAGAATTATCTGGTAACGACCTGTACCAATGGAGCAGATGCCCTTGATTTCGTAGTGAATAACCACTTTGATATTGTCTTTTTAGACGAAAATATGCCTGGACTTAGCGGTTTAGAGACCTTATCACAAATAAAACAAATTCAACCCAATCTACATATCATCATGATTACCAAAAGTGAGGAAGAGTACATCATGGAAGAAGCTATTGGATCAAAAATATCTGATTACTTGATTAAACCTGTAAATCCGAATCAAATTTTACTGAGTCTAAAAAAGAACTTAGACCATTCACGTTTAATTTCTGAAAAGACAACCTCTGACTATCAACAAGAATTTAGAAAAATTTCCATGGGTCTGAACATGATAAATTCTTACGAAGAATGGATTGCACTCTACAAAAAGTTAATTCACTGGGAATTGGAGCTCGAAAGCATCAATGACTCTGGAATGCTTGATATTTTAGAAAATCAGAAATCTGAGGCGAACAGCTTGTTTTTTAAATTGATCAAAAAAAACTATCGGGACTGGTTACACGCAGATCACAGCCCTACTTTTTCTCATACACTATTTAAAGATTTTGTTATCCCGAATCTAAATCCTCAGCAAAGACTCTTATGGGTAGTGATCGATAATTTGCGTTACGATCAGTACAGAACTTTGGAACCATTAATTAACCAACATTACAAAAAGGAGCAAGAGCATCCTTATTTTAGTATTTTACCTACTGCTACACAGTATGCTAGAAATGCTATTTTTTCAGGTATGATGCCATCAGAAATGGAAAAAAACTATCCAAATTATTGGAAAAATGATATAGATAAAGGTGGAAAAAATCTCTTTGAAAATGAATTTTTAACTGAACAAATCAAAAAGTTTAAATTGCGTATTCAGCATGAATACTATAAGATCTCATCATTGAAAGACGGAAAAAATTTAGTCAAAAATTTTAAAAAAACTTCACAAAACGACTTGACTGTAATTGTTTATAATTTTGTTGATATACTATCGCATTCCAAGACAGAAAGTGAAGTGATCAAAGAATTAGCAGCAGATGACAAATCATACAGATCATTAACCTTGAGTTGGTTTAAGAATTCTCCTTTGTATGAAATTATTCAAAAAGCAAAAGAATTAGGACAACGTCTAATCATCACCACAGATCACGGAACGATCAATTGTAAATACCCATCCAAAATCATAGGTGATAAAAATATCAGCTCTAATTTGCGCTATAAGACTGGACAGAGTGTTACTTATGAAGAAAAAGATGTATATGCTGTAAAAAATCCCAAAGATATCTTCTTGCCTAGCAACGGATTCAATAGCTGTTTTGTCTTTGCCAAAGAAGATCTATTCTTCGCTTATCCTAACAATTACAATCACTTTGTAAAGTATTACAAGAATACTTACCAACATGGAGGTATTTCACTCGAAGAAATGATTATCCCCTGCGCCGTTTATAGTCCAAAATAAGCAACTAACTCGGTAAAGGTCACCTTAATTTTTTCTATTGGATTATCTACTTTTTGTTTTAATTTTGTTGTATGGATGTAAATTACAGGCTCATCGACTTACCTCAGGTTGCAGCTGAGCTCATTCATAAAGCAAACAGTAAAATCATGTTATTTTATGGAGAAATGGGTGTTGGCAAAACAACCTTCATCAAAGAATTGTGTAAGCTACTTGGTACAGAGGATGTCATTAGCTCACCAACTTTCTCTTTAGTCAATGAATATCACACTGCCGACCAAAGAATCATTTACCATTTTGACTTCTATCGCATAAAAAATGAGGAAGAAGCCCATGATATCGGTGTAGAAGATTATTTTTATTCCAACGCGTTTTGCTTTATTGAATGGCCAGAGAACATTCAAAATTTAGTACCTTTAAACGCAACAACAATTTATCTAACACGATTGAGTGACGACTATCGTCACATTCGATTAATATCACATTCATGAGTTCATTCTCGCCTTTCAGTAAAGAAGAATTGCTACCCCAAGAAGAAAAGCTAGAGATCAAAAAATCCAAAGGTCAGCTATTTATTGGGCTACCCAAAGAAACACATTACGAAGAAAAACGCGTCTGCCTCACTCCTGATGCTGTCGCAGCACTAACAGCAAACGGACACAGCATTGTAATTGAGACAGGCGCAGGAGATGGATCCAATTATTCTGATAGCGAATACTCCGAAGCCGGAGCCAAAGTTACCTATGATTCAAAAGAGGCCTTTGGGTGTAAAATAGTATTAAAAGTAGAACCACCAACTCCAGAAGAATTAGAAATGATTCATCCACAGAGTATATTAATCTCTGCATTACAATTAAAAACACAACGCAAAACATATTTTGAAACACTTGCCAAAAAGAGGATGACCGCTGTTGCTTTTGATTATATTAAAGATGAACACGGTGCATATCCAGTAGTAAAATCTCTTAGTGAAATAGCTGGTACTGCCTCCGTTTTGGTTGCTGCCGAATTAATGAGTAGTATGAATCAAGGAAATGGGTTACTACTAGGGAATATAGGAGGAGTCCCTCCTACCGATGTTGTAATTTTAGGCGCTGGTACTGTTGCTGAGTTTGCAGCCAGATCTGCCCTCGGAATTGGTGCACGAGTAAAAGTTTTTGATAACTCCATCACCAAATTACGAAAAATTCAGCGCTCCCTAAACTCACCCATCTACACCTCTACAATGCAACCCAAAACACTAACAAAGTCACTCAGAAGATGTGATGTTGCTATTGGTGCTATCAGAGGAAAAGATCGTTCACCAGCAGTAGTCACTCAACAAATGGTAGAACAGATGAAAGAAGGTGCAGTGATTGTAGATGTAAGTATAGATCGTGGAGGCTGTTTTGAAACATCTAGTGTAACGACGCACTCAAGACCGACATTTCAAAAATTTGGCGTCATTCATTATTGTGTTCCCAACATTCCAGCACGTTATGCCAGAACAGCATCCTTTTCTATCAGTAATATTTTTACTCCATATTTGCTAAATATCGCAGAGGAAGGTGGATTCGAAAATGCAGCACGCTTCGACAAGAGTCTGCGAAACGGAATGTATTTTTATCACGGAATATTAACCAATAAAACAGTTGCCAATTGGTTTGATCTCCCATTCAGAGACATCAATCTATTAATCTTGTAGGACAACAGTCGGTCCTTTTTGCATACACCTATGCACTGTTGTTTTTGGGCGTTTCCCTTCGGGTCGCACTATTCGCTATATCTTTTTTGCTTTATCAAGACAAAAAAGGATGCCGCTACTATTGCTAACGCAGCATTGATCTAGAATTTCAACCTAATAGCAAAAGGATGTATCATAATTGTTAAATTGATCCATATAATGTGAGACCACTCAAAAATAATGAACTCATTTATGAGGGTGCACGACAAACTTCCCTTTTTAAGAAAAAGGTTGTAACTTTATAATAAACCATAGATTTTAAGCAACAAGCCACATCAATTTTAGAGAAGTATTTAACAGAATGGGAAAATGACCTCATTCGTATGGAGAGCGGTTATCATTATGAGCTC
>CAXRAW010000044.1:0-37520 GCA_964228785.1 Flavobacteriaceae bacterium
CTCTGTTTTACGTTTGCCTTTATGGTAGTAGTCCAAGTATAAACTGGTCTTACCACCTTGATTGCGTTTTCTTAGTGTAACCTTCATATCTCAAAAAAATTTGCAGTTGTTTCTGTAACAGCAAACTTGTTGTTAGCAACAAAATTTGTTTCTATAACAACAAATTAGAAACGAAAGATACGTAAAAAAGGGCAAATTAGCAACAAAGAAGAATAGTTAAATCTCTGTAAATATCAATAAAAGAAGGGTTTAACCAATTAAAGGAAGTGTAATTACTTTCCAATACAAAAATTGGAAAAGATATGACCAAGGATATCTTTATCCACATCATACTCTCCTGTAATATTTCCTAAATGGCGAAGACATTCGCGTACATCAATCGCAAAAAGATCAGAAGAAATTCCTTGATTCATACCATCCTCTACAGAAAGAATACTTTCTAAGGCACGCTGTAGTGCTTCAAAATGACGGGAATTGCTCACAATAGTATCATTGTTACTTAAAGCTCCTTGATGAACCAAAGAAGTCAGTTCACTAAGGAGAGCATCAATACCTGTTTTTTGTTGGGCAGAAAGTAGCAGTATGCCTTCTAGGCTAGAAGCGAGATCTTCTTGCTGAGCCCTATCTAAAGTGTCTATTTTGTTGGCAACAACCAAGACACGTTTGTCTGGAAAACGATTGTTTGTGACTTCAATTTCTGACAAGAACCTTTCCTTAGCATCTCTGTATTTTCTAGAGTCGATTAAAAAGATAATCAGTTGTGCATTTTCTGCTTTTTCGTAGGCTTTTTGAATACCGATACTTTCCACAACATCATCTGTCTCTCGGATTCCTGCCGTATCAATAAATCGGAATGCCACTCCCTCGATTACTAGCTCGTCTTCAATGGCATCACGTGTTGTTCCAGCGATATCAGATACAATAGCTTTCTCTTCATTGAGAAGAGCATTTAACAGGGTAGATTTTCCAACGTTAGGCGCTCCAATAATAGCAATAGGAATGCCGTTTTTCACGGCATTACCAAAAGCAAAACTATCAATTAATTTCTTTAAAACACTTGAGATTTTAGAGACCAGCTCTTGAAATTTTGCACGATTAGCAAATTCTACATCTTCACCAGAAAAATCCAGTTCCAGTTCAATCAAGGCTGCAAAATCCAATAACTGAGCCCGAAGTTCTTTCAGCTCATTGGCAATACCACCTCGCATTTGCTGAATGGCCACCCGATGTGAAGCAGCGGAATTAGACGCGATGACATCAGCAACAGCTTCGGCTTGAGAAAGATCCATTTTTCCATTTAAAAACGCACGCATGGTAAACTCACCGTTGTCTGCCATACGACAGCCATTTTTTAAGAACAACTGAATAATTTCTTGCTGAATATAACTGGATCCGTGACAGGAAATTTCTACCACATTTTCGCCTGTATAGGAGTGCGGATCTTTAAAAATAGAGACCAAGACCTGATCTAAAATTTTATTACCATCCATTATATGACCCAAATGAAGTGTATGTGATTTTTGTTGATGTAGATTTTTTCTGTTGATTGATTTAAAGAAAGAAGATACCAATTCAATAGAATTTTCTCCTGATAGCCGAATCACAGCAATCGCTCCAACACCTGCGGGCGTGGCTAGTGCAATAATGGTATCATTGGAAGTCATGTAGTCTATTTCTCGTACAAAAATAGGGATAAAGTGATCAGTTTGATAAGAGATTTAAAACAATCCCACAATCAAGGATCGCCAATGTTGAAACATCTAAGATCTTCGCTGTTGGGCAAGCAGTGTATTTTTTAGCAGCATGGCAATGGTCATGGGACCAACACCACCAGGAACAGGAGTAATGAATTCAGATTTTTGGGCAACCTCGTCAAACTTAACATCACCTACCAATCGATATCCTCGTTTTTTCAAGGGATCATCAATACGTGTTATGCCAACGTCAATTACGGTAACTCCCTCTTTGACCATGTCTGCGGTTAAAAATTCTGGAATCCCCAATGCCGCAACAATAATGTCAGCTTGTAAAGTGATCTCTTTTAAATTCCGTGTTCTGCTGTGGGTGATGGTTACAGTGGCATTGCCAACGCTCCGTTTTTGGGAAAGTAAAATGCTCATAGGACTACCTACAATATGGCTACGTCCAATTACTACTACATGCTTCCCCGATGTTTCTACCTTGTAACGCCCCAGTAATTCCAGAATACCAAAAGGAGTCGCAGAGATGAATGTGGGCAAGTTGAGTGCCATTTTCCCGACATTAGTTGGATGAAAACCATCAACATCTTTATCGGGATGAACAGCCATAATTACTTTTTGTTCATCAATATGTTTTGGGAGTGGAAGTTGCACAATAAATCCATCGATCTGATTATCGTTGTTCAAAGTCTCAATATGAGATAGTAGTTCAGTTTCAGAAATATCCTCTGGTAGTTCTATCAAAGTTGATTCAAAACCCACGCGTTCACAGGCTTTTACTTTTGCTCCCACATAGGTTCTACTAGCACCATCATTTCCTACGATTACCGCAGCCAAGTGAGGTACTTTGTGGCCTTGTTCTTTTATTTTTCTAACCTCAACAGCAATTTCGTCTTTGATATCTGAGGAGGTTTTCTTGCCGTCTAAAATTGTCATTTTCGCTTTTATTGTATCGTTTTAAGGAGAGACTCGTCTGTTGAAAGGGATGAATAAGCTACCTCATTCCCCTTATCATTTGCATCATCTTTTTTCCTCCTCCGCCTTGCATCATCTTCATCATTTTACTCATCTGATTGAACTGCTTCATCAGCTGATTTACCTCTTGGACTGATGTTCCAGAGCCTTTGGCAATTCGCTTTTTTCTGCTAGAATTGATGGTTGATGGTGTGCTTCTTTCACCAGGTGTCATGGAGTAAATAATGGCTTCTATTCCTTTAAAAGCATCATCGTCTATATCGACATCCTTTATCATTTTCCCAGCACCCGGAATCATTCCCATAAGATCCTTCATGCTTCCCATTTTTTTGACCTGCTGTATCTGAGAAAGAAAATCATCAAACCCAAACTGATTTTTTGCAATTTTCTTTTGAATTTTTCTTGCCTCTTCCTCATCAAACTGTTCTTGAGCTCTTTCTACAAGAGAAACCACATCTCCCATCCCCAAAATACGATCTGCCATGCGATCTGGATAGAAGACATCTATGGCATCCATCTTTTCACCTGTACCAATAAACTTAATTGGCTTTTTAACCACAGATTTTATCGATAGGGCTGCTCCGCCTCGAGTATCACCATCTAATTTTGTGAGGATGACCCCTTCAAAGTTGAGGACATCGTTAAAGGCTTTTGCTGTATTTACCGCATCTTGACCTGTCATGGAATCCACGACAAAGAGAGTTTCATGCGGTTTGACTGCTTTGTGAATATTTGAAATCTCCGTCATCATTGTTTCATCTACAGCCAAACGACCTGCAGTATCAATAATCACTACATTTTTACCACTGGTTTTTGCATGCTTGATAGCATTTTGAGAAATTTCTACAGGATTTTGATTCCCTTCTTCAGCATATACTTCTACTCCTATTTGCTCTCCTACAACTTGTAATTGATTGATGGCAGCTGGTCTATACACATCGCAACCAACCAAGAGTACGTTCTTGGTTTTTTTATTTTTTAGGTATTTGGCTAGTTTTCCAGAGAACGTGGTTTTTC
Source organism: Flavobacteriaceae bacterium (assembly GCA_964228785.1). Lineage (GTDB taxonomy): Bacteria > Bacteroidota > Bacteroidia > Flavobacteriales > Flavobacteriaceae > Polaribacter. The sequence continues at coordinate 3,693 of CAXRAW010000044.1, forward strand.
CAGAACCCTGCAAACCAGACATTAGAATTACTGTTGGACTCCCACCTAGGTGGATACCTACGGCATCGCCTCCCATTAAATCTGTCAACTCGTCCTTTACGAGTTTGACCATCAATTGACTAGGATTTAAGGTGGTTAATACATTCTGACCTATTGCTTTTTGCTGTACTTTTTTGGTGAAGTCCTTGGCAATTTTAAAATTGACATCTGCATCTAACAATGCTCTGCGAACCTCTTTTAATGTTTCAGCAACATTAACCTCAGTAATTTTACCATGTCCTTTGAGAGTATGGAGGGCTTTATCTAGTTTTTCATTTAAATTATTAAACATGCGATTTTATAACTTTTTAATAGGCTACAAATATAGAGAATACCCCTGTTTTACTCAAGGAAAAGAGGGGTATTCTAAAGAATTTTCGCGCAGATGATTTGCTTCTTTAGGATTCTTTCTTTGTATTGCTCATAAAAAACACTAATTGTAGGAGTACAAAACCTAATATATTCTTAGTCCATTATCTTTATGTTATTCAATTTTAGTACTTTAGAAGATGAAAATACATACAATGCGTAGACAAAACGTGTTGTTCACAATCTAACCCAGCGATGAATGTTTTGGAATAAAAAGAAAAAATTACCAATTTCTGAAGAAGACAGAATTTGGATTGATGAAGATCTAAATTGGATAAAAACTGAATTTGGACGGGAACATTTTATGGAGATTCGAACGGTAACACCCACCAAGAATTTTTACGAACGAGACTTTGATGGAACATACAATGATGTGGAATTCATTCTTGAGCGAACAAAGGAATCGATGAATATTCAGAATGTAGATATGAGGTTGGAATTTTTTATGGATTCTCCAATAGAACCATCATTTCAATCGAGACAGGGTAATTAAAAAGTCCGATTTCGTTAATAGTAACAATTTCTCACGAGTTGGCACACCATATACCACTGCGGGAAAATAGAATTGAAGAAAATGACACGAGTTCCTTCAGTAATCATAGCTGTAAGCACCTGTCTCAGGTAAGGATAAACCATAAGATAAAAACCATCTTAAATAGGATGGTTTTTATCTCAGGGATGTATCTAATGCTCTAATGACAGCAGTATAGCTTTCATATTGGAGTATCAGAAACAGTAACCATTTTCTGCCTTTAATTTCTCGGCAATGATATTTTTAAGGGCAACCACATTCGGGTAGTTGGTATATTTAGTAAAGCGTTTGAGTCCCATTAACATCATACGCTGTTCATCACCCTCAGCAAAAGAAATAATTCCTTCTTTTCCTTTTTTGCTAACGATATCTACAGCATTATACAGATATAGTTTTGCCATGGCAATCTGACCTTCTTGAGCCTCTTCTCCAAAACGCTTTGCATTTTTTTCAGCCCGAAGCAATGTGGACTCAGCCATATATATTTCGATTAAAATATCGGCTGCGGCCATCAACAATTGCTGATGCTTGTCTAGTGCTGGACCAAATTTCTGAACTGCAGAACCTGCTACCATCAAGAATACTTTTTTTAACTTTTTGATGATTTCTTTCTCCTCAGCAAATAATTCAGAGTAATCTGGAGTATCAAAAGACGGAATACTCATCAGTTCATCGGCAACAGCCATGGCGGGATTGAGTAAATCCACATGCCCTTTCATGGCTTTTTTGACCAACATCCCCACAGATAGCATTCTGTTAATTTCGTTCGTTCCTTCGTAAATACGTGCGATACGCGCATCTCTCCATGCCGCTTCCATAGGTGTCTCCTCAGAGAATCCCATTCCGCCAAAGATTTGTATTCCCTCATCAGAGCAATTTTGAACATTTTCAGAAACAGCCACTTTTAAGATAGAACACTCAATGGCGTACTCTTCAACGCCTTTGAGTTCGGCTTCCTGGTGAGAATTGCCATCGGCAATTCTCATAGCAATACGGTCTTCAATATCTTTGGCTGCTCTATAGCTGGCAGATTCACTGGCATAACAGCTTGTTGCCATTTCGGCAATTTTGGCCTTGATGGCGCCAAAATCAGCAATGGCTGTTTTAAACTGCTTACGTTCAGTAGCATATCTTACTGAATAATCAATCACTCTTCTTTGTGAATCTATACATGCAGCAGCCAATTTAATACGACCCACATTCAGAGCATTCATGGCAATTTTAAATCCACCACCACGAACAGATAGCATATTTTCTATAGGCACTAGAGTATCATTAAAAAATACCTGCCGTGTAGAGGAAGCGCGAATTCCCAATTTGTGCTCTTCTTCACCCATGGTAATTCCGTTGTTTGGATCGTTTTCAATGATAAATCCTGTAATGTTTTTATCATCTTCAATGCGAGCAAAGACAATCAACAGATCACAGAAACCCGCATTGGAGATCCACATTTTTTGTCCGTTAATCTTATAGGCTTTCCCGTCTGCTGTTAGCTCGGCAGTAGTTTTTCCAGAATTAGCATCAGAACCTGCGGTGGGCTCAGTCAGACAGTAAGCCCCCATCCACTCGCCTGATGCCAATTTTGGAACATATTTTCTCTTTTGCTCTTCATTTCCATATAAGGTAATTGGCATGGTCCCAATTCCTGTATGTGCTCCAAAGGCAGTACTAAAAGAACCTGTACCACTAGAAATATATTCACAAACCAACATGGTAGAGACAAAACCCATTCCTAGACCTCCATATTCCTCTGGGACCGCAACTCCTAAGAATCCGAGATCACCCGCTTTTTTCATACACTGTTCTGTGAGTGCATAATCTTTCTTCTCAAAACGATCCTTGTATGGTATGATCTCACGATCGTTAAATTCTTTCACTGCATCACGCATCATTTGTTGCTCCTCGGTAAAATCCTCAGGCGTAAAGATGTCCTCGCAATCTGATTCTTTAACCAAGAACTGTCCTCCTCTTAAAATGTCTTTTTTTTCTAGTGTTTCCATTTTTCTTTAAGATTTTAGCATTGAGTAATGGGACTGTAATTTATTCTGAAATACATCATTCATTATTCATTTTTTGTATTTCAGCACAAAACTCAATTGCTGGTTGTATGTATTTTATTGTAGTTACTTAAGTTTATTTTTGTCAATCTTGATGGCTCTGTATCCAAACCATCAGCAGACCCATTTGCAATAGTTAAAGAGTATCTAAATTCCTTTAGTGAGTCTCTATCTGTTCCCACGGCAATATCTGAGGGAAAAGAGAGAGCTCTTGGTTTGAGATAAAGAACCACGCTTTTTCGTCCTTTGCAATTCAGAAACAAGAAGGTCACTGGTGTTTACTGATTCAATAGATCTTTGCCATCTTTTTAACTCCTTTATGCTATGCATCTTATTGCTCACTGTTAGTTCAGAAACTCAAAAATCCCTGCTGCCCCTTGGCCAGTTCCCACACACATGGTAACCATACCGTATTTATTTTTCATATCTCGCTTACGCATTTCATCAAATAGCTGAACAGACAGCTTGGCGCCTGTACATCCTAGAGGATGTCCTAGGGCAATAGCTCCACCATTTACGTTAATGATTTTAGGGTTTAAATCCAGTTCCCTGACAACAGCCAAAGACTGAGAGGCAAAGGCCTCATTTAATTCGATTAGATCAATATCATTCTGCTTTAATCCTCCCTGCTTTAGTGCTTTGGGTACTGCTGCAACAGGGCCGATACCCATAATTTTTGGAGGAACACCTGCCGCGGCATAGCTCACCATCCGTGCGATAGGCGTTAGTTGTAGCTCTTTTACCATTTCTTCGCTCATCACCATAACAAAAGCCGCACCGTCACTCGTTTGAGAGGAATTTCCTGCTGTTACCGAGCCATTCGCTGCAAAAACTGGACGTAGTTTCGCCAAGGCTTCTTTGCTTGTTCCTCGCCTTGGGCCCTCATCTTTATGAATCGTAAACTTGCGAGTCGCTTTTTTACCACTTCCATCCAGATATGTTTCTTCTACTTCTATAGGAGCAATCTGATCTTGAAACCGATCTTCATCCAATGCTTTTAAAGCTTTTGCATGAGAATGAAAAGCAAATTCATCCTGATCTTCGCGAGAGACACGGTACTTTTCTGCTACTGCCTCTGCGGTATTTCCCATCCCCCAGTAATAATCCTCATGACCAGCATTGACAATATTGTAGTTCAGCTCAGGCTTGAATCCTGTCATCGGAACAGAAGTCATACTTTCGGTGCCTCCTGCAATGATGCATTCTGCCATCCCGGACTGAATTTTAGCGACTGCCATTCCTATGGTTTCCAAGCCCGAAGAGCAAAAGCGATTGACAGTCACACCAGGTACATCCACAGTATTCAAACCAATCAAAGAAATGATACGCGCCATATTAAGCCCCTGTGAACCCTCTGGCATGGCATTGCCCACAATCACATCATCAATTCTGCTCACATCAAATTCAGGCATCTTACCCATCATATACTGAATGGTCTCTGCCGCTAGCTCATCAGCTCTTTTAAACCGGAAGCCACCTCGCTTTGATTTGGCTACCGCTGTTCTATATCCTTTTACTATGTAAGCTTGTTTAATCATGATATTCAAATATTAGGTATGGAGTATTGAGAACCAGATTTTTCTTGGAGGAATGATATGGTTCGTGGTACTTTTTTCCATGATAGTCTTTACGTTCTTTAGGTGTTTTATTGCTACACGTCTTAGCAGCCTGAGGATTGAATATTGTGAACATTACCGTACACTTCTAAACAAACTCTCACAACTCACATTAGACATTTAGTTTCTTAGAGGTTTCCCTGTTTTTAGCGTATGCTGAATGCGTTCTAGCGTTTTTCGTTCTGAGGTTAGACTCAAAAACGCCTCACGTTCAATATCCAATAAATACTGCTCAGAAACCTTAGTCGGTTCCGATAAATCTCCTCCCGCCATGACATAAGCCAGTTTGTTGGCGATCTTCTGATCGTGGGCTGAGATCAACCTAGAAGCCTTCATCGAATCCGTCCCTACCATAAAAGTCCCTAGTGCCTGTTTTCCAAGCACCAAAATATCTTTACGCATGGGTTTTTGGGTATATCCAGCTTCCGCGAGTATCAATGCGTGCTTTTTTGCTTCCGCCAACTGCCGCTCTCTATTCACTACCACGATATCCTTTCCTTTTTGTAGGAGGTTGAGGTCAAAAGCCTCATAGGCAGAAGTTGCTACTTTTGCCATCCCAATAGTTAAAAAATGCTCTTGCAGTACATTTAGTTGTACATCGCCTTGGTGAAATATATCTTGCGCTCTTAATGCCATTTCTTTTGATCCACCACCACCGGGAATCACACCCACACCGAACTCTACCAGTCCGATGTATGTTTCTGCAGCAGCCACCACTTTATCAGCGTGCATAGATAGTTCACATCCACCGCCCAAAGTCATTCCGTGTGGCGCAGCCACAGTGGGAATGGCAGAGTAGCGCATGCGCATCATCGTGTCTTGAAAGTATTTAATGGCATAGTTCAGCTCGTCATATTCCTGCTCTACTGCCATCATAAAGATCATCCCAACATTGGCGCCAACTGAAAAGTTCGCACCCTGATTACCTACTACCAATCCTTGGTAATCTTTTTCTGCCATGTCTAGCGCTTTGTTGAGTCCCGCCAACACATCAGCTCCAATGGTATTCATTTTCGACTGGAATTCAACATTCAAAATGCCATCACCCAAATCTTCTACAACAACTCCCGAATTTTTAAATACCGCTTTCGACTCTCGTATGTTGTCTAAGATGATAAAAGCGTCCTGACCGGGATTTTTGGTAGGTGTTTTTGTAGGAATATCATAATAATAAGTTGCACCGTCCTTAACAGAGTAGAATGAACTTATTCCCGATTCCAGCATCTCCAATACCCACGGAGCTGGCTCCTTTCCTTCAGCTTTCATCAGTTCAATTCCTTTAGACACTCCAATCGCATCCCAGATTTCAAAAGGGCCATTTTCCCATCCAAATCCTGCTTTTAGAGCATCGTCTATACGGTAAAGCTCGTTGGAAATTTCAGGAATTCGGTGCTGTACATAAGCAAACATAGCAGCAAAGCTCTTTCTGTAGAATTCTCCTGCCTTGTCTTTCCCGCCAATCAGTATAGGAAAACGATCAATTACATGATCAACTGTTTTTGTCAAGTCAAGCGTGGCAAACTTTGCACGTTGCTTAGGTCTGTATGTAAGGGTGTTTAGGTCCAGAGAGAGAATCTCCTTTTTACCTCCTTCACCTGTAACTCTTTTGTAAAAACCCTGCTTGGTTTTACTTCCCAACCAGTTGTTTTCCATCATGGTATTCACAAAATCAGGAATTTCAAAAATGGCGCTCATCTCATCGTCGGGACAGTTGTTTTTTACCCCGTTTGCCGTATGTACTAGAGTGTCTAAACCAACAACATCAATGGTTCTAAAAGTTGCAGATTTAGGGCGGCCAATCACAGGCCCCGTCAATTTATCTACTTCCTCAATGGTCAATCCCATCTCTTTTACAATATGAAACAAGCTGGCAATTCCAAAAACGCCAATTCTATTGCCAATAAAAGCTGGGGTGTCTTTTGCCAGTACAGGAGTCTTTCCCAAAAATCGTTCCCCATACTGCATTAAAAAGTCCGTTACCTCGGGACGACACTCAGGCCCGGGAACTACCTCAAACAACTTTAGATATCTTGGTGGATTAAAAAAGTGAGTGACTGCAAAGTGCTGCTGAAAATCCTCGCTTCGTCCTTCATTCATAAATTTAATAGGAATTCCCGAAGTGTTAGAAGTCACCAAAGTTCCCAGCGATCTGTACTTCTCTACCTGTTCAAACACCTGTTTTTTAATATCCAGACGTTCCACTACTACCTCTATCACCCAATCCACGTCTTTTATTTTATGCAGATCGTCTTCAATAGTTCCTGTGCGAATGCGATCTACAAACTTTTTTGAATAGATAGGAGAGGGCTTCGATGCCAACGAACTAGCTAGGGCATCATGAACCAACCGACGTCGCACTGCCTGATCTTCTAAAGTCAGACCCTTTGCCTTTTCTTTGTCGTTTAACGCTCTAGGAACAATGTCCAACAAAAGGACATCCACACCAATATTGGCAAAATGGCAAGCAATTCCACTTCCCATAATTCCAGAACCAATAATGGCTACTTTCTTAATTCTTCTAGTCATTTGTATGATTTGATTGATACGTCCGATACAATACCCACCTCATCATTGGTATAGATCATTTTATCGGCAATAAGTTTGTTAATGGTTGAGGTAACTTTAAAAAAAGCCTCCAATTCCTGTTCAGTAACGTGTTCTCTCACCGCATTGTTAAAGATAATCACCGATGCCTTAGAGAGCTCTCGCATTTCCTTTCCATAGTCCGTCAACTTTATAATCACGCTTCTGCCATCACTGGGATTTCGCTCACGAACAATAGCACCTTTCTCCTCCATCGTTCTTAAAATTCTAGACAAGCTCGTAGGTTCCATACCCATAGAAGGCCCAAGAGAGGTAGAAGGCGTTCCATTTTCATAGTCAATATTAAGCAATACAAAAGCTGTCGCCATGGTGCTGTCATACTGATTTGCACGCTCGTTGTACAGTTTAGACACAGCTGTCCAAGTAGCCCTTAATTGGTGGTCAATTGATTTGTTTTTGTCCATTCCGCCAAATATAGAAAAAATTACTATGCACGCATAGCAAATCAAGAAAAAATGATGCATGCATAGCATTTTTAAAATCGTGTAGGTATTTTTTAGTAGCAGTATTTGTTGTTTTTGAAGAAGTATTTTTAGGGCGTTCCCACAGCCTGCACTGAGCCTGCCCGAAGTGGTCGGGCTCTCCGCTGTATCTTTTTTGCCTGTTCAGGACAAAAAAGGATGCCGCTGCTATCCCTAACGCAAGCGTTAAAAAACATTTGCTGTATTATGAGAGAGCAGATCTCTAAAAGAAGTTATAGCAATAGATTACATCTATTTAGATGTTAGCCACAAGCTGAGAAAAAACATCAATCTAAACTAAAAAAAGGGCTATAATTGAGAAATTTTCTCAAAAATTTTGATTTTTTTGTATTTTAGCACAAAAACAAAGACGATGTTATTAGAATTTAGAGTTAAAAATTTCCTTTCTATCAAAGATGAAGTGTGTCTTGATTTAAAAGCAACAAACATTACTGATTTCGGAGATACCAACTTGATTCATACAGAAAGATACAACATTTTAAAAGGAGCTGTAATTTATGGCGCTAATTCAAGTGGAAAAAGCAATTTAATTAAAGCAATGTCTACCATGCGTAGAATTGTTTTTCAATCTTTTGAAAAATCTTCTACTTCAGAATTAAATATTGAACCATTTTTATTGGACACTGTTTCCGAAACTGAACCTTCATTCTTTGAGGTTACTTTTTTATTAAACAATATTAAATATCGTTACGGTTTCGAATTAACCAACTCAAAAATAAAGGCAGAATGGTTGATGGAAGCAAAAAAAATAGCTGAAAAATATTTATTTGTAAGAGAAGATGATGGAATTGATGTTAGCCCTCAATATAAGGAAGCAAAAGATTTAGAAGAAAAGACTAGAGATAATGCTTTATTCCTATCAGTTATAGACCAATTCAACGGCAAGCTAGCCAGCCAAATTATGAAATGGTTTAATAATTTTATTACAATTTCAGACTTAAAACACGGAAGAGATGAATCAGTAACCTTTGAAATGCTAGAAAAAGAAGAAAGTAAACACTTACTCCAATCTTTTTATAACGATTTAGATCTTGGATTTAACAGTGTTGCAATTAAGAAAAAAGATTTTAATTCAACTGACATTCCTGATGATACGCCCGAACACATTGTTAAACAACTGATTTCAGATTTAGAAGGAAAAAAGATTGTTAACGTAAAAACTACACACAAAAAAAGAAATCCATTAAACAACAGTCTTACTGATGTTGAGTTTGATATGCGTAGTCAAGAATCATCAGGAACAAATAAAGTTTTTAATATCTCAGGTCCAATTTTTGATGCTCTTACAGACGGTGGAATACTAGTGATTGATGAACTTGATGCAAGTTTACATCCATTATTAACACTTTCCATAACTCGGTTATTTAATTCTACTCAACATAATCCTAAAAATGCTCAATTAATCTTTTCTACTCACGACACTAATCTGTTCTCTTATGGTAAATTTAGACGAGACCAGATTTACTTTATTGAAAAAGACAAGAATTTTTCCTCTGACTTATACTCTCTCGTTGAATACAAAGGAAATGGTGGAATTACAGTGAGAAAAGACAGAAAATTTGAGAAGGACTATATTCAAGGAAGATACGGTGCTATTCCTTTTGTTGGTAATGTTTCAAACACAATAAAAGAATGGCTAGAAAAGTAAAAATTCCTAATCATATACAAAAGAGATCAGCGAGAGACTCATATAAAAGAAAACGGAATACAAAGAATAAAAGGAAATACTTTCTTATCGTTTGTGAAGGAGAAAAAACGGAACTAAATTATTTCGAGGCTTTAAAAAATGACTTACCGAAAGGTGTTCTAACTTCTTGTAGAATTGACATTGAAGGAACAGGGAGAAATACTCTTTCGTTAGTAGAGGAATCCATAAAAATCAAAGATCGCCTAGAAAAAGAAACCAGTCTTTTAATCGATAAAATTTGGGTTGTTTTTGACCGCGATAGTTTTGAACCTGACAACTTTAATGAGGCAATAAATCGTTGTAAAAAAAGTTCGCCAGTAATCGGTTGTGCATGGACAAATGAAGCCTTTGAACTTTGGTATTTATTGCATTTTCATTTCTACAATACCGCTATTAGTAGGGAAATGTATCAAAAGTTAATTGAAAGAAACCTAAAGCCTAAAATTGGAGAAGATTACAAATATCAAAAGAATTGTAAAGAGATGTATGGACTATTGAAAGAAAACGGAAATCTTGAATTAGCAATAAGATATGCGACTAAGCTAGAAGCTGAATTTGAAGGTCGTTTTGATTTTGCCAATCATAATCCTTCGACAAAAGTTCATCACTTAGTTGCTGAATTATTCGGTCTGAAAGAGCTACTCAAAAAAGAGGACGAAAATAAAGTCAGTGGCTGACAAAACCTGTCATCAATAGCGTCTTGCAAGGATATTTTATGATTCCTATTGTTGACGTCACTCGACACAATCGAGCGCGAGCATTTTGAACCAAAAAATCAAGTTCAGTGTCAAAAGAATTTTAAAATGCTACGATAAAATACGTAACACTTTTAAAAATATGAGGACTAATGAGTGCAAATTGATTAAGTTTGAACTTTAAAATTAGCTAAACACCTATGAGGAATTTATTAGAGATTCAGAATATCCAAAAGAAATACGGTGATTATATTGCACTCAATGATGTATCATTCCGTGTTCCTAAAGGAAGCGTCTTTGGACTGCTAGGTCCCAATGGAGCAGGAAAAACCTCCCTGATCCGAATCATTAACCAGATTACCATGCCAGATCGTGGTTCTGTGATCTTGGATGGTGAGGAATTACAACCCAAACACGTAGCATATATTGGCTATTTGCCCGAGGAACGTGGATTGTACAAGAGTATGAAAGTAGGAGAGCAGTGCATGTATTTGGCACAGTTAAAAGGGCTGAGTAAAAAAGAAGCGAAAGAACGACTGAAATATTGGTTTAAGAAATTTGATATTTACTCTTGGTGGAATAAGAAAATTCAAGAATTATCTAAGGGGATGGCTCAAAAAGTACAGTTTATTGTTACCGTGATGCACCAACCCAAACTGCTGATTTTTGATGAACCTTTTTCTGGCTTTGATCCTATTAACGCGCAACTAATTGCAAAAGAAATTTTACAGCTTAGGGATGAGGGAGCGACGATTATCTTTTCTACGCATCGGATGGAATCTGTGGAGGAACTTTGCGATTATATTGGGCTTATTGATAAATCAAATTTGATCCTTGAGGGAAAACTAGACGATATCAAACGACGGTTTCGCTCCAATACATTTCAAGTGGGAGTACAGACCGATCAACCTAACGAAGTGGAAGCACAACTACGGGCGCATTTTGATGTGTTTGAAGCTGACTTTAAACTATTGAATGAGAGCCTAAAGCTACATGTATCGCTTAGAAACGGAAATACAGCTAACGACTTACTGTCATATCTGACGAGTCACGGAGAGGTACAGCATTTTGTGGAACTAATTCCCGATGCCAACGATATTTTTATTCAAGCAGTCAACCAAAATAGTTAAGCCATGAGCAAGTTACCCATTATTATTCAAAGAGAATTTATTGCTAAGGTGCGCAATAAATCGTTTATTATCATGACTTTTTTAAGTCCACTGCTGATGGTTGGGATTGGATTTCTAGTCTATTTTTTAGGTAAAAAGAACAACGAGAAGATGAAGAACATTGCCTATGTAGATCACTCAGAGATATTTCAAAAAGAGGATTTTAAGGATAAGAAAACGGTTCATTACCAAGATTATTCCAAGCTCACTCTAGATGAGGCAAAGCAAAAGGTTCAGGAGGGTGAATTGTATGGCTTGCTCTATATCCCGAAGCAGGATAGCCTAGAAATGATGGCTTCTTCAGTTGAATTTTACTCTGCATCTACTCCCAATTTTGACCTTATTGAATCTTTTGAACGAACTATAGACAACCGACTCCGAAAGAGAAAGCTGGACATGTTGGGCATCGATTTAGTTCAACTGGAATCATCAGAGTTTGATACTAGTATTAAGATTCGTAATTTCTCCGGTGAAAAGTCTTCAAAAATGAGTAGCTGGATTAAGATAGGGGCAGGAGCCATTTCTGGTTATTTCCTTATGATGTTTGTGATTATCTACGGAACTTCGGTAATGCGCAGTGTTATTGAAGAAAAAACCAGTCGGATTGTAGAGATCATCGTTTCTTCTGTAAAGCCTTTTCAGCTTATGCTAGGGAAAATTATCGGGAATGCATCGGCAGGGCTTTTGCAGTTCTTTATTTGGAGTGTGATTATTACTGTGATACTCACTGTAATTTCGTCTGTTTTTGGTGTTGATATGGCTGGGGTACAGGCGCCTAACGTTGGTCCTGATCAGGTGGAAGTGATCAAGCAAACATCTAAAGGAGGTGGGGAATTTATAGGGGAACTTCTAAAATTGCCTTTAGGGTTAATTTTTGTCTTGTTTATATTTTATTTTCTAGGAGGTTACTTTTTATACAGTTCTTTGTTTGCAGCTATTGGTGCAGCAGTCAATAACGAAACGGACACACAGCAGTTTATGTTGCCTGTGATGTTACCGCTCATCTTGGGAATGTATGTTGGTTTTGCTACGGTCATCAGTGATCCGAATGGTCCTATTTCTACTATTTTTTCTATTATTCCGTTTACATCGCCCATTGTCATGCTGATGCGAGTTCCGTTTGGAGTGCCTTGGTATGAAATTGTCATCTCAATGGTCTTGCTACTTACAACATTCATGCTGATGGTTTGGTTTGCTGCGAAGATCTACCGCGTGGGAATTTTAATGTACGGTAAAAAACCTACGTATAAAGATTTATATAAGTGGTTGAAATACAAAGGGTAGTGGTAGTTTGAATTATCTATATTAAATTGAATCGCAGGGCGATAGCCAAGGGGTTAACTCCCCAAAGCTTGCCTCAAAATGATTCAAATAGTTTCCTTTGAATACTTTGTGAGTTTGCCCTGTAGTTGATTAGTATTGAATATGGGGAACTCATCCTTGGTGGTTTGGCTGCGTCTGTGAAAGTTGCTGTTATACGTCTTACTTATCTTATTCGTTTAAACGTTTACTAACCATGTAGTTTTTTATCATTTCCTTTTGTTGAGACATTGATCTTCATTTAACTGGTGAGGTTGATTTTATTGCTTTGTTAAATATAGCCTTTGATGCTGCGTTAGGGATAGCAGCGGCATCCTTTTTTGTCCTGATAAGGCAAAAAAGATATAGCGAATAGCCCGACCGTTAGGGAACGCCCATAGATTAAAGCTTATGAAAATACGTTATATCTAAAAATGGATGATTTGAGATTGATAGATGAAAAGACTACTTTTGTTTGGGAAAGGAACGTGCGCGATTGATGAGAGCAAGAAATTGAATATTGGGCATAGTGTCTAGGGGTCTAAAAGTTGATAAAAATGAGTAAAATTCTAATTATTGAGGATGAAGCTACGATTCGCAGGGTATTGGGAAAGATTATTTCTGAGGAGGACGATGCGTATGAGGTTGAGGAGGCTGAGGATGGGCTTTTGGGAATTGAAAAAATTAAAGATAACGACTATGATCTGGTGCTTTGTGATATTAAGATGCCCAAAATGGATGGGGTAGAGGTGTTGGAAAAAGCTAAGAAGATAAAACCAGAAATTCCTTTTGTGATGATCTCTGGTCATGGTGATTTGGATACTGCGGTTCATACCATGCGCTTGGGTGCTTTTGACTATATTTCTAAGCCACCTGACCTGAATAGACTTTTAAATACTGTTCGCAATGCGCTAGACAGGAAGGTTCTTGTTGTGGAGAACAAACGGCTAAAAAAGAAAGTGAGTAAAAATTATGAAATGATTGGCAACAGTGAAGCCATTGGTCATATTAAAGAGATGATAGAAAAAGTGGCAGCTACTGATGCTAGGGTACTTATCACGGGACCTAATGGAACGGGAAAAGAATTGGTAGCACATTGGTTGCATGAGAAATCGGAACGCTCCAAACTCCCGATGATTGAAGTCAATTGTGCAGCCATTCCGTCGGAGTTAATAGAGAGTGAGCTGTTTGGGCATGTTAAGGGAAGTTTTACGGGTGCTAATAAAGACAGGGCTGGAAAGTTTGAGGCTGCCAATGGTGGAACTATTTTTTTGGATGAGATTGGCGATATGAGTCTGTCTGCTCAAGCGAAAGTTCTAAGAGCCTTGCAGGAAAATCGGATTCAACGTGTGGGTAGCGACAAAGATATTAAGGTAAATGTGAGGGTTCTTGCCGCCACCAATAAAAACCTTAAGAAAGAAATTGCCGAGGGTCGATTTAGGGAGGATCTGTATCATAGATTGGCTGTTATTCTAATCAAAGTCCCTGCTTTGAATAATCGTAGAGAGGATATCCCTCTACTGATTGATTTCTTTACCAAGAAGATTGCTAAAGAACAGGGATCTCCGCAAAAGGTATTTTCTAGTGAGGCTGTTGCGTTATTGCAAACCTACGATTGGACAGGAAATATTAGAGAATTGAGAAATGTCGTAGAACGATTGATCATTCTTGGTGAGCAAGAGGTTTCTAAAGATGATGTGAAGCTCTTTGCAAGCAAATGAGAATGCGAATCAGTATTTTTCAAATCGATGTTTTACTGATGTTTTATTTGGCGGAAATCCAGCGGCTGTGTGTCCCTTAGAATACTGGCTTGACGATCATATCCTTCAACAAATTGCTGCTGAAAATAATCTAGCAGAGACTACATTTTTTATAAAAGAGTCAGCGGATCAATTTCATTTGAGATGGTTTACTCCTGAAATTGAAATGGACTTATGTGGCCATGCAACTCTGGCATCTGCTTATGTGCTATTTGAGGAATTGGGTTATTCCAACTCTAGAATTGAGTTCAAAACACGTAGTGGTACTCTTCGTGTTGAAAAAGAAAATGATTTGTTTGTATTGGATTTACCTTCTAGACCCCCTAAAAGAGCAACCTTACCTAAGAGTATTAAAGATGGGCTTAATATTCTACCTAATGAAGTTTGGAAATCTAGGGATTATATTTTGGTATATGAGCGTGAAGAGGATATTATGAAGATACAACCTAACATGGGGATATTGAATCAAGTGAATATAGATCCTGGAGGGATTATTGTGACAGCACGCAGTTCATAGGTGGATGTTGATTGCATCTAGATTTTTTACACCACAAGCAAGTATTTTTGAAGATCCTGTGACAGGATCTGCCCATTGTACACTTACTCCTTTTTGGTTGTCGAGGCTTCAAAAGAAGACGTTGAGAGCTGTTCAATTATCGGAGCGAAGAGGAGAATTATTTTGTGAGTTACAAGATAACAGGGTGATGATTAAAGGCCGAGCGGTAAAATACCTGTAAGGAACGATATTATTGTAAAAGACCATCCCTTTCAATTCCCTTTTAATATAAACAGATAGTATGTGGAACTCTGGATCTTCTTGTTAAAGTGTAATTTTTTGTTTCATTGTTTTTTACTGATTATCAGCCTTCTTTGAGCGGTGGCTTAGAACCCTCTCTACTCTTCTGCTACAAACACTAAAGTTAAATGAATACACCAATAGAATTGCGAAGCTATCAAGCAAAGAATACAAGTGAATTTCCCATACCCAAAAACTAGGATGCTTAAATTTTACTGTAATTAGTGATTGACAGAGATTAATAAATATAGTAAATTTGTATTTGTATATCCCCTTGTATTATGAAATCAACTATTTTACCCATTGAGTTATTCTTGATAAAAGTTGGTCTGAAAAGAAAAAAGAAGTTCAAAAAACACAAAAATTACACTTTAATGGTTGATGCTTTTATGAAAAAAGTTTATTCACAATAACATAATAAGTTTTGTTTCTTTGTAACAGCCCTTTGTTGTTTTAGCAATTCATATTTAGTAGTTTTGCATGCTTAACGTCTTATATTATGAGTAATGTGAAGCATGTCCGTTCTGCCCTAATCTCCGTATATCACAAAGATGGATTGGAGTCTATAGCTTTGGCACTGCACGAAAAAAATGTAAAAATCTATTCTACTGGTGGTACTCAAAAATTTATTGAAGGATTAGGAATATCAGTTATCGGCATAGAAGAAGTCACTTCCTATCCTTCTATTTTAGGGGGGCGTGTAAAAACGTTACATCCAAAAGTATTTGGCGGAATTTTAAACCGCCAAGATCATCAAAGAGATGCTAATGAGATGTTAGCCTATGGCATCCCACAGATAGACCTAGTTATTGTTGATTTATACCCCTTCGAAGAAACAGTGACTTCAGGGGCGTCCGAACAAGATATTGTAGAAAAAATAGACATAGGAGGCGTCTCATTAATTCGAGCAGCAGCCAAGAATTTCAAAGACACCTTTACAGTTTCTTGTATGGATCAATACGATGAATTTTTAGACTTGTACAGACAGGGAGACGGAGCTCTATCACTATTTGATAGGAAAAGATTTGCCGTAAAAGCTTTTAATATTTCGTCACATTATGATACTGCTATTTTCGACTATTTTAACAATGATGAAATTGTTTTCAAGACCAGTAAAACAAAATCTAAAGTACTAAGATACGGAGAAAATCCTCACCAAAAGGGATACTTCTTTGGCAATCTAGATGCCATGTTTGATCAGCTTCATGGAAAGGAACTCAGTTATAATAATCTCTTAGATATTGATGCTGCAGTAAATCTAATGAATGAATTTACGGGAGAGGCTCCCACCTTTGCTATTCTAAAACATAATAATGCATGTGGATTTGCTCAAAGAGATAGCATTTATCAAGCGTATGTTGATGCTTTAGCTGGTGATCCTGTGTCTGCATTTGGTGGGATTTTAATTACAAACTCAAAAATTGATCCATCTACTGCTAAAGAAATTCATAAGCTATTTTGTGAAGTAGTGATTGCCCCTTCTTATGACGAAGAGGCGTTACACATATTAAGAAGGAAAAAGAATCGTATCATTCTAGTTCAGAAAACAGTAATGCTTCCAAAACAAATCGTGAAAACAGCACTCAATGGGTTTTTAGTTCAAGATAAAGATTCTAGAACTGATCAATTGATGGATTTAGTTTACTCAACAAGCAAAAAACCTTCTGATCATGAATTAGAAGACTTGCTATTTGCTTCCAAAATTTGCAAGCATACTAAATCAAATACAATTGTGTTGGTAAAAAACAAACAACTTTGCGCCAGTGGAACTGGTCAAACTAGTAGAGTTGACGCATTAAGGCAAGCCATAGAAAAAGCTAACGGCTTTGGGTTTAATCTACTAGGAGCTGTGATGGCAAGTGATGCTTTTTTCCCATTTCCTGACTGCGTTGAAATTGCCTATAATGCTGGAATCAGAAGTGTTATTCAACCAGGAGGTTCCATCAAAGATCAATTAAGTATCGACTTTTGTAATGATCACAATTTATCTATGGTAATGACTGGGACAAGACATTTTAAACATTGATTTAAATTTTTTATCCATCTCCCATGGCTTAGATATCCTGTTGCCCATGTAGCGTCTAACATCATCCACTTTTGATTGATCTTTACTGCGTTCCAAGCGTGATTTGGAGTTGGTGGTACTTTTTCAATGTCTTGCGTAGAATTTCGTGTGTACCCTTTAACTACTTGAGATTCGATTCCTAGTAAATTAGCCAATTTCTTGAACGACTGGGCATAATCTTCACAGATGCCCATTTTTGTCAGAAATGTATCCTTTACAAGGTTGTTCTTAATAGCTTTAATTTTATGGCTGTACTCTTGCTGTGTCCTATATTGGAATCGAATTGGCTGCTTGGGATGGTAGTACTCTTCTAAATCATAACGGATGTGAAGTATTAACCAGCGAAAGCGAAATGCAGCCCGTACCTTGCTAATGTCGTCATCAAAATCGTCAGAAATCCTATTGGCTAGTTGTTGTGGTGAGGTGTATTTGGATAGGATTGAACAATACGATCAATTTTTGTATAGTTCTGGGCATATATTTCAAAACTGACAAAAAGTAAAAAAGAGCTTCATATATGAGAATATCTAAACAAATATTATGCCTGTAAGTTATTGATGGTCTTTCGAATGGCAACCAGATTGGAGAGTAATTGTTCTAGCTGGTCTAGATGAAGCATGTTTGCACCATCACTTTTGGCATTGGCAGGATCAAAATGAGTTTCGATAAATAGTCCATCAATATGATTTACAACACCAGCTCTTGCAATGGTTTCAATCATCTGCGGTCTTCCGCCAGTTACTCCAGAAGATTGATTGGGCTGTTGCAGTGAGTGTGTTACATCTAAAACTGTTGTTGTAAAGGATCTCATTTCTGGGATTCCTCGGAAATCTACAATCATATCTTGATAGCCAAACATGGTTCCTCTGTCAGTCACCATTACCTGATGATTCCCTGTGTCATGAACTTTTTTCACGGCGTGCCTCATGGCTCCCGGACTCATAAACTGCCCTTTTTTAAGATTCACTACTTTTCCCGTTTTTGCAGCCGCCACAACAAGAGCTGTCTGACGAACCAAAAAAGCAGGGATCTGCAAAATATCAACATATTGAGCAGCGAAAGCAGCTTCTGAAATCTCATGAATATCTGTAATAGTAGGGATATCGAATGTATTGGAAACTTTCTGTAAGATTTTTAGAGCTTTTTCATCACCAATACCAGTAAAGCTGTCAATACGACTTCTGTTTGCCTTCTTGTAACTTCCTTTAAAGATATAGGGTATTTTTAAATTGGAAGTCACTCGAACAATTCTTTCTGCAATGCTGAGCGCCATTTTTTCACTCTCTATTGCACATGGTCCAGCGATAAGGAAAAAATGATCAGAATCTGCATTTTTAATATTAGGCACTAATGATAAATTCATTTGAAAAAATTTCAGTAAAAATACAAAATAATAATTGCTGGGATGTATAACGCCTCTCTGTTTAGAGAAACATCTGGTTTTTTAAAATCAAAATTTTATGAATCACATTTTGAGTAGTCATGAATCATTTTTTAACAGATAGTTCAATAAAATGAATCTCAAAATAGGATGAAAATAGGATGAATGCCTATTATTCTTTTGATTGAAAGGGTATATGAGGATGAGTTAAAAAGTTAAATTATACAATACAATTCTTAAAATTGATTTAAAAACAATATATTTGGAAACCTTTAAGAATTCATGGTTCCTATGAAACTGTTTTTCAGATTCACTATTACTATTTATTTTCTTTTACTTGCTGTTGATAGTCGTGCGCAACAAACACTACCTATCTATTCGGATTACCTTTCTGATAATGTTTTTTTGATACACCCCTCTGCTGCGGGCATTGGAAATACTGGAAAGTTGCGATTTACTGCTCGTCAACAGTGGCAGGGAATTAAAGACGCTCCAACGCTTCAAACGATAAGTTTTCACAATCGCTTTGGACGAAGTGCTGCATTTGGTTTTGTGCTTTTCAATGATCGTAATGGTTACCATTCTCAAAAAGGATTGCAAGGAACTTATGCTTATCACATCGATGTTGATAGGGGATCTTTCATCAATCAACTATCATTTGGGCTTTCATTAACAGCAGTTCAGAATCAGGTAGATCAGACGCAGTTTCAAGGAGACCCTCAGGTTCTTCGATTGATTCAGAGTGATAGTTATTTTAATGCCGATTTCAGTGTAGCGTACCATAGGGATGGCTTGTCTTCATATTTTACAGTAAAAAATCTGTTTTTAGCGGCTAAAAATAATCTGAATAATAATTTAGAGCCTTTGGATTTGAGAAACTATATTTTGTCTTTTGGGTACTATTTTGGTCGTGATCGTATGATTCAGTTAGAGCCTTCAGTTATGGTTCAATTGCGAGAAGGCACAGGAGAACGAATTGCAGATTTTAATCTTAAAGCGTACAAAGATTTTAATGATACACGTCTTTGGGCAGTACTTTCATACAGGCAAAGTTTTGATGCACAGCCTATTGAAGACCTAACTTACATTACTCCAATCATTGGAGTAAACCACAAAAAATGGATGTTTTCTTACACATACTCAAGTCAGCTAAATGATATTGTGATCACCTCTTCTGGGTTTCATCAGGTTTCTGTAGGGGTGAATCTGTTTACAAGAAGACCAAGGGCCTCTGCCTGCCCGAATATCAATGCATCATTCTAGGTGTGATATTTGTTGATTAATGCTATTTCAAAAGTCTGTTTTTATCACTTTCACGGAGTATCCATCTAGCATTTTTTTTAAAGCAGTAGTTTTTTTATTGGTATAAAACTGATGAGTGATTTTAGTACTTTTATTAGAATTTAGCCGATTATTATGCATGAGGATTTTCTTGGTTTGTCTGGCAACGGCTTCTCCAGAATCTATAATTTTGATATCTTTTCCCAAGATGGTTTTAATTTTTGGAATAAGGTAGGGATAGTGGGTACAGCCCAATACCAGAGCATCAATATTTTGAGCAATCATAGGTTGTAGGTATTGATGTAAAAGATGGTCTATTTCTCTGGAGTGAATTTCACCATTTTCTATCAATTCAACCAATCCTTCACCTATTTGTTCAATGATTTCAATCTGGGGGTCTAATTTCTCAGAAGTTTGCTCAAAAAGGGTACTGTTTAATGTTCCTTTGGTTGCAAGAATTCCTATTTTTTTTGTTTTTGTAATCAATCCTGCGGGTTTTATCGCTGGTTCAATACCAATAAAAGGAATGTCATATTGCGCTCTTAAAACATCAATGGCGTTTGTTGTAGCAGTATTACATGCTACAACAATAACTTTGGCGTTTTGGTTGAGTAAGAACTCGGTATTCTTGATACTAAATTGAATGATATCTTCTTTAGATTGCATGCCATAGGGAGCATTTTTACTATCTGCAAGATACATGCAACTTTCATTAGGAAGTAGCTGAATAACTTCTTTCCATATAGATATACCACCAATACCTGAGTCAAAAAAACCAATTGGGTGATCCAGTGTGCTCATGTCTTTGTAAAAATAAAAATCCCGCATCTAATGCAGGACTTTTCATTGTATTTTAAATAAATTTAATTTTGGGTCGCAGGAGGATCTTGTCTCTTCTGATCTGGCAACAGACCCAATTTAACCTTTAAAGCATCGTAGATGTCCTCGCCCTTAGAAACCAACAGTCCTTTACCAGCGGAAGCATCCATAACATACAACAACTCTTTAGAATTGGCAACTTCATTGATGGCTTTTTCCGCTTTTTGAAAAATTGGGATTAATCCCTTTTGTTGCTTTTCTTGAATGTCTTGCATGGCAGCTTGTTCTGCCTGTACAATTCTATTTCTGTCGTTTTGAATTTCTTCGGCTCTTTGCTTGTTTACGTCTTCAGATTGCGAAGCTTGCTCTGCAGAATATTTTTTGTACTTTGCTTCAAATGTTTTACCCATACCATCAATTTCATCTTTGTATGTTTTAGTCTTTTTTGCAATATCTGCTTGTAAAGCTCTTGTCTCTGGCATATTTGCAATGACTCGTTCAAGATTTACATGGCCTATCTTTTGCGCGTTTGCAGTTGTACCGATCCCAATGGCTAAAAACACTATGATTAGTAAACTATTTAATTTTCTCATTTCGATTTGATTTAATTATTATCCTGTTCTCTCTCTTCGTCTTTTTCTTTTTTCTTTTTTGCTTCTTCTCTCTTTTGTTTTAGCATTGCTCTCTTGGCTTCCATGTCTGCTAACCTCTTTTTTCTATCTTCCTCTATTTTTTTCTGTCTTGCTAATCGATCTGCTTCCTTCTTTTTTCTTGCAGCCTCTCTTGCCTCCTTTGCCTTTTCCTGTCTTTCAGTTAAACCATTGTTTTCTGCTCTCTTTTCCTTCTTTTCTTTGATTTTCCGCTCTCTAACAATGTCGTTTAAAACGAATTCGCTAATATCGTGTTTTTTATTGGAATAGAGCATCACTAAATCACTGGATTTATCGAAGACAAAGTCATAGTTTCTTCGTGAAGCGATCCTTTGTACCGAATTATAAACTTGATCCTGTACGGGTTTTACTAGTTGCTTTCTTAATAAAAACATCTTTCCTTTTTGTCCAAAAAACAGGGATTCTAATCTTCTTAGTTCCTGTTGTTTTAGTGTAATTTGATCTTCCTTCTCTTCAATTAAATCTTGAGTTAAGATAGCTCTTTCGTTTGTCAAATCAGTTTTTAATTGCTCAATGTAGCGTACAAGTTGATCTAATTCTTCTCTCCACTTAGTAACTTTTGTGTTCAGAGTGCTCTGTGCTTCCATATATTCTGGAACGTTCTCCAAAATATACTCTATGTCGATAAATGCGATTCTCTGTTGAGATCTTTGAGCACTCAAAAATAAAGTGGAAAAAAGTGCAATCATAAAAAACCCTTTTAACTTCAAAATATCATGCTTTGAAAATGTCATGCCAAAAAATTAAAAATTTATACCCCTTTTGTCTAGAACTGTTGCCCTATGATAAAGTGAGTTTGCCATCCAGATTTGATAGAGGTCCCGGGTAAGGGGTCAAACCCATGAGCAAAATCAATACCTAACAATCCAAATGCTGGCATGAAAATACGAATACCAACACCAGCAGATCTCTTCAAATCAAACGGGTTAAAAGTATTAAAATTGTCGTATGAATTACCAGCCTCTAAAAAACCTAGTGTGTATATTGATGCTGAAGGCTTATCTGTTATAGAATATCGTAATTCTAGTTGAAATTTATTATAAATTGTTCCTCCACTAATGGAAGACAATCTATTATTCTCATATCCTCTTAGGCCAATATTCTCCCTACCATCCAACTGGAATTGTGCAATACCATCACCACCAACAAAGAAACGCTCAAACGGTGTCGCTCCAAGATCACTATTGTAAAAACCTAGATAACCTATTTCCGTATTGGCCACTAAAACCAATTTATCGGTAAATCCGTTGTACCATTTCCCTTTGAAAATCAACTTATAATATTCCAGCCATTTAAATCGTTCTGCAAGTGATAGACTTTCATACTCTTTGTTATTTACCAAAGAGTAGGGAAAAGTAGCCTTAGCACTCAGACTAAAGGTAGAGCCGTATGTAGGAAAAATTAAGCTAGGACCCGCAGAGTTTCTGGAAAGTGATATATTATATGCTAGATTATTTAAGCTTCCGTCACTTAAAATGTCATTTCCTACTCGAAATTGGTAATCATTCAAATTAAAACTCTGATAACTAATGGTTTGGGAGAGGGTAAAATAATCGCTAGGCCATTGTAGTCTTTTCCCTAAACCTATAGACGCCCCAACAATCCCCAAACTTCTAGCTCTGTCCACATCAAAGGTTTGTGTATTTAATTGAAATTGTTTTGATGAATAGACAGAAAAAGATAACGATTGAGGTTTCCTACCTCCCAACCATGGCTCTGTGAATGAAAAACTATACGTGTTGAAGGTTCTGCTGGTTTGCAGTCTTAATGATAACGATTGCCCATCTCCCATGGGTAAGGGTTTCCATGCATTCTTTTTAAATAAGTTTCCTATCGAAAAATTATTAAAAGATAGTCCCAAAGTACCAATGAATGAGCCACCGCCATACCCTCCTTGTAATTCTATCTGACTACCTCCTTTTTCAACTACTGTGAATTCAATATCAGCAGTTTTGTCTTGGTAGTTGGGCTTTACGTCTGGTGTAACATTTGTGTCAAAAAATCCGAGCTGTCCAATTTCACGAATAGAACGAATGATAGAATTTCTGCTGAATAAATCGCCAGGTTTCACGCGGAGTTCCCTGAAGATAATTCGGTCATTGGTTTTGTTATTCCCAACTACAGATACTTTTCCTATGGTGGCTTTCTCATCCTCTCGTATTCTGATTTCTACTGTGATAGAGTCATTTACTACTTTTATTTCCACAGCATTTACAGACGAGAATAGAAAACCGCTATCTTGATATAGTGTTTGAATATCTTGTGAAGAAGGTGTTCCATCACCTGTAATTCTCTCTTTTAGAACTGTTCCATTATAGATATCACCTTTTTGAATTTTTAAGATTTGATTTAATTGATTTGAGGTGTAACTTTTATTTCCTACGTAAATAATATCCCCAAAGCGATATTGCTTTCCTTCTTCAAGCTTGATGTGGATATTGATTGTATTGTTACTATTCCAAGAAATAGAGTCACTGAGAATTCTGGCATCTCTGAAACCAAGTCGGCTATATCTTTCAAGGATCTTTTCTAGGTCTTCCCTGAAGTTTTCTTCAATATATTTAGAACTTTTCCAAAAACGTCCAAGAAGCTTTTTTTTAGTTTTGGACATGGAACCTCTGAGTTTGGCACTAGAAAGAGCAGAGTTGCCATCAAAAGTAATGTTATTAATTTTTATTTTCTCGCCTTTATCAATGAAAACTCTCATATTCACTACGTTGATATCGGCAGAATCTATTGCTGTATTAACAGTCACTTTAGCCTTAAGAAATCCTTTGTCTGTGTATTTTTTTTTGAAATAGTTTTTTGTAGTAACAATTAAATTATCTGTTACCATAGCTCCTTTTTTCAGTTCTGCTTCGCTTTTTAGAGTTTTTGATTGCCCTCTTCTAATTCCAGTGATAGTAACATTATTAAGTTGTGGAAGTTCAGAAACATCAAATTCAAGGTAAACCGTATTTCCATCCATTTTTACCAAATACACTTCAACAGTACTAAACTGTTTGCTTTCGTATAGCTTTTTTATAGCACTTGTTAGTTTATCTCCTGGTAGTTTTATGGGCTGACCAACTTTTAATCCAGTAAAAACTTTCACTGTCTCTTCACTAAACTTTTTTAGTCCTACGACCGAAATACCACCAAGAATATATTCTCTTCCTCTTTCATATGAAATATTTTGCTGTGTTGGGATGGTGTCTTGAACGACGGGATTAGCTGTCGTCTGGGCTTCTGAAACAAAAGCAGATGTGAGTAATAAACTAAAAAATAGAAAGGTAAGGATGCAATTACTTTTCTGTAGGTATAATTTGTTCGCTAGTTTTTCCAAATCTTCGTTCTCTATTCTGATATTCTATTATGGCATCATAGAAATGCTCTCTTCTAAAGTCTGGCCAAAGGATATCTGTAAAATATAATTCGGCATAAGCCATCTGCCATAAAAGAAAATTACTTATTCGCTGTTCCCCGCTTGTTCTTATCATCAAATCAACATCGGGCAAATTAAACGTATATAAATGATTATTTATAATTTTTTCATCAATTTCTTCGATATTAAGTTCGTTATTAACAACTTTTTTAGATATATTTTTTATTGTATTAACAATTTCCTCTCGAGCTCCATAACTCAATGCCAATGTTAAAACAATTTGTTGATTATTTTGGGTCTTTCCTATGACACTATTAAGGGTTCTCTGGGCATTTTCTGGTAAACTTTGTATATCTCCTATAGCATTTACTTTAACGCTGTTTTTTTGAAAGGTTTTTAACTCTTTGTTTAGAGAATTGATTAGTAATGCCATTAATGATTTGACTTCTGATTTGGGACGATTCCAATTTTCAGTAGAAAATGCATAGAGGGTAATGGCTTTTGTACCTAATTCTGCTGCTGCTTCAATAGTTTCTCTCACAGCAGTTAATGCATTGCGATGACCAAACACACGATTCATTCCCTTTCCTTTTGCCCACCTACCGTTGCCATCCATAATCACGGCTACATGATTGGGTACATTATTGGGATCAATGCGTGATTTTTTATCCATAATTTATTTTCGATCAGCAAAACATGGAGGTCTTCCAAAGGTATAAACTAAGGATACTCCTGAAAATGAATACCAGTCATTAGACGTACCTCCAAAATCTAGTTCAGTAAATTCTTGAGTCGAGTAGTCCAATTCATCAGTGAACGAGTAACGAAACGAAATCTCAGCAGCAAAAGCTACCTTCCCATAAAGCTTTGTTTTCCAGCCAATACCGAAAGGTATTGCCAGTGCAGTATTCCTTGTAAAACTATAATCGCCTGACTCATTCTGTATTCTAGGAGTTTCGTAATCTACAGCAGCTACTTGCAATAGGATGTACGGAGTACTTATCTTATGTGCTGTTGATATATCGTACTCAAAAAAATTGTATTCAATTCCCAATGATATCTCATTTATGGGGTTTTTAAAACGAAAACCACGTGCTTTTCTGACAGTATTTTCAGAATTTACATCGTCTCCAAACAGGGAAAAACTACTTAATGTCCCTCTTAATGCAATTCTGGGGTTCAAATTGTATTTGTACACAATAGTTCCGCCGGGTTCGTTAGGCTGTATATAGTTGGTGCGTCCAACATCTCCAATATAATTTACACCCCCAATAAAAAGGCCCAGTTCGTTTATCTGCGGGAAGCAGGTTGTTGAAAGGCACCCCAGTAACAGCAATATCAAATATTTTTTCACTCGTTTAAATTTACATTAACTGCTTGATATACAAAAATTTATTCTTTAGAAACATCATTTATTCAACTAATTTCTAAGTGATGAACCTATTTTAAAATGGGCGTGCAAATATAAAGAATTCTATCCGCTTTGTAAAGTTAACACGATGTCTTTTTTAGATAACAATTTTTTTAATTCTTTATTGTATTAATGCTCTCAAAGGTTGGATTCATTTCTCGTATCTTCTCCCCACAAGAGTTTAGTTCTCAGTGTAGTCAGAAAAGACTGATTGGAAGGAATGATGCTTTTAATGGTAAAGGGAGATTTTATGATTCGTATTTTGGTTTTTCTTGGTACTGAAGTAATTCTAGAGTCTAGCGAGACATGGTAGTCCAACTCTCTGGAGTTTACGTTTAAATCAATAGTTGTGTGATCGGGAATCACCATTGGACGCGCACTCAAATTGTGAGGAGCGATTGGTGTAATCACAAAGTTTTCCGAGTTTGGCGAGACGACAGGACCATTGCAACTTAAAGAGTATCCTGTAGATCCAGTAGGAGTGGCTATGATGAGTCCATCGGACCAATAATTGGTAAGATATTCTCCATCTAAAAAGGTTTCTACACCGATCATTGAAGTCGTATTTTTTCTAGCAATTGTAATCTCATTTAAAGCGAATGAGAGTTCTTGAAATTCTTTTATTGGTGGATCTGACTCAATGCTCAATAAAGTTCTTTGCTGAATTGTATATTTCCCTTCTACCAGTATATCTACAGCTTCAGAAATTTCATCTTTTTTTACATTGGCTAAAAAACCTAACCTCCCAGTATTGATGCCTAGAATAGGGATATTCAAATCTCTAACATACGTAATGGCTCTGAGTATGGTGCCATCTCCGCCTAAACTAAAAAATATGTCAAAAGAGTCATTAAGATCTTTAAAATTGGAGAATGTGGAGTATTCTTTTTCTAGATGCTGTAGTTCAATCAATGCTTTACAAAAGACTTCTTCGAGATAAATTTCTATGCCATATTTTTCTAAAGAAGCCAGTAAGATTTTAATTTCTTTATTCGCATTTACGGTATATGTCTGCCCAAAGACTGCTACTTTTCTCATTACATATCTAAGTATTTTTGTAAATAGTTGGAGCGTTCCTTCAAATCTTGTAAGTAAAAATCGTCTTCAAACCGAGAGACAACATTGTAATTATAACGCCTAAATGTTTGGATGATTTCATTCATGTCTTCTGAGGTTACCTTGACAGTTATCTGAGTAATGTCTGGAGTTTGATGTGAAATGTAAAAACCTAGCAATCCTCCGTTATTACTTTCTATGATTTGACTTACTTCACTAACAGAAAACTCTTTTTTTGATTTTTCTGCAATAATCTCAGTGCCATCGATGTGTAAAAAGGGACTGTTGGAAAAGATATCTAGAATATCACTCAATTCATAGTACCCTAGGTAATCCATTTTTTTATTCAGCACAGGCATTACATTACAATCAAAATCTGCAAATAATTTGATTAACTCTAGAACAGTAGTGTTTTCATTTGCGGAAAAAGAGTCTAAGAGATAAGCATGCTCAGAGATTGTAGTAGTGTTGTCTATGGTTTGAGCATCACTTTCGGAGATACAGCCTTTCAAATGTCCATTTTCAATAACAGGAACATGGGTAATAGGATATCCTTGAAACAGCTGTTGAGCAGATTTTATACTATCAGAAGGGTGTAATCCTTTTATTTCGTTTAATATGTAACCTTTAAGATTCATTCACTACGAATATAGTTTAAAATGGCTAAATAGTTACCTTTGTACTTTATTTCCTAACAAATGACAAAGTTAAGTGTAAATATTAACAAAATTGCCACGCTAAGAAACTCGAGAGGTGGAAAAGTGCCAGATTTATTAAAAGTAGCAGCTGATATTCAGGAGTTTGGTGCACAAGGAATTACCATTCATCCTAGGCCAGATGAGAGACATATTCGTTATCGAGATGCTCACGACCTAAAACCAGTCGTCACTACTGAATATAACATTGAAGGAAACCCTATACCAAAGTTCAGAGAATTGGTTTTAGCAGTGAAGCCCACTCAGGTAACCTTAGTTCCAGATAGCGTAGATCAAATTACTTCAAATGCAGGATGGGATACTATAACACACCAAGTATTTTTAAAAGATGTAATTGCTGAGTTCAAAAAAGCTGGAATTCGTACATCCATCTTTATTGATACAGATTTAAAACGTATAGCAGCTGCAGCAGCTGCTGGCACAGATAGGATAGAATTATATACGGAACATTTTGCTACGGAGTATGGTAAAGGGAATAATGATGTGGTGAAACGATACAGAGAAGCTGCTATACTTGCCCATGAACTTGGGCTAGGAATCAATGCGGGACATGATTTGAATTTAAAGAATATCGAGTTTTTTAAAAATAATATACCAAACTTAGCTGAAGTTTCCATAGGTCACGCATTAATCTCTGAAAGTTTGTATTTTGGATTTGAGAATGTTGTGAATATGTATCTACATCGGCTCCAATAATCATGGAAATCTTACATTCAAAAATTATAGGGCAAGGTCAGCCTTTTCTGATTCTTCATGGATATTTTGGAATGGGAGATAACTGGAAAACACTTGCCAAACAGTTTGCTGAGAATTTTGAGGTTCACATAATCGATCAACGGAATCACGGGCGTAGTTTTCATGCAGATGAGTTTAATTATAAGTGTCTGTCAGAAGACCTTTACAATTACATTGCCTATCATCATCTAGATAAGATCATCCTATTGGGACATTCTATGGGAGGGAAAACGGCAATGCTTTTTGCAGTAGAACATGCAGAGTTGGTAGATAAATTAATAGTTATAGATATCTCTCCAAGGGTTTACCAGCCCCATCACAACGAGATATTAAAAGCCTTAAATTCTATCGATTTTTCAATTCATACCTCAAGGAAATTGGTAGAACAGCAATTAGCATTATATATTCCTGAGAAGGGAACACAACAGTTCTTGCTAAAAAGTGTGTATTGGAAAGACAAAGGAGTGTTGGACTTTCGCTTTAATTTATTAGCATTAACAGAAAACAATTCAGAGGTGGGGAGAGCCCTTCCATCTTTTACCAATTTTGAGGGGGATACATTATTTTTATCTGGGGCTAAGTCGGATTATATTAGCTCAGATGAAGAACCCCTAATCAAAGCCCATTTCCCAAATTCACAAATTGTAATGGTCCCTAATACTGGTCACTGGCTTCATGCAGAAAACCCCAAGGATTTCTACAAAGAGGTGATTTTGTTTCTACGCTAATCCTCAAAAATGAATGCTCTTTTGATTCTCTGAGAGATGGCTGTAAGTATTTCATAGGAGATGGTTTCTACTTCTGAGGCCATATGAAGAATGTCTTGTTGATTACCAAAAATGATGACTTGATCGCCCTCTCTACAGTCGATATTGGTAATATCTACCATGATCATATCCATACAAACATTTCCAATAATTGAAGCTCTTTGCCCAGCAATGGTTACATACCCTTTCGTGTGCCCAAGTTTTCTAGAAATTCCATCGGCATGTCCTATAGGAATAGTAGCTATTTTAGTTTCTCCCTTTGAAATATAAGCTCGATTGTAGCCAACGGTTTCTCCTGGAATTATTAAGTGAATTTGTGAGATGATAGATTTTAAGATATGTGTATTCTTTAGCTTGCTAGTTTCCTGAGAATCGTTGCCAAAGCCATACATACCAATTCCAATTCTAACCATATCAAACTGAGCCTGAGGGTAATTGATTACCCCAGAAGTATTCAGAATATGAATCATTGGTTTGTAAGTTAAATGCTTCTGGAATTGCTTAACAATTACTGAAAAATGGTTCAATTGCCCTAGAGTAAATTCTTTTTCATCACGGTCTTCACTTGCAGCTAAATGAGAAAAAATGGATGCTATTTTTAGATATTTTAACCCTTGAATCTTACAGAGTATTGACTGAATATCACTGTGATTGAGACCTAGTCGATTTAAACCAGTATTAAATTTTAAATGAATTGAATAATGATGTAAATTATTTTCTTCTGCATGACAAAGAAAAGCAGTCAGTATTTTCAGATTATATATACTAGGCTCTAAGCAGTTTTTAGTGAGTTGTTGAAAATTTTGAATTTGGGGGTGTAACACCAGAATAGGAGTTCTTACACCCGCTTT
Source organism: Flavobacteriaceae bacterium (assembly GCA_964228785.1). Lineage (GTDB taxonomy): Bacteria > Bacteroidota > Bacteroidia > Flavobacteriales > Flavobacteriaceae > Polaribacter. The sequence continues at coordinate 33,915 of CAXRAW010000044.1, forward strand.
TCTCAAGGCTTCACCCTCATGTGTGTAGGCAACCGCAAAATAATCTACTCTATTATCTAGAAATGTAGCTACCTGAACACCATCACTTCCGTAACCAAAGGCTTTTACAACAGCCAATACTTTGGTCTTTGAATTTAGTTTTCGTCTAAAGTAACTAAGATTATGTTTCAGAGCTCTTCCGTCTATTTCAAGAACAGTGACATGATTATTGATCAAAATTTTTAGTTTTTTCAATGTCCTTTCTCTCTTCGAACTCTTTCATGGCTTTGTGATAAGCGGCTCTACTCAATGGTTCGTACTCCTGAATTTCACCCAAAAAAACAATGTCGTCGCTTGGAGCTTTTCTATAGCTGTAGTGCGCCAAGTTTCCTGTTCTAGTACAAACTGCATGGACTTTGGTTACATACTCGGCAGTAGCCATAAGGGCGGGCATGGGCCCAAAAGGGTTTCCTTTAAAATCCATATCAAGCCCTGCAACAATCACCCTCATTCCTCTGTTTGCCAATTCATTGCATACGTGTACAATTTGATCATCAAAAAATTGAGCTTCGTCAATCCCAATAACGTCCATATTATTTGCTAGCAGCAGAATATTGGACGAGGCTGGTACAGGTGTTGAACGAATTCTATTGTTGTTGTGAGATACCACCACCACCTCATCATACCTCACATCCATGGCGGGTTTAAATATCTCAACGTTCTGCTTGGCAAACTGAGCACGTCTTAAACGTCGAATCAACTCTTCTGTTTTCCCTGAGAACATAGAGCCACAGATGACTTCGATCCATCCAAATTGTTCTGTATGATTTACTGTATTTTCAAGAAACATTTCGTAATTTTAAGGCATCTAATCGTTAGCGTTATTCATTATGAATACAAACAAATTTATTAAAAATTAACCTCAACTCTGATCTAAAGAACACAACTTATGCACAAAAAATTAGCTGCTGATCTAACCAGTTTAGCACATAGCATATTGCAGATGAAAAATAAAGACGATGTTTTCGCTCTAAAAAAGAAAGCGTATCAGGTTTATGAAAAACTTGCCGTCCTTGCCTATGTTGAAGAGTATATGAACAACACCCCAAATCCAGAACAAACCAGAGAAGAGCTGCTTGAGAAGATTGAAATCGCCTCAGAAAGTACAGAAAAAGAAAGAATCGAATCTAAAATGAAGAAAGAATCCGAAGACGGTCCTGTAGGCGAGTCATTGTCAGAGGAGCCTCAAGATAGTATTGAGGCATTAGAAGAAGGCAAAAAAACAATCGAAGAGGTGAAAAACGCAGATACTGTTATTCATTCTGAAATTCATACACCGGATGTTGGTCATGAAGAAGCAGAGAGTGTTGGAGATAAAGAAATTAAAGATACGAAAGTAGCATCATTAGAAAAAGAGCTTCAAGACACCATTTCTGTTGATATTGTAGCTGATTTATTTGAGAATGCTCCAAAGAAATCCTTAAATGATAAGTTTCTAGGAGATATTAAAATCGGATTGAATGATCGCATTGCATTTGTGAAGCACCTATTTGATGAGAGTCAAGAAGATTTCAATCGCGTTATTTCTCAACTCCATACATTTAAAACAGCAAAAGATGCAAAAAAGTTCATTCATAAAATGGTAAAACCAGATTATAATTGGTCGGGGAAAGAAGAGTTCGAGGAGCGGCTGATGATGATTGTTGAACGCAAGTTTTCTTAAAGTTATTTTTGTATGAAGATTGAAGTTTCCAATGGAGAAATTATTGATAGGTATACCATTCTAGAAATCAAACTCTCCCAAATTAAAGATGAAGAAAAACTAAAAAACATTCAGCACGAGTATGATGTACTTGAACCTCATATTCAGAGCATTTACTCGGGGTGTAGCAGTAAATCACATTTGAAACAGTTCCATCATACCCTTTTGAGCATTAATAAAAAACTGTGGGAAATAGAAGATGACATTCGAGAATGTGAAAGAGAAAAAGATTTTGGGACCACTTTTGTAAGTTTAGCGAGAGCTGTATATTTTACCAATGATGACCGTTCTAAGGTAAAAAAACAGATTAACCTGTTTACAAACTCAGATTTGATAGAAGAAAAATCCTACGAAGATTACAAGTCATAGGAATTATATGATGAAACTTAAAATCATCTACGGGCTTTTACTTTTACAATAGTTGGGAGTGAGCCAACGTATGTTGCACAAGAGTTTGACATCACTAAAAATCCAAAAGCACCGAATACCATTCTTGAAGAATTATCATGCAGGCGACATCAATCTATTCTGGCTAGATATTATAGAAAATGCTAGGCTAAGGCTAAATACTTATCTCAACTAGAATTAACCTAGGTATTCTTTCAGTCGTTCAATCTCTTTTTTACTATTACCCACAAAAATTTTGTCATTTATGATAAAAACAGGACGTTTTAAAAATGTGTATTCATCAAGAATATATCGTCTGTAATCTTGTTCCGAGACAAGTTCGCTTTTGAGCGCCATTGCTTTATATTTCTTTGCTCTTTTATTAAACAAAGCTTCATAACTTTTTTTCAATCTGTGCATCTCATCTAGCTGACTTGTTGTAAGTGGGTTGGTTTTAATCTCAAATCGTTCAAAACCCTCTAAATTTATTTCTTTTAAAATTCTTTTACAGGTGTCACAAGTTTGTAAAAAATAGGCTTTCTTCATCTTTTAAGGTTTATCTTTGGCTAAAATAAACAGAATATATGAAGGTACATTTTGATATTCTAAGAAAAATAAGGTCATCTATTTTAAGTTTGATTGATGGTTACACCCTTGAGCAGTTGCACTCTATTCCCCACGGTTTTAAGAATCATATAGCTTGGAATGTTACTCACTTAGTAGTTACACAACAGCTACTTCATTACACCCTGTCGAGTAGGGACTGCTTGGTATCTGATAGATTAATTAACCAATACAAAAAAGGAACTACACCCGTAAAAATATTAACACAAGAAGCTCTTGATAGAGTAATTGTGCTATTCAAAGAATTACCAGATGTACTCGAAGAAGATTACAATAAAGGAGTTTTTACCAAATACAAAGAATACCCAACAAGCACAGGCTTTATTTTAGATTCTATAGATAAAGCCATTGTTTTCAATAACATGCATGAATCGTTACATTTAGGGGTTATTATGTCTTTGAGAAAACTAGTATAGAAATAAATGAACTTTAAATAAATAACTATTGTTTATAAAGTTATAGATGATAAATAATTCCCAATTGAAATTTAGATATACAATCATTATCCCTATTTTCAGCTGAATTTGATTGCAATCCATCTAAAGCATCTGAAAATAAAAACTGCCAGTCTAATTGAGCGTTTAAATCCATTTTATTTGAAATTTTATAACGGGTACCAAACCCAAGAGTGCTGGAAAAAGCATTTCCTCTTCCTACTGAAGTATCAGAAGAACCTCTCCATTTTTCAGGTAATATAGAACTGTCTTCAGTCCAATCTCCCAAAGAAGAATTTAAAGTGTTCTTGAATAAAGTGAATTGAATTCCAGTTTTCACATAAGGATTCCATTTAGAATTATCATTAGAATAGATGAAATTCTCTAAATCTTTTAGATAAATTTCACCTTGAAAACCAA
>CAXRAW010000045.1:0-12171 GCA_964228785.1 Flavobacteriaceae bacterium
AACGATCTTTGTCTGTTGTTGGAATGTCTGCTGGGTTGACCACCATAGTATTGATCCCTAATTTTGTTAATTCACGATGGGCTTTAAAGCCACTAAAACTTGCTTCATAAGCTGAATAATAATTACCGCCTGGAAAATGCTCCTGTAAATAGTTAGATAAAACCTCCGCCTTTGAATCTTGAGAGAAGGTCTTGTAAAATGTATCGCCTACTCGTATGGTCGTTTTCCAACTCTTTAAATGCGTATCTAGTCCAATATAAATATTTTGTCCGCTGTAATCTAATTTTGTAACTGTTTTTTCCATGATTGTCGTATTTATATGATATTGATGGAAAGATAAACACTTAACTTTGGGTTAGATATTACAAACATAAGGGCTAACGCGGCATTGAGAATTTATTGAAACAATTAGATTTAAAACATACAGATTGTAGGGATAAGAAACCGAAGATAAAAATAGCTTATGTTCTTCATACGTCATAAAAGTCAAGAGTTGCCTTCAGAATTTTAACTATCTTAACACCCTGCAATATGATTTGAAATGTTGAAAAATTCTATTTTCTTTTTGGCTCTTTTTTTGATTTCATTAACTGCATTCAGCCAACACCCCGTCTTTACCAAACAAGATACGCTCAGAGGGAGCATCACTCAAGAAAGAGTATGGTGGGATTTATTACATTACAACCTAGATATAAGAGTTAGTCCCACTTCAAAGAGTTTGCAAGGGAACAATACCATTCGTTATAAAGTTTTGAAGAATGATCAACGTATGCAAATCGACCTTCAACCTCCAATGGAAATTACCAAGATTACTCAGAACAATCGAGATCTTAATTTTGTGAGAGATGGCAATGCATATTTTGTCGCTCTAAAAGAACAACAAGTGGCTGGAAAGGTCAATGAAATAACAATAGAATACCAAGGAATTCCTAAAATCAGTAACGACCCACCCTGGGATGATGGCTTTACTTGGAGTAGTGATACCAACGAAAATGATTTTATAGCAACCTCTTGTCAGGGAGGCGGTGCCAGCATTTGGTGGCCGTGCAAAGATCACATGTATGACGAACCAGATCAAGGAATTAGTCTAGATATTACCACTCCAAAGCATCTAATGGGTGTTGGAAATGGCCGACTAACAAGTGTCAAAGAAAATTCAGACAATACAAAAACCTACTCGTGGAAAGTAGTCAACCCTATTAATAATTACGGTGTAAATGTAAATATCGGAGATTATGTGCACTTCTCAGAAAACTACAAAGGAAAAAAAGGACAACTCAATTGCGATTATTATGTACTCCCCTACAATCTAGAAAAAGCAAAGCAACAATTTAAAGAGGCCACTAGAACGCTTGAAGCTTTCGAGCATTGGTTTGGTGCCTATCCCTTTTATGAAGATGGTTTTAAACTGGTAGAAGTTCCTTATCTGGGAATGGAACATCAGAGTTCTGTGACCTACGGTAATGGCTATCAAAATGGCTATCGAGGTCATGATCTTAGTGGCTCGGGTTGGGGACTAAAATTCGATTTTATCATTGTACATGAAGTGGGTCATGAATGGTTTGCCAACAGCATTACAAACATCGATATTGCTGATATGTGGATCCACGAGAGCTTTACTGCTTACTCAGAAAGTTTATTTTTAGATTACCACTTTGGAACCGAAGCAAGCAATGCCTACGTCATTGGCACCCGTAGGAATATTCGCAACGACCGTCCTATCATTGGTTTTTATGATGTAAATCACAGTGGTTCAGGAGACATGTACTATAAAGGTGCCAATATGCTGCATACGATTCGACAGATTGTAAATAATGACGAGAAGTGGCGCTCTATATTGCTGGGAATCAACAAAGCATTTTACCATCAAACGGTACATACCAAGCAAATAGAAGATTATCTGAGTAATCACATAGGGTTGGATTTAACAGCATTCTTTAATCAATACTTGCGCAGCACAAAAATTCCTATTTTGGAGTACAAAGTGGTAGCAAAGCAGCTCACTTACCGATGGTCAAATGTTGTAGATCAATTTTTAATTCCTGTAAAAATTTATATCAACGGTAAAACACAATGGATTAAACCTACCAAAGATTGGATCACATTAACATCAGACGATCCTATAGAAAATTTTTCTGTGGATCATAACTTTTACATTGAGATCAAAGATACCGTTGAGCAATAAAATTTCACCAATCGTATCACATCAAAATTCTTGCTTTTTTCGGTACTTTTGTCAGCACAAACCAACTATCAATGAAGAATACCGCTTTAACGCACGTTCACGAGGCTTTGGGAGCCAAAATGGTTCCATTTGCTGGATACCATATGCCAGTTCAGTACGAAGGAGTGAACCTTGAACACCTCACGGTTCGCAATGGTGTAGGGGTTTTTGATGTCAGTCATATGGGTGAATTCCTTGTTGAAGGCCCAAATGCTCTGAAGCTCATTCAAAAGATCACTTCAAACGATGCCTCAAAATTAAATGTGGGTGATGCACAGTACTCCTGTTTTCCAAATGATACAAATGGAATTGTAGATGATTTGATCTGTTATCGTGTCAAAGAAGAAACCTATTTGTTGGTAGTCAATGCTTCTAATATTGATAAAGACTGGGATTGGATAAACAAACACAACGAAGGTATTGGTGCAAACTTAAGAAATGTCTCTGACGACTATTCTTTGTTAGCCATTCAAGGCCCAAAAGCTGTGGAAGCCATGCAATCTTTGACTTCCATTAATTTGGCGGAAATTCCTTTTTATAAGTTCAAAGTGGCTGATTTTGCTGGGGTTCCTTATGCTATTATTTCTGCAACGGGCTATACAGGCTCAGGAGGGTTTGAAATTTATGTGAGAAATGAAGAAGTAGAACAGATATGGAACAAGGTTTTTGAAGCCGGTGCCGATTGGGGTATTAAACCTGTAGGACTGGCTGCTCGTGATACCTTGAGGTTAGAGATGGGGTATTGCTTGTATGGCAATGATATTGACGACAGCACCTCTCCCATCGAAGCTGGGTTGGGATGGATTACCAAGTTTAGCAAGGACTTTGTGAATTCAGAATTCTTAAAAGCTCAAAAAGAACACGGTGTTGCAAAAAAACTGATTGCGTTTGAAATGAATGAACGTGGAATCCCAAGACAGGGTTATGACATTGTAGATGCACATGGAAAAAAAATTGGTCGTGTAACCTCTGGAACTATGAGTCCGTCGTTGGGGAAAGGAATTGGTCTTGGATATATTCAAAAAGCGTTTACAAAGAGAGATACTGAGATTTTTGTTCAAGTACGCAAGAAACAAATTTCAGCTAAGGTAATACGGTTGCCTTTTTACAAAGGATAATCTTTATCTACAAGTAGCTAAGACCATATTTTAAGAAAATCTATAATTTTACTTGATTTAAAGTCTAATCGGTTATTTCCGATAATGCACTCGGTGAAAATGTTTGTTCAATTGTTGCATATTCAGAGGGTAATCCTGTTTCGCATTCTTGGAAAAGGTGGTTTAAATTGGGAAATATTTTTGTTGTTATTTTTCTATTTCTCGCTCTTTCTAAATCATTTCTGATCGCTTCTAAATTTTCTTTTGGTGGGACTTGTAAATCTTTACTTCCATTAACTGCTAAAACAGGGCACGTCACTTTTTTCAAAACGTTTGTAGGATTAAATCTTATAAAATACTGCATCCAAGGGCTTAAAATTTGGTTTACTTGCTTTAAAATAAATCCTCCTTTGTCATCCCATTTAGAATCCCAAAATTTCCATTGTTTGAAAGCTCTTTATCTATAAAATTTGTGAGCTTTGTTTTTAATTTTTGATTGTCATTTGATTTAGTGACTATTTCAAAAAGCTTTGTGTTTGTTTTAAGTATTTTTTTGTGTCGGTTCTAGCAACACTTCTTGCTTCTAAAATTGACTTTTGTTGAAGTAGTAGTAGTTGATCTCCTTAGATTCCTAGACCTGTGTGTTATCTCGGCAAGGTTGATTGCTGTTAGTGAAATATTCCAGTGAAAATGTAGCTTGTTCGTACTTCTTTCCCGGCAGTGATTCATTCCCGTATGCTGTTTAGCGTCTCTAAAGGTAAACTCTATTTGGAACCGATTTTGATACTACTTTAGTAGTAGTTTTGGGTCTAGTTCTAAATCAGTACAAAAATAGAGTTTATGAATTGATCTACCTTTTTTGTGTGTATAGACAATGACAAGGTTGATATCTGTTTTTAAAGATGTAGAGTACACAACAGTCTGGTATATTTTGTTCTCTTTATTTTCTTCTGTAAGGTTGACATGCTCTTGTTTTAATTTGTTGAAATCCACTTGGAAAATGGTCTATGGCTGATGTTTTTGTTATTGCTCTGTTTATGGTCTATCTAGAATTTGATGGGTTGATCACAGAACAATTGAATCAGCTTCACGAATTCACCGATGCTTCAGCAATCTTAACAACTAATTATTTGGAGTTGTTGCCTAGATTTTATGCTTTTACTGGATTTGTACTTTTTAGTTTATTCATCTCCCAAAAAACAAGGTTTACATCTTGAATTTACAATGGTAATTAGTAAGATGAAGATGCTAAACTTTGAGTTGATTCTCCTATATTTTGCTGGACTTATTGATGCCAGTGTTATTTACCCAAAATACCTTCGAATGGCAATGCGATGAGCAGGATTACTCTTATCGTAGTTGGTAATGATACATTCTAGGATTTCTGGCTGGAATTTACCAATGGCTTTCTCACTAGAATACTTGGAAACATAGAGGTTATAAGTTGTGCCTTCTTTTTCAAAGATTAAAAAGTGCTGGTCATTTAACTGGCTGTAGGCAATTTCATTTTCAGAAAACGACCCAGATATGTCCTTGAAAAACGATGAAAACTCAAAATATCTAAGGACGTTCTCCATGTCAGACTAGCTCGGCAGACAACCCTAATTGTAATAATTTGGAGCATCGAGGTTTTAGATCGTTGAGTTCGCCCGTTTTTACCGTGCATTTTCCTTTAAAATGGACTAAATAGGTACATTGCTCGGCTTGCTCAGTAGTGTGGTCACAAACTTGGATGAGTGAGTTGATAACAAAATCAAAAGTATTTACATCATCATTAAACAGCACAATCTCATGTTGATTGGATTCTTGCTCCAATACAGCAATTTCTTCTGATCTTTCTTCTTTTGTATTCACTATACGAATTTAACAAACTTTTTCCGTAGTTTTTGATGAAAATAATGAATTTTGTAGTAAGTGAAAAAAAAAGTCAGTCACAGCAATAGCTAGGAGTTATTATATTTTGTATCGTCATGTAAAAAATCCATTTTTATTGAATTGTTTAACATCAGAAATGGCATAGAGTTGCTTTAATGCTGCGACAGTAGCGGCATCCTTTTTTGCCTTTACAGAGCAAAAAAGATATAGCGGATAGCACGACCTGAAAGGGAAACGCCCATCTACCATTTAACTATAAATTTAGCTTATTGTTATTTTTTTGTTTGAGATACTCAATATGTATTGGATGTACTTCTAGGGTTTCTTTGGTTGGTAGTTAGTGCAGTAAAAAACCCAAAATTTTCTAACATCTTTCTGACCTATTTTTAAGATGATGGGGTCTAATTCTTCGATCTTCTCAAAGTAGTCATTTAGATTGGTGGGTAGGACTTCTTCCCGTTTGTCTGAATTTTTAAAGCGTTTATCAGAATCAATGTACAGAGCATTGTTACCTTTTAATTTGTATAGGTGGTCATTTAAGTAATCGAAATGTAGGGCGGGAAGACCGATGATATTTTGAGCATAGACTCTTTCAGACATATAAAAATTGAGCACTGCCGAGGTCTTGTACCCGTCTGCTGAGAAGACAAATGGATGGTTGTACCGACGTTGCAATTGCATGACTTCTTGAGATAATTCTTTCCAACCTACCCATGTATCATCACTCTTTACAGGAACCAGATAGAAAAAAATTTCTGTGGCTAAAACTATATGCGACAGGACGGCGATGATGAGATGTATCTTGATCATTTTTTTACTGATATACATTGCTACAATAATGATTCCTGTAATGTAGGACGGCATGAACCAGTTGAGTTTTACCCAGTATATGGGTGTGATAAGCATAAACCCAATAAATGTAGGAAGGAAAAATGCCAGCAGAAACCGTGTCTTTTCGCTTGGTAGCTTGAATTTGGTAACAACTTTTTTAATGTGTTTAAACGCCATAACTATAAAGGCAAAAAAAAGTGTGGGAAGGAGTAATAAGAGCTGGTGCGCTAGTGCTCCTAATAAAAAGTTTGGGTGGAATTTAAATTTGGAGATTTCCCCAGTTCTAGCAGAAGATTGAAAGGCAAAGGATGCAAATTCGTTTTGATAGTTCCACCACCAAACAGGGAATGTTACTCCTATGGAAATTACTAGTGAAATCCATAACCACGGAGAGATAAAAAGTTTCCTGTAATTATTTGAAAACAGGAGAAACGCAATTAAGCCAAATTGAAGTAGTACCCCAGTATATTTACTTACAAAGGCCAATCCCATGGTGATTCCTGCTAGTATCCAATACCATTTTTTGTGCTGAAATATGGCACGGTGTAAACACAGGATGCTAAGTGTCCAGAATAACATTAAAGGAACATCTGGGGTTGAATTAAATGAAAGTATAGAGATAAAGATGGTAGATACAAGCAGCACCATTGCATTCTGAGCTTTCCGCTTTGGTAAGAATATTAAAACAAGCTTATGAAAACTGTATATGGTAAGTGAGGTGATAAAAAAATCTGTGAATTTAACAACAAAAACAGACTGCCCTAGGACTTCAGAAAACAATCGCAAAAGATATCCAATCATTCCGGGATGATCAAAATAAGAGAGGGAGAGGTTTTGACCATATAGGTAATAGTAAGCATCTTGAGGCATTAACCCCATGAATGGCAGCAATACTAACCTAAAAAACTGAAATCCAAGAATCCAACTTAATGTGGGGTATTTCTTGAGTGTAGAGGCAATTTTATTCATCCAATAAATCGGGTCTTAGTTGCTGTGTTCTTTCAAGAGCTTTCTCTGATCGCCACGTTTCTATTTTGGGAAAGTTCCCCGATAAAAGAATATCAGGAACTTTCATCCCCCGGTATATTGCTGGTCTGGTATATACTGGTGGTGATAGTAGGTTATCTTGAAAAGAGTCTGTTAATGCTGAAGTTTCATCACCTAAAACTCCAGGAATAAGTCGGATAACACTGTCACAAAGGACAGCTGCTGCCAGTTCTCCTCCTGTTAGCACATAATCTCCAATAGAAATTTCCATCGTAATATACTTATCTCGAATCCGCTGGTCAACACCTTTATAATGGCCTGTGAGAATTAAAATCTGTTTTTTTAAAGAAAGTGCATTGGAGACCGGCTGTGTGAGTGTTTTTGCATCTGGTGTCATAAAGATCACCTCATCATACTCTCTTTCTGTAAGTAGCCTTTCGATACATGTTGCTATGGGCTCAATCATTAAAACCATTCCTGCACCGCCACCATACTGATAATCGTCTATTTGGCGATAGTTTCCCAAACCGTAATCTCTTAAATCATGGAGATGAACTTCGGCTAGTCCTTTGTCTTTGGCTCTTTTGACCATTGAGTGGTTGAAAGGGCTTTCTAGCAGTTCTGGTACTACTGTAATAATATCGATTCTCATGCGACAAATGTACAAGTTTTGAGAAATATTAAGTCAACCGATTGTATCGTAGCAAGTCTGAGAGATCGTCAGAAGAAACTTTTTGTAACTATTTCTAACCTAGCTCCTTTGAAAACAGAGAATTTCTCAAAACAAAAGATTCTAGAGGTATCGCCGTATCCTACTCGTCGATTTTGCCTTTTGTGTGAACAACATCATCCATAGTATTATTTTTTTGCAAAAATCATTCGATTTTTATTGAACATATCTTTTTTTAACTGGATATTGGAAAGGCCATAGGAGTCTAGAAGTTGTATCATTTCGTTTCCTAGAAACTCATTGATTTCAAAAAATAGCAGTCCGTTATGATTCAAATATAATTTTGAAAGTTGAACAATTTTACGATAGAAAACCAGTGGGTCTTGGTCTTCGACAAATAGAGCCTTTTGTGGCTCGAAATTTAGAACATTCTCATGCATTAACTCTTTTTCTAGTTCTCTTACATAGGGCGGATTGGATATGATGATATCATAGGTTTTTGGAAGCGATGTTGTAGCGAGGATATCTTGCGTGATAAATTCTACTGCTACTTTATTACGTTTTGCATTTTCTTGTGCTGTATTAATCGCTTTTTTTGAAATATCAATAGCAGAAACATTTGCACTGACAAGGTTCTTTTTTAGACTAATAGAAATGCAGCCACTTCCTGTTCCAATATCCAATATAGATAGTGGGGCAGTGATGCCTTTTCCTTCTATTTCCCTAGCGCTGCTAATGACCCAATCAACAAGTTCTTCTGTTTCAGGTCTTGGAATCAAAACATGCTGGTTGACATCAAAGGGATATCCAAAAAATTCGGTGTTACCCACAATATATTGTATGGGTTCGTGTGTTTTAAGTCGATGTATGACATCGGTGATAGTTGCTATTTTTTCTGATGGAATTACTAGTTTAGGTCTTGTGATTATGTCGATTCGCTGCAATCCTAGATATTCCTTTAAAATTATTGTTAGCAGAGATTGTATTTCTGTGGAGGGATACAGTATTGACAGTTCTGAGCAGATATGCTCTTTGAGTTGTATTAGAGTCATAGCTTTTTAATCATCCATACATCACAAGAGTGATGGCTGGTATTTCCCATCGGACTTTTGATTTCTGTAAATCCTTTTTTAGCATATAATTTTTGTGCCGCCTTCATATTGGCAATGGTTTCAAGATAGCATTGATCAAAACCAAATTCTCTTGCTTTTTTTAGACATAGATCGATCATTTTTAATCCCAAGCCTCTTCCTCTAGCGATGGGCAGAAAATACATTTTTTGAAGCTCACAGATATTCCCTTTATAATGATCTAATTGCGCTACCCCACCACCACCTACTACTTTTCCGTCGTGCTCTAACACATAATAAATAGCTTTAGGTTTTTTGTAGGTAGCATAGAGATCATCCAAGGCCTTGTCCTCATAAGCAGTGCCTTTGAGAGGTGCCCCCATTTCTATGATGACATCTTTGACAATTTGACCCATTTCCTGATTGTCTTTTGCTGTTATTTCTCTGATGATAAATTCCGATACTATCATTTAATCCACTATTTTTGTGCATCACAAGTTACCTATTTTTTGAACCACGAGCAATACATGAGAAGGTGCCTTGAATTGGCACGAAAAGGGATTGGAACAACCAGACCAAATCCTTCTGTAGGTGCTGTTATTGTTGCTGATGATACCATTGTTGGCGAGGGGTTTACAAGTCCATACGGTGGAAATCATGCCGAAGTGAATGCTATTGCATCAGTGAAGGATGTAACATTTTTAAAAAGAGCCACCATGTACGTGACTCTGGAGCCTTGCTCGCATCACGGAAAAACACCACCTTGCTCAAATTTAATTCTTGAGAAAGGGATTCCAAGTGTGGTAATTGGTTGTATTGACACAAATTCTCTAGTTGCTGGTCGGGGAATTAAAAAATTAAAAAAAGGGGGATGTAAGGTCATTGAGGGGATTTTAGAAAAAGAATGTAAGGAGCACCATCGACGGTTTTTCACCTTTCACAACAAGAAGAGACCCTACATAATCCTAAAATGGGCAGCTACCTCAGACAGGTTTATTGCACCAGCATACAGAAAAGAGAAAGTACCTGTATGGATTACAAATAAACGATCACGACAATTGGTACACCAATGGCGAGCAGAAGAGCACGGGATTTTAGTAGGGACAAATACAGTCCTAGAAGATAATCCAAAGTTAAGTGTGCGTCTTTGGAAAGGCCAGAACCCCATCCGGATTATCATAGATAGAGCGTTAAAAATACATAAAGAGGCTTATGTCTATGATCGTTCTGTAAAAACAATTTTTATTTGTGATGTTCTTACAAAAGAACACTCACAGCCTGTATCTTCTGAAAAAAATAGTACCAAGTGTGTTTTTGAACGGGTTGATTTTTCCAAGCCACTAGGCATCCAAATTTGCAGGGTATTATACAAGCACCAAATCCAATCACTGATTGTTGAGGGTGGTACACAGACACTTCAGACTTTTATCGATGAAGACCTATGGGATGAAGCTCGTGTTTTTACAAGTGATGTTTTATTTGGTGACGGTGTAAGAGCACCTGAGTTGCGAGAAAAGGCAGCAGAGGATCGATATATAGGCAGTGATAATTTAAAAACCTATAAAAATGATCAAGAATATAGTCTTTGATTTTGGAGATGTTTTCATCAACTTAGATAAAACAGCAACGAGGAAGGCTTTTGAAGATTTGAAAATTTTGAGATTGTTGGACGATGAGGAATATGTGCTAATTCAATATGAATTGGGGAATGTATCTACAGAACAATTTATCGCAAGATTTTTAAAATATCAGGATTCAGTATCTTCAGAAAAAGAGTTGATCGATGCTTGGAATGCCACATTAAAAGATTTTCCAACATATCGACTCGATTTCATCAAGAAATTAAACGCATCAAAAAAATATCGCTTGTTTTTACTTAGCAACACAAACGACCTGCATATCTCATGGATTCAAAAAGAATGGGGTATCAGAAAATACCATGAATTTAAGTCATGCTTTGAAAAGTTTTACCTCTCACATGAAATTTGCCTCAGAAAACCAAATACTACCATTTATGAGTTTGTATTGAACGAAAATCATTTGAAAGCAAATGAGACCCTGTTCATTGATGATACAAAAGATCATACTGATGCTGCAAAAAAGCTGGGAATCCATGTTTGGAATATAGACCCTCTAGTTGAAGATGTGATAAATTTATGGACTAGAAAAGGATTTCAACAATGATATATCTTGTCATTAGTATCTCCATTTCCAGCACACTCTTTGTCATCTTTAAGTTATTTGAGATCTTCAAAATCGATACCTTACAAGCCATTGTTGTTAACTATCTGGTGGCGGCTATACTTGGATCCTACCTGTCTGAACTTCCAGTTAACATAACAGAAATAACTCATCAGTCTTGGTTTGTTGGTGCCCTGCTACTAGGTGTATTATTTATTGCAGTGTTCTACCTAATGGCAGTAACATCTCAGAGAAATGGGTTATCTGTTGCTTCTGTAGCTAGTAAAATGTCATTGATCATTGGTGTCATTTTTGGAATTGTTTATTACAAAGAGAATTTCAACTATATCAAGATTGTAGGGATCGTTCTTGCATTGTTAGCTGTTTATTTGACGTCAATTAAAAAAGCACGGGACACGACAGGAGGTAATAGGAGTGACTTTCTCTTTCCTTTATTGGTATTTCTGGGTTCTGGATGTATTGACACTAGTTTAAAATTTATTGAAACCAGTTATGTGCAAGAAGGAGGCGTTCCAATATTTTCAGCAACAATCTTTGCCATTGCTTTTCTGTTAGGCTTCATTTTTGTCACCATTAAAATGGTTAGAGGGATTATCACCTTTCATTATAAAAATATTCTAGGTGGGATTATACTTGGAATCCCCAATTACTTTTCTATTGTTCACTTGCTAAAGGCGTTAAGTGTAGATGGAATAGAAAGCTCTACAGCATTTACTGTGAATAATGTAGGTATCGTTGTTTTGTCCACTCTACTAGGATTATTTCTCTTTCATGAAAGACTGTCACTTAAAAACTGGCTGGGGGTTTTTATAGCAGTGCTAAGTGTTTACTTAGTTTTTTATTATGGATGACACTTACGAAACATTGGAAAAACCATCAGAAGAAACTCTTTTCAAAGATCGGAATAGTAAGTTTTTTGGGTATGCATTTCTGATAGCAACCGAGACAGATGTCTCTTTGCAATTAGATTTACTAAAAAAGAAGCATCACTCGGCAAGACATTTTTGTTATGCTTGGCAACTGGGAACAGCAGCCATAAAATACAGAGTGAATGACGACGGAGAACCCAATCATACAGGGCAAAAGCACTATAAAATATTAGGTTTTGTCAAAAAAAGTATTCGTTTTAGAGATGTTATTTAAATTAAAATTAGTACATTATACTGATAATCAATTTAATATATAGAAAAATGATTTCTTCTAAACTAACAACTA
>CAXRAW010000046.1:0-87790 GCA_964228785.1 Flavobacteriaceae bacterium
TTCTCTGAAGATGCTTCTAGAAAAAGAATTGGAAATTCTGCACAAAATTTCTCTATGATCAACAAAATAGCACTCAACTTGATTAAAAATGAAAAAACTGCCAAACAAGGAGTGAAAGGAAAACGATTTAAAGCAGCTCTAGACAATCAGTACCTTAGAAAAATAATCAGTTTATAGTGCTTTTGCCCTGGCGACTAAATAAGGGCGTAAATTCAATAGAGTGTTGTTTGTGGGCGTTCCCTCTGGGTCGGGCTATCCGCTCTATCTTTTTTGCCTTGGCAGGACAAAAAAGGATGCCGCTTTTATCCCTAACGCAGCATTAAAACAGCTCTTTGTGTAAGATTACAACATAAGATCATTTATTTTCGTCAAATCGTTATTTGTGAATTGTAGAATAACACAATAAAAATCGACTACCTAGGTGCAAGACCACGAAGTATTCAAAGGAAACTATTTTAATCATTTTGAGGCAAGCCTATGGGAATTAAACCCTTGACTATCGCCCTGCGATTAAACGAACAAGTCACCAGTTAGTTTTTAGGAGAGCCACCTTTCTTTTCCTCAATCCACTTGCTGAGATACTTTGTGCTTTTTGCCGTGTGATAATGCAAAAGTTGACCTATAAAATTAAGCGATCTAAGCTTACTAAGGTCCTCAATACTTTCTTCAATTCTCAGTAGGAGCTTGGTATGTCCCTTTTCTGCAACAAACAGATTATTAATAATGTTAGTCCCATTTTGCTGTGCCTGTAGCCACACTTTTTTTTGTGAATATAGGTGAACCGCTCTGTGAGCAAACTCTTCCCAGTCGTCAGCAATAAAACCACTCCAAGAAATACCATCATACATACCCTCTGCGCCTATATTTGTGGTTACAGAAGGAGTTCCACATTGCATGGCATCCGTTAATTTTCCTTTTATTCCAGCACCAAAGCGTAAAGGAGCTAGCAAAACTCTTGCATGTTCTAACATGTCTGTTGCACTTTCCGCAAACCCATGCACATAAAAGTGTTCTTTTACATTGTGAAGCTCCTTGACCTGTTGATTAGGATATGCACCATAAATATGAAGCTGAGTATCGGGAATTTGCGGTCGTATTCTTTTCCACAGTTCTCTTTTAAGCATCAATGCTGCGTCTAAATTAGGAGCATGTAAGAAGTTTCCAATAAAAACAAAATGTTTACGATCCTCGTAAGAAGGCCAGTTAACCTGTCTTTTTTCAGATATGGGTGTTAAGAAAAAAGGGAGATGACACAATAATGATTCCTGTATTTTAAATGTCTCTTTAAGTAATTTCATTTCAAAACTTGAAATAATTAAACTTAAATCACAACGATAGATAGAAGCAATTTCTCTCTTTGTAATCTCAGAAGCCATGAGTCTTTCCTCAGTAAATGCAATTTGCTTTTTCAGGGCTTCATGTCTGGTCTTTCTGAGGCAATGTAAATCTTCAGTATCTAAAATTCTCAACGCATCAGGACAGTTCTCGGCGACTCTCCACCCAAACTGCTCCTCCATCACAAATCGATCAAATAGTACAATCGTTGGTTTGATCTTTTGAATCAACAAATCAAATGTCGAATTATTGGGCTCTATGGCTAACTCGTGAACTCCATATGACCTAAGATCTAAAGAATGATAACCCTTAATTGCTGCTGTCCCAAAGAAAACCTTCCACTCTTGGGCTAAAAAAAACTGGATTAACTGAAGCATTCTGCTGCCAGCAGCAGAGGAATGAGGTTCTACCCATACAGAACCAACGATAAATACTCTGTGATCTATAGCTCTTGAGTTTTGAGTTGCTCTTCGATTTTCAGAAAGCAATTGAACCATCTAGGAAAGTCCAACTCCTCCTTTCTGTGTTCTATGTGATCCAAAATCCGATAATTGAATGGGGTAGCGCCAAAGTACCAAGGGTGTTGAGTGGCATTAGAATCATAATCATAACTGCCTTCTTGAAGAATTTGCTTTACGTTCTTAAGCAAGATTGTCTCAGCAGAAAAAAGAAATAATAGATTTTTATCTAGTGTCCTCACATCTTAAAATTTACACTAACTATTTGATTTTAAAATATCTATTACTGAGAAGGCATTGGGTTTCTTTTGGCTAAATCCACTATAAGGATTTTACGGAACAAAAACTTAACCTTGATCCTTGAGTAAATCTAACCAATTTTTAAATTTTATCCACATTTATATGTAATTTTGTAAGATAAAAATTTCATATCAGATGATTTACGATGTGATTGTTATTGGCTCTGGACCAGGTGGATATATTGCCGCTGTTAGAGCCTCTCAATTAGGATTAAAAGCTGCCATTGTAGAGAAATATACAACACTAGGAGGAACCTGCTTAAATGTTGGTTGTATCCCATCAAAAGCACTCTTAGATTCTTCTCACCATTACTACGATGCGGTAAAACACTTCGAAGGACACGGAATCATGATTGATCCTCCAAAAATTGACCTTCCAAAAATGATTGAACGCAAAGCCAAAGTCGTAGAGCAAACAACAGGTGGAGTAAAATTCTTGATGGATAAAAACAATATTGATGTCTTTGAAGGCCTAGGCTCTTTTACAGACGAAACCCATGTTAAAGTAACCAAGAATGATGGCAAAGAGGAAGTTATTGAAGGGAAAAACATCATTATAGCTACAGGATCAAAACCATCAAATCTACCCTTTATCTCCATGGATAAGGAGCGAATTATCACCTCTACAGAAGCGCTAAAACTTTCTGAAATTCCAAAACATTTACTAGTCATTGGAGGAGGGGTGATAGGACTTGAATTAGGATCTGTTTACAAAAGGTTGGGTGCCAACGTTAGCGTGATTGAATACCAAGACAATATTGTTACTGGAATGGATGCAGATGTTTCAAAAGAATTACAAAAAGTTTTGAAAAAACAAGGAGTCAAGTTTTTCACCAGTCACGCTGTGAATGAGGTACAGAGAAGTCAAAATATGATTTCTGTAAAGGCTAAAAATAAAAAAGGAGAAGATGTAAAATTTTCTGGAGACTATTGCCTCGTTGCAGTTGGTCGGAGACCATATACCGAAGGACTAGGATTGGAAAACATAGGTGTCAAAGTCAATGAAAAAGGTCAAATAGAGATCAACCAGTACCTTCAAACAAATATCCCCAACGTCTATGCGATCGGAGATGTTGTAAAAGGAACAATGTTGGCTCATAAAGCAGAGGAGGAGGGTGTTGTTGTTGCAGAATTCATCGCTGGACAGCAGCCTCACATCGATTATAACCTAATTCCTGGCATTGTTTACACATGGCCCGAGGTTGCCGCTATCGGAAGGACAGAACAGGAACTAAAAGATGCAGGCATTGATTACAAATCTGGAAAATTCTCTATGAGAGCATTAGGTCGTTCACGTGCGAGTGGTGATCTTGATGGATTTGTAAAAGTACTGGCAAGCAAAGCAACAGATGAGGTTTTAGGAGTTCACATTGTAGGTCCTAGAGCCGCTGATTTAATCATGGAAGCAGCAGTGGGGATGGAATACAAGGCCTCAGCAGAAGATTTTGCAAGAATATGTCATGGTCACCCAACTTATTCAGAAGCTTTTAAAGAGGCTGCAAAAGCTGCGTGGGATGGCAGCCCACTAAACGCCTAATTTTTAAAAAGGTCAAATTTAATTGCTGTACCTGAAGCAGTAACCATCAACATTCCACCGTTAGTTCCTACTGTCTCATAATCAAGATCAATACCAACAACAGCATCTGCTCCTAAACGAACCGCAGCTTCTTTCATCTCTTTTAGAGCAGTGTCTTTTGCTTCTCTGAGTACTTTTTCATAAGACCCAGATCTTCCACCAACAATATCTCTGATGCTCGCAAATAAATCCTTGAAAATATTTGCACCAATAATAGTTTCCCCAGTAACAATACCTAAATAATCTTTGGCAGGTTTGCCCTCAATAACATTAGTTGTAGATAATATAATCTTATTCATCTTTCTTCTTTTTAGCTTTTTTCATTGCTTCTCCAATCTGATTGCTTGCAGTAAAACTAGCTACCATATTGTTTAACATATCACTACCTGCTTGCGGAGAGTTGGGAAGTAAGATTAAATTACTGTTGGTCTCCTCACCAATAGACTGCAGTGTATCATAATGTTGTGTTACCACAATAAGGGCAGAGGCTTCCTGAGAGTTGATACCTACCTTGTTTAAAACTTCTACGGATTCTTCTAAACCACGAGCAATCTCTCTTCTTTGATCTGCTATACCCTGACCTTGTAAACGTTTACTCTCTGCTTCTGCTTTGGCTTTTTCAACAATTAAGATGCGTTGAGCATCTCCTTCAAATTGAGCAGCAATTTTTTCTCTCTCTGCAGCGTTAATTCGGTTCATTGCTGCTTTAACCTGTGAGTCAGGATCAATATCAGTCACTAGCGTTTTTATAATATCGTACCCATACTCTACCATAGCATCGTTTAATTCAGATTTTACAGCAATGGCAATATCATCTTTTTTAACAAAAACATCATCCAATTTCATCTTTGGAACTTCCGCTCGAACAACGTCAAAAACATAAGATGTAATTTGGTCGTGAGGATAATCTAGTTTGTAAAAAGCATCATACACTTTATCCTTGATGACTTTAAACTGGACAGACACCTTGAGTTTCACAAATACGTCATCTAAAGTTTTTGTTTCTACGATAACATCTAATTGTTGAATCTTTAAACTCAATCGTCCCGCAATACGTTGTACAACAGGAATTTTTAATTGAGGCCCAGATTGGCGGATACTACTAAATTTACCGAAGGTTTCAATTATGGCAGCAGTTTGTTGCTTAACTATAAAGAAAGAGGCTAGAAAAATAAGGATAACTCCACCAATAACATAAAGGGTAATCATAACGTTGTTTTTTTAAGATTAATAATAATTTTTATTAAAGGTACTAGAATAAAACACTATAAACAAGACGCAGAAAGAGAAAAAAGTTACAAAACAGCAGCTTTCGTATGTCTCACTATGTAGCTAAAAAATTATTTTCTTTGTTTAATCTTTACTTTTAACTTCTTCCACTTTTTGAACTCCTTATCAGAAAGTACATTTTTTAAAGACTCATCCAGTGATTTTTCTTTCTCTTTGATCATATCAGAAATGGGTGCAAAATTTTCCCTTATTTCTTTATAAACTGCCTGCAAAACACTGTAATCTCTGCTTTTTAACACCTCTTTTTGTGCGTTTTCCACTTTTTGTTTAGCTTGTGAAAAAGAAAACCCATGAATTCTTGAGAGTTCCCTTTGTTCTCTGTTAAATTTATTGAGGATAGTGACGACTTTTTTATAATTCTCTGATGAAGGTTTAACATTTATTTTTTTTAAGACCTGATCCACATCATAAATGGTAAGACCTATTGCTCTTTTTATATTGAATTCAGGAAGTTTTGTTGGCTGAGTTGCTACTGGATTTCTATCAACAACGCGTTGCCTCCTATTCATAAATTGTGCCTCCGCAGCTAAAGATAATATAACGAAAATGACTGATAATAAGTGTTTCATGATAGTTCTTTTATTGCATATTGAATTCGGTTAATAGTTTCTTCTTTTCCAATCATTTCAATAATGTCAAACAAATGAGGTCCATGAAGAGCACCCACTAAACTAAGACGAAGAGGTTGCATTACACTACCAAATCCAATATTCTGTTTCGTAATCCAAGCCTTCACTTTGGGCTCTATATTGTTGGAAGTAAAATTGTTAACAGATAAAATAATATGAGCTAGATCATTCATAATGATCCCTGTATTTTCTTTCCATTTCTTTCTAGATGCCTTTTGATCAAAAAATCTTGGAGCTTCAAAAAAGAAGGCTCCAATTACCCAAAAGTCAGATATAAAAAAAGCTCTTTCTTTGATTAAAGAAATGACCTTTTCAACATATTTTTTTTCTGGATAGATATTTTTTTTCGATAAAAAGAGTAAAAAGGAATCAGCCAAAAAAGAATTGTCCTTTTGTTGAAGGTATTGTTGATTAAACCAGCGGGTTTTCTCTGGATTAAACTTTGCTCCAGACTTACTAACCCTAGACAAGTCAAAGACTTTAATTAATTCGTCTAAAGAAAAAATTTCTTGGGTTGTTCCTGGGTTCCAACCCAATAAGGATAGCATATTAATAAATGCATCAGAAAAATAACCTTCCTCCCGGTATCCACGAGAAGTATCACGTGTTTTTTCATTAAAATATGATAGTGGAAATACAGGAAAACCTAGTTGATCTCCATCGCGTTTACTCAATTTTCCTTTCCCAGCAGGTTTTAAAATTAGGGGAAGGTGTGCAAAAAGAGGTACCTCCCACCCAAAAGCTTTGTAAAGTAATACATGAAGAGAAAGAGAAGGAAGCCATTCTTCTCCTCGAATTACATGACTGATTTCCATTAAATGATCATCCACAATGTTTGCTAGATGATAAGTAGGCATCCCATCTGATTTAAAAATCACCTTATCATCCAGTGTATTTGTATCAATTTTAATTGTTCCACGGATCTCATCGTGTAATGTTAGGATTTCATCTTTTGGAGATTTAAAACGAATCACATAGTCTTGCCCTGCATTTATCTTTTCTTGAACTTCTTCCTTTGAAAGAATTAATGAGTTCATCAGTTTGCCAGCCTTTCTATTATGCCAATTGTAGATGAATGTTTCTCCATTTTCTTCATTCTTCTTTCTGTGTAAGCTAAGCTGTTCTGGAGTATCAAAAGCGAAGTATGCCCAGCCTTTATCGATCAGTATATCGGCATATTTTCTGTATAGGTGCTTTCGCTCTGACTGTCTGTAAGGACCAAAATTTCCTTTGCTTTTAGCCCCTTTTGGCCCCTCATCAAAAGGAATACCACACCAGTCTAATGCATCAATAATATATTGCTCAGCATTGGGAATATAGCGTTTTTGATCTGTATCTTCTATTCTAAGAATAAAAGTTCCTGAATGCTTCTTCGCAAATAAATAATTATACAGTGCTGTTCTAACACCACCAACATGTAAAGGACCTGTTGGGCTAGGAGCAAAACGAACACGAACAGTTGAACTCATTCAAAAAAATTATATGGCAAAGATACTTTTCTAAAGCTAGATAAAAAATCTTTACAAGACGAATCCAAGTCAGATAACGAATTACCTTAGCTTTAACATAAATCTGAAACAGATCATTTAGAAAAGTATTATTTTTATAGGTTGATGAGTAGTTTCAAAAACATTCAAAGTAAGTTAGAAGGCTTTTATAGAAAGTATTATTTGAATGAATTAATCAAAGGGCTTATTCTTTTCAGTACTTTTGGACTAATTTACTTCTTATTTACGCTCTATTTAGAGTATTTTTTATGGATGAAACCAAATGCCAGAACGCTTTTGTTTTGGATGTTTATTTTAGTTGAAATATTTCTTTTTTATAAATTCATCATGCTTCTATTATTCCAACTGATCAAAATAAAAAGGGGCATTTCTGAGGTAGAGTTATCAAAAATCATTGGAAATCATTTTCCAGAGGTACAGGACAAGCTGTTAAATATCCTTCAATTAAAAGAAGAATCAAGAGAGACAGATTTAATCTTAGCCAGTGTAGAACAAAAAGCCACACAACTACAACCGATTCCATTTAAAAAGGCGATTAACTACCGAAATAACTCAAAGTACATGAGACTACTTTTTATACCATTACCTATTTTGGTGATATCTATGATCAGTGGCACGACAAAAGAGCTAACTAATAGCTTTGAAAGAGTTGTTAACCATAAGTTGACATATAATCCCCCAGCACCATTTCAGTTTGTCTTAGACACAAAAGATCTCACAGTTATTCAAGGAACCTCAGTTACAATACCAGTGTCAATACTAGGAAACTTCATACCAGAGGATGCAAAAATACGATATAACAATCAAGAGTATTTTATGCGATCCACAAAGAAAGGTGGATTTGAGTTCACCTTTACAAATGTCGTGGAGCCTATTAATTTTTACTTGTATGCAAACGAAGTTACTTCCAAAGATTATACGTTAAAGGTTATTAAAACTCCAACAATCTATCAATTACTTATTGCGTTAGACTATCCCCACTACACAGGAAAAGTAGATGAGAGGATTGATAATAGAGGGAACTTATTAGTTCCAGAAGGCACAAAAGTGGAGTGGTCTGTTCTGACAAATCAAACTAAAGAGGTAGACTTTATTGAGCAAAAAAATAGAACAGCATTTAAAAAAAGACAACAAGACGAGTTTTTCTTAACAAGAGACATTCGCCAGAGTTTTAGATATCAAATAGCATCCTCAAATGACGCATTAAAAGACTATGAAAAACTATCTTACACCATTGATGTTGTCAAAGATCAGCGACCCACTATAGTCGTGAAACCAAATATAGACAGCATAAAAAGAGGTGATGCGATATTTGCAGGACAAGTATCTGATGATTATGGGCTAAGCCGTCTTGAGGTTGTTTATTATAATCAAGAAACACCAAAAGAGACATCGATCATATCACTTCCTGTGAATAGCGAAAACATTCAAACGTTCTTTTATCAATTTCCAGATAAATTGATAATAGAGGAAGGTGTTAACTATGAATTGTACTTCCGAGTCTATGACAATGATGAAGTGAATGGGATAAAGAGTGCAACTAGTAAAAAGTTTAGTTACCGTCAGAAAACGGTAGAAGAATTAAACTCTGAAATTCTCCAAGAACAAATCAATACCATCAGTGACCTAGAACAAACTGTTCAGAGACAAAATAGGCAGCAAAAAGAATTGGATAAATTTCAGAAGTCAATTCAAAGTAAAAGCAAGATCAACTGGAATGATCAAAATAAGGTGAATCAGCTACTTGAAAGACAAAGAAAGTATGATCAAATGATGCAGCGGCATGTGAAACGTTTGAAGGAAATCTTCAATGAGAGTAAAGGAGAAGATTCGCCTGTGCAAGAAAAGAAAAAAGAACTTCAAAAGCGAATAGAGGAACTTCAAAAATTAAGTAAGCAACAAAAGTTGATTAAAGAGCTTCAGAAAATGGCTGAAAAACTAGATAGAGAAAATCTTGTGCGAAAAACAAAGCAACTAACAAAGGAAAACAGACAACAGGAGCGAAGTCTAGAGCGCATTCTTGAACTAACGAAAAGGTACTACATCGAAGAAAAGAGCATGCAGATTGCCAACAAATTAGAAGAGTTATCCAACAAGCAGAGTCAGTTATCCGAAGACCCAAACAACACCCAAGAACAGCAAAAGGAAATTCAAAAAAAATTTGATCAGCTTTCAAAAGAGCTTGATCAACTCCAGAAAGACAATGAAAAGTTAAAAGAACCTATGGACCTACTAGACGTAGAGGAAGAGACGAAAGACGCAGAAGAAGAACTTAAAAACTCTGAAGACTTTTTACAAAAACAACAGAGAGAACAAGTAAAAAAGAGTCAAAAGAATGCTTCAAGGAAAATGAGGCAAATGAGTGAGAAAATTCGGTATTCATTTGAAGCGATGCAAGCTAATATGATTGACGAGAATGCTAAAGATATCAGAAAGATCTTAGAAAATCTTGTTGTTTTTTCTTTTCAACAAGAAGACCTTATGAAAATTTTTGACAAAACCTCGGTTCAACATCCTGATTTTGGTAAAAATATCAAGAAGCAAAACGAGATGAGGCGATACTTTGAACATATAGACGACAGCCTTTATGTCATTTCCATGAGAATGCCAAAGATATCGACAAAAATTCAAGAAAACCTTTCAGAAATACACTACAATTTAGATCAGTCACTCGATAGTTTTTCAGAAAACAGGTTTGATCAAGGTATCTCTAACCAGCAATACGTAATGACATCAGTCAATTATCTAGCAGATTTTCTCAGTAATATGTTAGATAACATGCAGAACAGCATGAGTTCAGGGAAGGGAAGTGGCAATTCTTTCAGTCTGCCAGATCTGATACAAAAACAAAAAGGACTATCAGAGCAAATGCAACAAGGAATGCAAAAAAATAATGATGGTAAAAATGGAAAAACAAGCAAACAGAGAAGTCAGCAAAATAAAGATGGAGATGAACAGTCAAAAGGAGACCTGTTTAAAATATACCAACAACAGCAAATGCTGAGACAAGAACTGGAAGACGCGATTAAAGAATCCGGTAAAGGAACCAAAGAGGCGAAGAATGTGATAAAAAGTATGGAGCAGCTAGAAAACGGAATTTTAGAAAAAGGGTTCAACAAAGAGATCTTACAAAGAATGAAAAATATTGTTTACAGTATGCTTAAATTGGATACAGCAACATTAGAACAAGGAAGAGAGAAAAAGCGAAAATCGAACACAAATACATTGTTATACAATAGGAATATAAAGAATATCACAGAGTTTAAAAAGCAGATTTACAACCAAGTAGAAATACTAAACAGACAACCATTACCCCTACAACGGGATTTTAAAAAAAAGGTTCAAAGATATTTTTTCAAAGAGAACTAAGATGATTATATTTAATTACAATACTCATTTTATGCTGGACCAAGAGAAAAAAATAAAGCAATGGATCCAATATGTAATTCACAAAGAAGGACATAATGTAGGTGAGATTAACTACGTCTTTTGTGATGACGCGTATCTTAACAATATCAATGTAAAATACCTTCAGCACGATACCTTCACCGATATTATTAGTTTTGATTATACTGTTGGCAAAATCATCAATGGAGATATCTTCATCTCAGTGGAGAGAGTAAAAGAAAATGCTTTAAAATATAATGTTACCTTTGTCAACGAAATACTTAGAGTAATGATACACGGTGTTTTACATTATTTAGGCTATAAAGATAAAACAGAAGAACAAATATTGTTCATGAGAGTAAAAGAAGATGAGTGTATCTCGTTAATAAGTCTTTGAATAACAATTAGTTAAAACAAATCTAAACGTTTCACGTGAAACAATCATGAGCTTATTTACAACAACATACGATGTTATTGTAGTTGGAGCAGGTCATGCTGGAAGCGAGGCGGCTGTAGCGAGTGCAAACCTTGGTGCAAAGACGTTACTTATAACTATGAACCTTCAAAATATTGCTCAAATGAGTTGCAACCCTGCGATGGGTGGCATAGCAAAAGGTCAAATAATACGTGAAATTGATGCTTTGGGGGGCTATAGTGGTATCATAACAGATAAAACCGCGATCCAGTTTAAGATGTTAAACAAATCAAAAGGTCCGGCTATGTGGAGTCCCAGAGCACAGTCCGATAGAATGATGTTTTCTCAATGTTGGAGAAATATGCTTGAAAACACTAAAAATGTTGACTTCTATCAAGACACAGTAAACGATTTGTTATTTAAGGATGGAAAGGTCATTGGAGTAAAAACGACAATAGGTCACAAAATTAAATCAAAGTCTGTCATAGTCACAGCAGGAACGTTTTTAAACGGGTTAATACACATAGGTGAAAAAACCTTCGGTGGAGGCCGTGCAGGAGAGGGGTCATCTACAGGTATTACAGAATCTCTTACAGCACAAGGTCTTGAATCTGGAAGAATGAAAACAGGAACCCCTCCAAGGGTTGACGGAAGATCATTGGATTATTCCAAAATGGAGGAACAACCAGGAGACCGATGTCCAGAGACTTTTTCTTTTACAGATACGCAGCCGCTGGTAAAACAACGTTCCTGTTATTTGACTCACACCAACAAAGAAGTCCACAACTTGCTTAAAAAGGGGTTCGACCGTTCACCGATGTTTAATGGTAGAATACAGTCCACTGGCCCAAGATACTGTCCGTCCATTGAGGATAAAGTTGATCGATTTCACACAAAGGGAAGACATCAGATTTTTGTAGAACCTGAGGGTTGGAATACTGCAGAAATCTATGTTAACGGTTTTTCTACCTCTCTTCCAGAAGATATACAAGATTCAGCTATTCGTCACATTCCGGGATTCGAAAAAGTAAAATTTCTACGTTATGGTTACGCAATAGAGTACGACTATTTTCCACCTACACAATTAAAACACACACTTGAAACAAAAAAAATAGAAAATCTATTCTTTGCAGGACAAATTAACGGAACAACAGGATACGAAGAGGCGGCCGCACAAGGTCTAATGGCTGGTGCAAATGCAGCATTAAAAGTACAAGGAAAATTACCGTTCATACTCAAGAGGAGTCAAGCTTACATCGGAGTTCTGATTGACGATTTGATCACGAAAGGCACCGAAGAACCCTATAGAATGTTCACTTCCAGAGCAGAATACAGAACTCTATTACGCCAAGATAATGCAGATTTAAGACTGACACCCTTTGCATATGAACTAGGATTAGTGTCTGGTGAACGAATGACTCGAGTCAAAGAAAAACAAGATAAAACAAAAAAACTGATACAATTTTTAAAAGAGACCAGTGTTAGTAAAGAGCAGGTGAATCCTATATTAGAAAAGAAAAGTTTAGCTCCAATTAAACAAGGGATGAAAATGTACAAGATCGCATCAAGGCCTCAGTTAACGCTCTCTGATTTTAAAAACATAGACGCGTACATAAACTTTGTAGACAATCATGAGATTGATGAAGAAATAATAGAGCAAACGGAAATACACTTAAAATATTCTGGTTACATCGAAAAAGAAAAAGCCAATGCAGACAAATTGAATCGTTTAGAAAATATAAACATACCCCTATCATTTAATTATAATAACGTAAAGTCGCTTTCTTATGAAGCGAGAGAAAAGCTAACCAAAGTTCAACCAACAACTATATCACAGGCGAGCAGAATAAGCGGGGTATCCCCAAGCGATGTTTCCGTGCTGCTTGTTCATATGGGAAGATAAAAAGATTTTTCAACAATGTTCCACATGGAACACGACGCAAATTTTTCAAAATGAGAGAAAAAGAATTACACAAAGGGGTTGTTGCTTTCCTAGACTGCAAAGACCATCTAGTTTCCAAGGAAATGTATGAAGTCATGTCTAATGAGAGGTTAGAAATGCTTGTGACATCACCTATGCCAACTGACATAGAGGACTATTACGAATCGGATAAATACCAATCTCATTTCAATCACGAAATCAGTCTTTCCAATATTTTTTATAATTACATTAAAAATATATCCTTCAAACGTAAAGAATCTATTTTCAGAGATAGAAATAAAAATAAATCAGTTTTAGATATTGGAGCAGGAAACGGAGCTTTTCTACATTTTTGTAAGAAAAAAAAATATCAGGTTTTTGGTGTGGAACCCAACGAAAAAGCTAGAAGAATTGCTAGAAGAAAAGGAGTGATTCTAGAAAGTTCGATAGAAAGAGTAATATCCCAACAATACGATGTTATTACAATGTGGCATTCCCTTGAGCATGTTCTCAATTTATTGGAATGTTTAGACTACTTAAAAAAGATGTTAAAAAAAGAGGGGAAATTAATTATTGCTGCACCAAATTTTAAAAGCTATGATGCCGAATATTACAAAGAATATTGGGCAGCCTTCGATGTCCCGAGACATCTTTGGCATTTTTCACAAAGATCAATTCACAATCTCTTTGAACCTTTAGACATGAGGATAACAAATGTTTATCCGTTAAAGTACGACGCTTTTTATGTATCATTGCTTAGTGAAAAATATAAAACAGGCAAAAAAAATTATTTTAATGCTTTTAAAATTGGGCTTCAATCCAATCTTAAAGCGATGAGAACAAAAGAGTACTCTTCTTTGATTTATGAGATTCAACACGTGTAATTCTTTTTATAAGACGTGTTAAGCAACTTCCTGATAAAGTGCATCTATAGTATCACAAAAAAAAGATCACGCTTAAAAACGCTTCTTATAAAGGCTTTTAATTATAATTAAAAACAATGGTTTCTTAAAAAAGGATAACAGGATCTTATCTTTAGTTGGTCATAACATACAACCCAAGTATCGTGATAATAAAATATACCGCTAAAGCCATCGCTCCTGCATAGTCTTTTGCTAATCGCTGACCAAAAAGTAAGAAGATTAAACACAACGCAGATAATTCAATACCATAGATAGCAAAATCCTTCATCCCTATCATAACCATTTGAATTCCCCCAACAATCATCAACAGGCTTGCTGCAAATTCCATTAAGAGAATAACGCCCAAAAGTAGAGGAACCATATTTTTAAGAGGGGAGTTTTGAAAATGCTCTCTGATAAATTTCAGATTCCCATTCCAATCAGTAATTTTATCGATGGACGATTGAAAAAAAGTAACAATCAGAAAAAGTAAAATGAGAAGCTCTAAGGGATATTCAAAAATAGCGGACATAAATTATTTTTAGTAAGTCAAAAAAGTACAACTCGTTCTTTTCGTAAAGATGATTAAAAGTATAAAAAAGAGCTAGATACTACAAAAAATAGTTCTTACCTTATCAACAATTATTTCAGCAAGTTTTACCTTACTATCAGTAGACCACCCGGCCACGTGAGGAGTTAGCAATACATTTTTTGCTTTGATCAAATACTGAAATTCTTCGGGAAGTTCGGATGAAAATAGATTCTCAAAAGATGAACTTTCATATTCCAAGACATCTAACCCAGCACCCAGTACTTTTCCAGAACTTAAAGCAGAGACTAAGTCTTTTACAATAACGCTCTTTCCCCTCGCAGTATTAATAAGCCAGAAAGACTTTTTGAATTGACGGATAAACACAGAATTGACCATTCCAATGGTGTGTTCTGTTTGGGGAACGTGTAAACTCAATACATCAGCCCTAGCCTGAAGCTCTTTAAGACTAACCTGTGAGGCGTTCTCATCACCTAAACCATCAACAAGGTCGTGGAAGATTACAGTTGTATCAAAACCGCTGAGCTTTTTAGCAAAAGCCTTTCCCGTATTCCCATAACCTATAAGGCCTATCGTTTTCCTATCGAGTTCTAGACCTCTATTGTGCTCACGGAGCCACTTTCCTTGTTTTACCTCAGTATCAGCGGTATTTAATTTATTAAAAAGACATAACAACATCCCCAAGGCATGCTCTCCCACAGCATTTCTATTTCCCTCAGGTGCAGCAATTAATTCAATGCCTTTTTTTTTCGCATAGCTACAATCAATATTCTCAAGCCCAGCGCCTACCCGGCCAATAAACTTTAGGTTGATTGCTTTCTCAAGAAAAGGTTGATCAATTTCAAACCTACTACGAATAATAATACCATCATACAGATGAACCTTCTCCTCAATTTCAGTCTTTGAAGAATTATAATCCTCGTGATTTTCAAAACCTAAATCAGAAAGTTGTTGAATCATTAGAGGATGATTCGTATCAATGTGGAGAATTTTCATCCAGTTAAATTTACATTAACTATTTAATTTTTAATTACTTAACCTTTTAGAGTCGACTACCGCTTCGTTAATTCTCCCATGGAGGTGACATTCCAATAATGATGATTTCACAAAACAGCATATAGCACGACCAGAGACAAGATTAACTCTTGGCTAATGATCCATTATAAAATTAGTATTGTTCACTTCTACTAGGAAAATTTTGTGCTTTTACATCGTCAATGTAGTTTTTAAAAGCATCAGTCATGATACTGTGAAGATCAGCATAACGTCTCAAGAAACGTGGATTAAATTCATAAGTCATACCCAACATATCGTGTACAACCAGAACCTGACCATCAACACCACCACCAGCTCCAATACCAATAACAGGAATTTTAATAGATTTAGCCACCCTTTCAGCGATACTAGCAGGAACCTTTTCCAACACTAGTGCAAAGCAGCCTAACTGCTCCAATAATCGTGCATCTTCCATTAATTTTGTAGCCTCTTGTTCTTCCTTAGCACGAACAGTGTAAGTTCCAAATTTGTAGATAGACTGAGGCGTTAGACCAAGATGACCCATTACAGGAATTCCAGCAGTTAAAATCCTTGAGATAGACTCAGAAATCTCACTTCCTCCCTCTAATTTAACCGCATGCCCACCAGACTCTTTCATGATTCTGATTGCAGAATCTAAGGCATTTTTCGAATTTCCTTGATAAGTTCCAAAAGGAAGGTCAACCACCACCAGACAATGCTCTATAGCCCTAATAACAGAACTTGCATGATAAATCATCTCATTCAGAGTAATGGGCAATGTTGTTTCATGACCACTCATTACATTAGAAGCAGAATCACCAACTAGGATTACATCAATCCCAGCGCGATCTAAAATCTTTGCCATCGTAAAATCATATGCAGTAAGCATAGAAATCTTTTCACCATTTTCCTTCATCTCTACCAACGATTTAGTGGTGATTCGTTTGTATTTCTTTCTTATAATTGACATTCGGCTTGTATTAGAATTTTGTAAATGTAGTAAATATCGTCAGAATTTGATGGGTTTAATTTCAAACGAAGGTAAAACCAACAGTACAAAATTTTTCTAAATGTAAAGAATCTCTAAGCAGGCATATTTTAGATCAGATCGTCAACAAATCACACAAAAAATGAACAGGTTTAAGAATTAGTTGATAGCGGTTTCAATCAAAAAAGTTCCTTGTAGATCGTCCCTATCAACGGTTCAAAAAAAGAGGAAATAGCAACCAAATTTAACGAAAAGAAACAGCGTAATTCTCACCTCAGATTTTATTGTTTAAGGGCGTTCCCCTGCGGGTCGCGCTATCCGCTATATCTTTTTTGTCAAACACCAATGTTCACAAAGTCTCAAATATCAATCTTCATCATAGAGCGTGTAAGTACATTTAACAAACAAGAAAAAGACAAAAAAGGATGCCGCTTTTATCGCTAACGCAGCATTGAGAATACCTTTACGATCAAATAATAACATTATCGTCATTCATTATTATCAAATCGCTACCTATTCCAAGAGATGACTCAATAACATTAAATCATCAAAGTTAGTTCTAACATCAAACTCTTTTCTACCAGTTCTCGAAAGGTTTTTGGTATTTTTGTAGCAGACAAAAAACCATGATGAATTTCCTACCAGAAAACATAGACCAATATGTAGTGAATCACTCACAAAAAGAGCCACAAGTATTACAGGAACTCAGTAAAGAAACTTGGCAAAAAGTCCTAAATCCAAGAATGCTAAGTGGTGCTTTCCAGGGAAGAGTACTCTCTATGATTTCAAAAATCATTCAGCCTAAAAAGGTGTTAGAAATAGGAACCTATACAGGCTATTCCGCCATTTGTATAGCCGAGGGACTTAGTAAAGGAGGAATCATTCACACGATAGATAAAAACGAAGAATTGGAGGACATACAAAACAAGTATTTCATAAAATCAGGGTTTAGAAACCAGATTCAACAACACTATGGCAATGCACTAGAGCTGATCCCAAAATTTAAAGAAACATTTGACATGATTTTTATAGACGCCGATAAATCAAATTATTCAAACTATTTCAACCTACTCATTAATAAAATAAGACCAGGTGGTATCATTCTCTCTGATAATGTTCTTTGGAGTGGCAAGGTTGTAGAGCCTCTAGCACCCAACGATATCGACACCAGAGCATTATTAGCATACAATAAACTAGTGAACTCCAACGACCAAATTGAAACGTTAATCCTTCCAATAAGAGACGGATTAACCCTCAGCCGAAAAAAAGAGATGATATTATAGATTTCTTTTAACAGGGCCAGTCATGTCATCAATATGGTCTTTTACCTCGTTAATTTCTTTTTGAATATCACCAGCTAAATCAGTATCAATTCCTTTGCTTTTAGCACTTTCATTGATTTCCCTTTTAATATCATTAGTAGCATCTTTAATCTGACGGATTCCTTTTCCTAGACCTCTAGCGATATCAGGAATTCTATCAGTACCAAAGAACATGACAATTACCAATAAAACAAGAAGGATTTCGGGACCACTGATAAATAAAAAAACTCCTATCATGACGATGTAAAGATAGCTATTTCTTGGTCAACATACGTTTGATTTCATTAAGCTTCATTAAAGCTTCAATGGGAGTCAAGGTATCAATATTGGTAGTGAGAATTTCTTCTCTAATTTCTTCGAGCAAAGGATCGTCTAGTTGAAAAAAACTTAGTTGTAAATCTTCATGTTGCACTTCCTTTAGTGTATCTTTCACTTCTTCACGAGTGTGATTTTTTTCGAGCTGCGTTAGGATTTTACCTGCTCTATGAATTACCTGATTGGGCATTCCAGCGAGCTTTGCAACATGAATTCCAAAGCTGTGATTGCTTCCTCCAGTAACCAGTTTACGCAAGAAAACAATCGTGTTTTTTAGTTCCTTTACAGAAACATTAAAGTTTTTGATTCGTTCAAAAGTAGTGGTCATTTCATTAAGCTCATGGTAATGCGTTGCAAATAACGTTTTTGCCTTAGAAGGATGTTCGTGCAGGTATTCAGCAATAGCCCAAGCAATAGAGATACCGTCATAAGTTGAAGTTCCCCTCCCAATTTCATCCAATAAGACAAGGCTTCGCGATGAAATATTGTTCAGAATAGAAGCCGTTTCATTCATCTCTACCATAAAAGTAGATTCCCCCATAGAGATATTATCGCTAGCACCTACACGAGTGAAAATCTTATCCACCAGCCCAATTCTTGCTTGCTGCGCAGGGACATAACTACCCATCTGAGCCAATAAAACAATCAAAGCAGTTTGGCGGAGTATGGCGGATTTACCCGACATGTTGGGTCCCGTAATCATCATAATTTGCTGTTGATTTTGATTTAACACGATATCGTTGGCAACATATTCCTCGCCAATGGGTAACCGCCTTTCAATTACTGGATGGCGACCATTTTTAATTTCAATATCAGAACGATCATCAACAATAGGACGCACATAGTTATGATCAATAGCAAGCTTTGCAAAACTCAGTAACACATCTACTTTTGCAGTATTTTGAGCATTCTGCTGTATAGAACCAATAAACTCAATAACAACCTGTATCAGCTCGTTAAAAAGCTGTTGTTCTAGCGCTTGAATTTTTTCTTCTGCACCTAGAATTTTGGTTTCGTATTCTTTGAGTTCCTCAGTAATGTAACGCTCTGCATTTACCAAAGTTTGTTTGCGAATCCACTCCTCTGGAACCTTGTCTTTATGAGTATTTCGAACTTCAATATAATATCCAAATACGTTATTAAAAGCAATTTTTAAACTAGAAATTCCCGTTTTTTCCGTTTCTCTAGCCAGCATATCGTCTAAGTACTGTTTTCCTGAATTTGAGATGGCGCGTAGATCGTCTAATTCTTCAGATACCTTATCAGCAATAGCATTGCCTTTGCTAATATGAACAGGAGCATTGTCAAAAAGCGATTGATCTATTTTCTCAATCACCACAGAACAGTCGGTAAACTGCCGACCAATTGCTTTTACAGACTCATTTTTAGAGTTTAAAGAAGCACTTTTAATGGGAAGAACAGCCTTGAGAGAATCTTTTAACAGGACCATTTCTCTTGGTGAAACTTTTCCTGTAGCAATTTTAGAGACCAAGCGTTCCAGATCACTCATCTGTTGAATTTGATACTCACAAACAGCCCTGTAATCGTCTTCGTGAATGATATACTTCACCAACTCATGACGTAATTGAATCTCATCAATTTTCTTCAATGGAAGAGCCAACCATCGCTTCAGTAATCGACCTCCCATAGGAGAGATGGTTTTATCGATAATATCCAATAAAGTAACTGCATTTAAAGTATTAGAGTGGTACAACTCAAGGTTGCGAACAGTAAATCGATCCATCCACACATAATCATCTTCTGCGATCCTGCTAATATTCTGAATATGCTTCAGTCGGTTGTGTTGTGTTTCCGATAGGTAATACAAAGCAGCACCAGAAGCAATGATTCCTTCTTTCAACTCTTCAACACCAAAACCTTTTAAAGAACGTACATTAAAATGATTGTGTAAAGACTCCTTTCCATAGTCTTCCTGAAAAATCCAGTCATCCAAATAAAATGTGTAACACCGATCTTCAAATAAGGTTTTGAATCGCTGTTTGTACTGTTTCTCAACCAAAACCTCAGAAGGGTTGAAGTTTTGTAGCAGTTGATCTATATATTCTTCGTTTCCCTGAGCCAACAGAAATTCACCAGTAGATACATCTAAAAAGGAAACACCCAGTAGTTTTTTACCAAAGTGAACTGCTGCTAAAAAATTATTTGATTTTGATTGCAGAACTTCATCATTTAACGAAACCCCGGGAGTAACCAGTTCGGTAACACCACGTTTTACAATTTTTTTGGTAAGCTTCGGATTTTCTAACTGATCACAGATTGCAACGCGTAATCCTGCTTTTACCAATTTTGGTAAATACGTATTTAAAGAGTGATGAGGAAAACCAGCCAATGCTGTTTCGCTCTCACTTCCAGCACCTCTTTTGGTTAAGATAATCCCGAGAATTTCTGCTGTTTTTTTTGCATCCTCCCCAAAAGTTTCATAAAAATCACCTACACGAAATAAGAGGACAGCATCAGGGTATTTCGCCTTGATAGTATTGTACTGCTTCATTAAAGGTGTCTCCTTTTTACCTTTAGGTTTTGCCAAGGGTTTAGAAAATTTCGGTTAGTTTTACATTCACTAATATAAGCCTTTAAAGATAGAACTTTTTATGAGAAAACTTCGTAATAATGAGTTGGGAAGAATAACTGTTAACGAGTATAAGAATTCAACAAAAACACCTCTAATCGTTATTTTAGACAACATTAGAAGTCTTAATAATATTGGTTCTGTTTTTAGGACCAGTGACGCATTTCTCATAGAAAAAATATATCTCTGTGGTTTTACCGCTACACCACCCAAAAAAGAAATCCACAAAACAGCATTAGGAGCTACTGAATCTGTGGACTGGGAATATAGAGAAGATATTTTTAAGTTAGTTCTAGAGCTTCAAAAAGATCAGGTTATTGTAGCTTCAATAGAACAAACTGAGCAAAGCGTGATGTTGAATGATTTTAAGCCAGATGCTGAAAAAAAATTAGCAGTAATTTTTGGTAATGAAGTCAAAGGAGTACAACAGCTAGTGGTTTCTGCCTCTGATGTATGTATAGAAATACCCCAGTTAGGAACTAAACATTCGTTAAATATTGCTGTGAGTTGTGGCGTAGTTTTATGGGATCTTTTTCTAAAAGTACGATGATTTTAAAATATCATGAAGGTAAAATAGAAATCTTGCATAAAAGGCTCATTAAATTAACATAGATTTTGCAATAAGAAAAAAGAGAAAGATCCCAAAAATATCATTACTTGTGGTAATAAATGGTCCAGTGGCTATGGCAGGGTCAATGCCTTTTTTATCCAAAACAATGGGGACAAATGTCCCAACCAAAGAAGCTACAATGATTACACACAACATAGAAATTGCAATGGTGATACTGTAGTAGAGGTCGAGTGAGACCAAAGGAGCAACAGCTATTAAGATGATCCCCAGGATCAGTCCGTTAATCAGACTTAGTCCCACCTCCTTTAACAAGCGCTTCCAAAGGCTCCCTTTTACAGTATCGTTTGCCAGACCTTGAACAATAATAGCAGAGGATTGTACACCCACGTTGCCAGCCATCGCTGCAATTAATGGGGTAAAGAAAAACAACTTATCATAGTTTTTAATGACTCTGATAGAATCATCAAAGGCGTCCATGATAAGGACACTACCGAGACCGCCAAGTAAACCAAGAATTAACCAAGGTAAACGTGCTTTTGTAAGCTCAAAAATACCGTCATCTGCCTCAACATCTTCTACAATACCTGCGGCTAACTGATAATCTTTTTCAGCCTCTTCCTTAATGACATCTACCATATCATCAATGGTAATTCTTCCTAAAAGAATATGATTTTCGTCAACTACTGGAATGGCTTCTAGATCATATTTTCTCATCTTAAATGAAACCTCATCTAGGTCGTCGCTGTCATGTACATAATCTACATTGGGAATGTACACTTGAGATATAGCTGTTTTAGTAGAAGCAATCAAAAGATCTTTTAACGACAAACGACCTTTTAGTTTCCCTTTATTATCAATAACATAAATAGAATGTACCCGAGTTACTTCTTCTGCCTGTATTCGCATTTCTCGAACACATTTTAAAACAGTCCAGTTTTCGTTGACTTTTACAAGTTCTTTTGCCATTAAGCTTCCAGCAGTATCGTCATCATAATTAAGAAGCTCTTCAATTTCTTTAGCGTGCTCCTCATCTACAATCTGAGACATTACTGCTTCCTGTCGTTCCTCAGAAAGTTCACCAATAATATCTGCGGCATCATCAGAATCCAACTCTTGTACTTCTTCAGCAATTTCTTTAGCTGAAAGATTTTGAAGAATTTTCTCTCGAACATCATCATCAACATCCATCAATACCTCAGATGTTTTCTCACTATCTAAAAGTTTGATAATATAGACGGCCTCTTCAAAGGAAAGCTCGTCTAGAATTTCAGCAATATCAGCATGGTGCATCTCTTCGAAATATTCGATTAAAGCAGCATTATTTGAGGCTTCAATATATGAAGTAATAATGTCTAAAAGCGCTTTGGTAATTTCAACCGACATAACCTGCGATTTTCTGCGTTAACGCTATAAATTGAGCGATGGATAACTGTTCTGGACGCATCGCAAATATAGTGTCTTCTTTTAAGGAATCCGAAAGATTAAAAGATTTTAAACTGCTTCGAAGCATTTTCCTTCGTTGATTAAAGGCCGTTTTCACCACCTTAAAAAATAAAGCCTCATCAACAGGAAGTGTAAAGTTTTCTTTACGAGTTAAACGGATCACTCCAGATTCAACTCTGGGCGGAGGGTTAAAAACAGATGCAGGAACAGTAAATAGATATTCAGCACTGTAAAACGCTTGTGTAAGAACAGATAAAATACCATAAATTTTAGAACCTTCTTTTGCCGTAATTCTTTTGGCAACCTCTTTTTGGAACATTCCTGAGAACTCTGGAATAAAAACCCTGTTCTGTATTGCTTTAAATACAATCTGTGTAGATATGTTATAAGGGTAGTTACCTATGATGGCAAATTGCTCATTATTAAAGGTTGTTGAGAGGTCTTGTTTCAAAAAATCAGCACCAATAATTTGAAACCATTCTGGAGATGTGT
This sequence comes from Flavobacteriaceae bacterium, assembly GCA_964228785.1. GTDB lineage: Bacteria > Bacteroidota > Bacteroidia > Flavobacteriales > Flavobacteriaceae > Polaribacter. Next base: position 23,009 of record CAXRAW010000046.1, read on the forward strand.
TGAGTTTGATTTGAGTATCTTTAAAGTCACGATTCAGATAGTTAACAGACTCAGGATCTAGCTCCATCACTGTTACTTTACTTTTTGAACGCAATAAATGTTTTGTTAAGACACCCATTCCTGGACCAATTTCTAGGATGTGACTATAACCCTTGTAGGAGAGAGAATCAGCAATCTTTTTTGCTATTCTTTCATCTTTTAAAAAATGCTGTCCGAGATATTTTTTAGGTTTAACTGTCATATTTTAGTTGCGAATACTGAAAGGATAAAACTCTTTAATTACCTTTAACTCTGTTCGGAAGGCTACCATTTTATCTACAAATCTCGTAATTCCATCACTTCTTAATCTGGGTGCATCAACGCTGTAATAATCATCTAAATCCTTACGAGTATTCGCAGTATATTGAATAGAGTAAGTAATTCCTCCCATTTCTTCCTCAACAAGGACTTGTGTGAGTTTTGCTGACACAAACCGCCCTGTTGCTAGAACTTCTTGAATGTGATCTTGAATCCAAATGAGCCACTCTTGGTGAATGCTTTCTTCAACATTGATAGTGATGTTATATATGTACATATGGAGGTAATTTTATGATCCTAAATATGGGAATGTAAACAAAATAATTACTGTCGTTAGCTTGAAGAATAAGGCATTTGCGTATCTATTGTTGAACCGTATCTCCCCGCAACTCTCTATACTTCCTCCTAGCATCAACCAGGTAAAAGCTTGAAGGATAATCAAAAATAATCTTTTGATAATATTCCTTAGCTTTTTCGGGGAGATTTAATTTGTTTCTGTAGAGTTCTGCAATCTCGAAGATAGCGTCATCATTTAGAATTCCTTCTGGATTCAGATCGATTACTTTTTTAAAAGCCGTGACGGCATCTTCATACCTCTCTAGATGAATCATGATTTTTGCTTGTTTAAAAAAGGCTTCATCTTCAACAGGAAATCCTTTAAACTTCTGGCAAATACGCTCTAAAATTGTCAGTGCTTGAATATATTTGTTTTGGTAAGACAGTAAATCTGCTTTAGCATACTGTTTAAGTCCAGAAGGAATAGAATCTTTGGGTTGATTGTCAGAAATAATTAAAAACAAGTTCACAGCATCATTAGCTGTAAGTTGTGTTGTAGAGCCTTTAAGTACTTTGAGTTGTGCCATAGCCCAAGGAAAATCACCTTTAAAATAGGAGGTTTGAGCAACTTTAAAACGAGCCTCTTGAGACAATGGATGATTTTTAAGGCTGGTTTGAACTTGAGAAAAATAAATTAATGCTTTGTTAAATTGACTGGTAAAAACAAAGACTTCACCTAATTTAAGTTTTATTTGAGCTCGCTGAAATTTAGACCTTGAATATTGCAAAGCACGTTCTAAAATAGCTTCAGATTTTTTGGGTTGCCCCTTTTTAAATGTAAGGAAGTTGGCATATTCCGTTTGTATGGCAATAGTATTGGCGTTGATTCCATAAGTTTCTAAAACTACGTCGAATAATTGAAGAATATTTTTATTTTCCTTAGCGATGGCAACTTTGAGAAGAAAAAGCTCAGAGTTAACTGTTTCATCAATGAAAGAGGTGTTTTCTAATGTGAAAGAAAAGCACTCTTTAGCAGTACTATAATCTCTGTTGTCAAAAGCAATTTTTCCAAGCCTTGAGATATTATCCAGATACACGGCATCTCTTTTGAAAAGAGCTTTTTCTTGAACAAAGGCCTTATAATACTCCTTTTGTTTAGAAAATAACCAGCTTAAAAGTTCATTCCAAATATTTTTGGGGTTGCTGATTGATTTTCTAAGAAGTGATTTTTTAAGTGCAATATTATTTTTGTCCAAAGGGTCATCAGAAATATATTTACTAATTAATCGCTGTACAGATCTAATATAGCGCTCATTAGAGTCAACAAGGTTGATATAAGCCTCAAACATCTTTTCAAACGCTCCCTTTTCACCAAAAATCTGTGCGATCTGAAATTGATAATTTGAGTTTGGGTTAAGTTGCACTGCTTTGGTGTAAGCTAGAATTGCACGATCTAAAGCGTTATTTTTTTGGAAGGTTCTTCCAATAATTCCCGCGGAATAAGGGTTGGTACTTATGTAGTCCAGTGCTTTTTTGTACTCTACATTAGCCAGTTCTATCTGTTGTTGACGTTCATAGTTGTAGCCCAGTTCTACATGAAGGTATTTGCGAGTAACGTGTTCTTTTAATAACGTTCTTAAGAGTGTCTCTGCTAGTTGAAATTGATGCGTTTCCTGATAACAAGTCACTAGTTTCTTCAGATAGTCAGCATTAAACGTGTTTTTCTCGAATAGTGATTTATAGATATGCGAAGCTTTCTTATATTCCCCCTGTCGGAAATAGTTCTCCGCTAACAGGAGATTGTCCTGACTGTAACTAAAACAGGTATAGAACAAGCAGATAATAAGGATACAAGCTTTCATTTTACTCGTTTAAATTTACACTAACTATTTGCTATTTAAACATTTCCTTTTGTTTGGGTATTGATTCTTTCTCAACCAAATTCCTCTGTAAGGGCTCCATCTCAAAGATATAGATTCCATCTTAAAGTTTTTATGAGACCTTATTTATACAAAATGTTGAAACAAGTTGCCAATGATATCAATGGAAATTCTTGGTGCATTCAGAATAGTGAAAAAGACATATTTCAGTGGATGTATGTAGCATTAGAAACAATATGAGTGTTAATATTTTATTAAATCATATTATTAGCGCCTCTAACAGAGTAACACTTTGGCATAGTAATTGTCATATAGCTTGTGTAACCAACTATAAGAAACAATGAAAGACTTAACCAAACAATACGAAATAGCAAAACAAAATTCTATAGAGTTGATGAAAATGGGACAAATAAGCGACTATCTTAACTCACTCATAGAAGTCAATAAGTATAAAAAGTTGATGCTAGCCATTTCCGCTAACTAATCAATTCAAAGCCAGTATATGGAATCAAAACCTCTGGAATAACAATCCCCTCTGTGGTTTGATAATTTTCCAAAATTCCAGCAACAATTCTAGGCAAAGCAAGTGCACTGCCGTTGAGAGTATGGGCAAGTTGACTTTTTCCATTACCGTTTTTAAACCGCAATTTCAATCGATTGGATTGAAATGTTTCAAAATTTGAAACAGAACTTACTTCTAACCATCGCTTTTGAGCCGCAGAGAAGATTTCAAAATCATACGTAAGTGCCGAAGCAAAAGTCACGTCACCACCACACAAGCGCAGGATTCTGAAAGGTAAATTTAATTCCAGTAAGATTTTTTTCACGTGTTCGATCATTTCCTCTAGAGCTTCGTACGAACGATTAGGATGTTCAATCCGAACGATTTCTACTTTATCAAATTGATGCAGTCTGTTTAAACCTCTCACATGAGCACCATAAGAACCTGCTTCTCTCCTAAAACAAGGAGTGTAGGCTGTAAGGGCGAAAGGAAGGTCTTTTTCCTTCAGTAGACTCCCCCTAAAGATATTGGTCACAGGAACTTCAGCTGTAGGAATTAGATATAAATCGTCACCATCTACATAATACATCTGTCCTTCTTTGTCAGGAAGAGAACCCGTTCCAATACCAGAGGCTTCGTTTACCAAATGAGGTACTTGCACTTCCTCGTAACCCGCATTTGTATTTTTATCCAGAAAATAGTTGATTAGAGCTCGTTGTAATTTTGCTCCTTTGCCCGTGTACACAGGAAAACCAGCACCTGTTATTTTTGTACCAAGCTCAAAACTGATAAGATCATATTTTTTTGCTAATTCCCAATGAGGTAATGCACTTTCATCAAGTGTTAGATTCGTTTCATAACGAAATATTTCTTCATTGTCTTCGTCTGATTGACCGTAAGGAACGGATTGGTGAGGAATATTTGGAATTTGAAATAGCAGGTGCTGTAAAGTTTCTTCAGCAGTAATTTTTTGTTTAGATAACGTTTCTTTTTGTTCTTTTAACTGACTTGTTTTTTCTCTAACCAAAGCTGCTTTGCGTACTTCACCTGACTTAAATAAAAGACCAATTTCTTTGGATAGCTTATTAGATTCAGCAGATACATTATCCAGTTCAACTTGAGATTTTCTGCGTACCTCATCAGTACTTAGCACGCGCTCAATCATTTCCTCAGCATTAGAAATGTTTCTCTTTTTTAACCCTTCTAATACCTCATCTTTATGCTCTCTGATAAATTGAACTTGCAACATAACGTCTTCTGTTGTTTAAGAGTCCAAAGATAAAATATGTGTGTTAATATCACAATCAATGATTAGAGTTTGTTTTGTATAAAGAAAATGGCATTATCTTGATCTTTTTTTAGCTGAAGAATGAGCTCATCAACAGTGTCAAATTTCTGTTCTTCTCGCAAAAAATATAAAAATTCGATTGTCAGAAATTTGTCGTAGAGATTGCGATCGAAATTAAATAAGTGAGCTTCAATAGTTTGGTGTTTTCCGTCAATGGTAGGCCGATAACCGATATTCATCATTCCGAAAAAGAGATCATTATCAACACGGGTCTGAATAACGTAAACACCTGTCTTGGGAATGAGCTTGTAATCTTCTTTAACATGAATATTTGCTGTGGGGAATCCAATTTTGCCTCCTAGTTTTTTTCCATTGACAACAGTACCTTGAATCATAAAAGGATACCCGAGGTATTTGTTAGCCGTTTTTAACAACCCATTGTGAAGAGCGGTTCTAATTTTTGTTGAACTAACAGCAACATCATCAATATCATGTGCAGGAATTTCTTGTACTTCAAAATCAAATAGTTGACTATACTCTTTGAGCTGATTGATATTTCCTTCTCGGTTTTTTCCAAAATGGTGATCGTATCCAATGATAAGTTTTTTTGCGTTAAGCTGATTGATAAGAATATCACGAACAAAGTCAAGTGCCGTCAGCCTCGAAAATCCTTTGTTAAAAGGATGAATGATCAAATAATCCAACCCTATGTCTTCCAACAGTTTTGATTTTTCATCAATCGTGTTTAAGAGTTCTATGGTAACATTTTTTTGAAGTACCATCCGAGGATGAGGAAAAAAAGTTAGTAAGACAGACTTGGCATTCTCCTTCTTCGCAGATCGAATAAGGTTGTGCAAAATTTTTTGGTGCCCAACATGGACGCCATCAAAAGTTCCTATGGTTACAAAAGATTTTTTATGGGAAGGAAAATTGGAAGTAGAATGTATAATTTTCAATCTAAATCGAATTAAATTACAAAGTTACAATTCATTCAATGAAGAGATTTAGATTTTTAAAAAAAATTGGTTGCGCGACTCCACTACAGAATGCTATTGTATTATAAACAAAAAATTTAAATTCATTCAATAGTGTGAGTTTGATAAAAAATATTGTGAAATGTCTATAAAATCTCAAAAAAACAGTGATTTTATTACGTGAATCAAAAAATATTGTATTTTCGTCTCGATTAACAAATAATTCACATCATGATTAAAAAGACAATTTTCTTTGCATTCGTTATGCTTGGTTCGATAACAATGTCTGCTCAGACATCAATCTCAGGAACCGTAAAGGATGCAAATTCAGGAGAAACACTCTTGGGAGCTAACATTAAAGTTTCTGGACAAGCGGTGGGAACGACCACAGACTTTGACGGGAACTTTACATTAAAAGTGAACCAAGAACCTCCATTCACCATTGAAATTTCCATGTTGGGGTTTCAAATATCAAAGGTAGAGATCACTAAAAACAATCAAGTTGTTGAAGTAGATCTCAAAGAAAATGCGACTGCTCTAGATGAGGTTGTTGTCTCTGCATCAAGAACCCCAGAACGTATTTTAGAGTCGCCTGTAACCGTGGAGCGCATGGATGCAAGAGCAATAAAAAATACTTCAGCACCATCTTTCTATGATGGTTTGGAAAATTTGAAAGGTGTAGACATAAATACAAATAGTTTAACATTTAAGTCAGTAAATACAAGGGGTTTTGCAACATTTGCGAACACGAGATTTATGCAGTTAGTTGATGGTATGGACAATGCTGCTCCAGCGCTTAACTTCGCAATTGGAAACCTATTGGGAATGTCAGAGTTGGATGTAGCTACTGTAGAAATTCTACCAGGTGCATCTTCTGCTTTATATGGTGCCAATGCATTTAATGGTATCATGTTTATGAGAAGTAAAAGCCCATTCGAAGATCAAGGGGTGAGCATCTCTTATAAAAGAGGTTTAACGATGCAAGAGGCTGCTGGTGACAATGATTTTTATGAATACAATATACGCTACGCATATACATTCTCAGAGTATTTTGCTGCTAAGGCAACGTTATCTGTTTTAGATGGCACAGAATGGTTTGCAACTGATACACGGAATACCTTAAACGGGAGTTATGCACCAGGAGATAGACTATCAGACATTAACTATGATGGGTTGAATGTGTATGGTGACGAGGTTTCTACAAACATTCGTGGGGTGGCAGAAGCATTAGTCGCATTAGGTCTTTTTCCTTCTTCTGATGTTTCTCTCGTGCCTAGTGTTAATGTGAGTAGAACTGGATATGATGAGAGGGATTTAATGACTTATAATGCTCGTAGTATCAAATTTGCAACCGCATTACATTACAGACCTTTTGGAAATGATAATCTTGAAGTGATCTGGAATTCAAAAATTGGTAGGGGAAACACAATTTATCAAGGATTGAATCGATACAATATTACCAATTTCTTCTTAGCTCAGCACAGGCTTGAGTTTAGAGGCAAGAACTTTTTCCTGAGAGGGTATATGACTAGTGGAGATGCAGGTGACTCCTATGATACAAGATTTGCAGCTATTAACATCAATAGGAGATGGAAAGACGATAATACTTGGTTTGGAGAGTATGTGGCAGGTTATGTAGGAGCAACATTAAATGGAGCTTTACCTGAACAAGCACATGTTTTTGCAAGACAAACAGCAGATACAGGCAGACTTGTACCAGGAACACCAGAATTTCAAAATACATTTGATATTGTTACATCAGACCCTAATCTAGTCACAGGATCAAGATTCCAAGACCAAACAAAACTCTATCACGCAGATGCCAACTATAATTTTAAAGATCAAATTGACTGGGCAGAAATTCAATTCGGAGCTTCCTTTAGGAGATATTCGTTAAATTCTAGTGGAACAATCTTTACAGACTATGACGGACCCATCAATTACGATGAGTACGGTGTATATACTCAAGTACAAAAAAAGTTTTTAGAGGAGGAACGATTAAAACTAACAGCATCTATTCGCTATGACGGAGCTCAAAATTTTGATGGAAATTACTCTCCTAGATTATCTCTAGCGTATGCTGCGGGTAAAAATAAAGAACACAACATTAGAGCATCATACCAAACAGGATTCAGATATCCAACAACTCAAGATCAGTATATTGGGCTAGATGCTGGTCGAGCCCTACTGGTTGGTTCTGCTCCAGATAATTTAGATCGCTATTTTAGTGCTCCTCTAACTTTAAGCGGGTCTGGACAGGTCATTGTAGGATCCCAAACGATACAACTCTCAGGAAGAAGTGCATACGAAAACGCATTTTCTGCGTCTTCTGTAGTGGGAGGAGCTCCAGTAGCAGTAAATACTCCACTTGTAGCACCTGAGAAAGTAACAGCTTTTGAATTGGGTTATCGAGGTGTGCTGGCTGTAGGAGAATCAAAAGTATCTGTTGACTTAAGCGGTTATTACAACACGTATGAAGACTTTATCTCTACTCAGAATGTATTAGTTCCATTGTATGGTCAGGCTGGAGATGGCGGTTCATCTCTATTAGCATTAGCGAACGGAGATTTTAAAGCGTTTTCTACCTATACCAATTCAGCGGCTGAAGTTAATTCTTACGGAGCAGCTATTGCAATCAACACAAGGATTTTTAATGGAATTAATGTTGGATTAAATTACACCTATTCTAAGTTTGAATTTGATCAAGCATCTGATCCTGATTTTGAACCATCATTTAATACACCTGAGCACAAAGTAAAACTTCAGATAGGAAAGCAAGAGTTATTTAAAAATTTTGGGTTTAATGTGAACGTAAGGTGGCAAGATGAGTACCTATGGCAATCTACCTTCCATGATGCATTAATTGACTCTAGAACCGTATTGGATGCACAAATTAACTACACTGTTCCAGAATGGAAATCCATTTTCAAAGTAGGAGGTGCCAACCTTATCGGTCAAGAGTACTTCAGTGCGCCAGGTGTAGGTGCTATCGGATCCCAGTTCTATGTGTCTTGGAGTATTAACAACTAATTATCAGAAAGATGAAAAAAATTAAACATATATTTTTATTAACGTTGCTAGCAGGCTTTACAGCTTGTGACGTGAACAATGAGTTAGATGAAATACCTGCTGATGTTGTCATTTATGAAGACGCTACTTCTGGAGCAGCAGACTTTTCAAATTATGTGGCTTTGGGAGCTTCTTTTTCGGCTGGTTTCTCCGATGGATCTCTTTTCCTAGCAGCACAATCACAATCCTTTCCGAGTATTATCTCACAAAAAATGGCTAGTATGGGTGGAGGGAATTTCGCTCAACCGCTAGTCAATGATAATGCAGGAGGATTATTGCTTTCTGGTCAGCAAATTTCAAATCCCAGACTTTACTTTGATGGGGCAGGCTTAGCACTAGTTCAAGAAGCGCCTACAACAGAAGTTTCAGATGTATTAACGGGGCCTTTCAACAATATGGGTGTTCCTGGAGCCAAAAGTTTCCATTTGATATCTCCTGGATATGGAAACCTTGCAAACGTACCACTTGGTCTAGCAAACCCGTATTTCGTGAGAATGGCATCAAGTCCTAGCGCCACTATATTAGAAGATGCAGCATCACAGGGAGCCTCATTCTTCACTATTTCTGAAATTGGAGGAAATGATGTCTTAGGATATGCTACCTCAGGAGGATCAGGAACTGTTCAAACAGGGAATTTAGACCCCGCTACTTACGGGCCATCAGACATTACAGACCCTACACTATTTGCCAATGTTTTTGCTTCTTTAGTACAAACAATGACTGCTAACGGAGCAAAAGGTGCTGTGGTTACTGTACCTTCTATTGTGAACTTACCCTACTTCACAACAGTACCACACAATGCAGTACCATTAGACCAAGCAACAGCAGACCTCTTAAACGCAGGGTATGCAGCCTACAACGGAGGGCTCCAAGCAGCTTTCGCAGCCCTAACAGGAACAGGATTATTCACAGAAGAAGAGTTAAACAAAAGAACAATTAATTTTACAGCAGGTTCCAATGCTGTAGTCATCATAGATGAAGATTTGACTGATCTTGGAGCTATTAACCCTGCTTTCACAGGAATTCCTCAATATAGACAAGCAACCGCCGATGACTTCTTAGTGTTAACAAGTTCTAGCTTTATTGGAACTACTGTAGGTGGAAACCCATCGTTAATTAACGGAGTTAGTGTACCATTGGCAGATAACTGGGTATTAACTCCAGAGGAACAGAGTAACATACAGACAGCAACAGACGCTTACAATGCTGCTATTACCAGTATTGGTAATGCAAATGGATTAGCAGTTGTGGATTTGGACGGATTGCTAAGCGAAGCAGCTACCTCAGGAACCCAATTTGATGATTTCACAATGACCACAACATTGGTATTTGGTGGCATGGTTAGCTTAGATGGAATTCACTTAACAACAAGAGGCTATGCTTTAATGGCAAAGAAAATACTGGAAGGTATTGATGCAACCTATGGGTCCAATTTTGGAGCCTCAGGAAACATGCCTAGAGCCAATGACTATCCAACAAATTATCCTCCCGGAATATAGGAGGCATCAACAATATCCTTAAAATGAAAAAAGTGACTGAAAAGTCACTTTTTTTATTCTTTAACGGTACTCTATTGAAGGGTATAACTTCTATTTAAGAAGTAAAAGACCTCATGGAAGTGGCACAAAGCTAACTTAACATCAGAATAGCCCTTTTCAAACTTTTTACAAGAATATCAATTTCTTCTTTAGTGTTGTAAAAGGCGAAAGATGCTCGCACTGTTCCAGGAATTTGATAAAAGTCCATAATGGGTTGCGTACAGTGTTGTCCTGTTCTAACAGCAATACCCAATTTATCTAAAATAGAACCGATATCATAAGGATGAATACCCTGGACATTAAAAGAAATTAAAGAGGTCTTATGAGAGGTTCCATAGATTTTTATGCCACCTATTTCCAATAGTTTTTTCGTTCCATATTCAAGTAATGCTTGTTCATAGTTAAAAATACGGTCTAAACCAATAGAATTAATATAATCTATTGCCACACCAAAGGCAATACCGCCACATATATTAGGAGTTCCTGCCTCAAACTTATGAGGTAAGCCAGCATAGGTGGTTTTTTCGAAAGTAACCGTTTCAATCATCTCTCCTCCACCCTGATAGGGAGGTAGTTTTTCTAGCCATTCTTGCCTTCCGTACAAGAATCCCATCCCAGTAGGACCGCATATTTTATGCGCAGAGGCAACATAAAAATCAACATTTAACGCTTGCAAGTCTATTTTCATATGAGGAATTGATTGTGCTCCATCAATTAAGACAGCAGCCCCAACAGCGTGTGCTTTTTTAATGATCTTCTCTACAGGATTAATAGTACCCAAAGCATTTGAAATATGATTACAGAATACTAGTTTTGTTTGAGAAGATAGAAGGCTCTCGTACTCACTCATAATCAAAGCACCGTCCAAATTCATAGGAATGACTTTAAGGACAGCTCCAGTCCGTTCGCAGAGCATTTGCCAAGGAACAATATTTGAATGATGTTCTAACGCAGAGACGATAATTTCGTCACCCTTATTTAAAAGACCCGAGAAACCAGAGGCAATGATATTGATACTGTGTGTTGTTCCTGAGGTAAAAATGATCTCATAAGAGTTTTGTGCATTGAAATGTTTTTGTAGTTTAATTCTAGCTCCTTCATACTTATCTGTGGCCTCTTGACTTAAAGTATGTACTCCACGATGAATGTTTGCATTGTAATTAGTATAATAATCAACAATAGCATCCATCACAACTTTAGGTGTCTGAGAAGTTGCAGCATTATCAAAATATATCAAAGGCTTTCCATTGACCTCTCTCTGTAAAATGGGAAAATCCTTACGAATTTTTTCTACTGGAAACATGGTGTTGTTTTACAGTGCAAAGGTAGTGCTAGAATGGTAAAACTCACAAGAAACAGTTCCTTTTTATGACCATTAGGCTTTTAAAAAACACATTTGTGAGAAACATTGTCTAAATTTGAATGACACCTTTGATGTATAACTCATGATTATGGACATCAATATTCCATCACTCGAAACAGCAGTTTTTAAGAGAGCACTCTAAAATCCAAAACCCTCTTTACAGTTCATCAGATCCTCAATTTCATCCACTTCAATGGGAATATTTTTCATTAGATTAAAGGGCTCACCCGATGTCTGGATCACCACATCATCCTCAAGTCGAATTCCAAACCCCTCATCAGGCAAGTAAATTCCGGGCTCTACCGTAAACACCATATTCGCTTGCATAGGTTTGTGGAGCAACCCATAGTCGTGGGTGTCCAATCCAATATGATGCGAGGTGCCATGCATAAAATACTTTTTATAAGCGGGCCAGTCTGGATTTTCGTGCTGCACATCAGCCTTATCCAACAGTCCTAGCCCCAACAATTCAGAAGTCATCAAGTGTCCAACCTCAATATGATATTCAGTCCAGTCATTTCCTGGAACCAGCATTTTTGTAGCCTCCTCTTTCACACGGTGAACAGCACGATACACCGCGCGCTGTCTATCCGAAAACCGACCAGAAACAGGGATTGTTCTTGTCATGTCAGATGCGTAATTTGCATATTCTGCTGCCACATCCATCAGTAGCAAATCACCAGCAGAACACTGCTGATTATTTTCAATATAATGCAGTACGTTCGCATTATTGCCACTTGCAATAATTGGCGAATAGGCAAAACCCTTGGAACGATTTCTTAAAAACTCATGAGCATACTCAGCCTCCACCTCATATTCCCAAACCCCTGGTTTTACAAACTCCAAGACTCTCCTAAACCCCTTTTCAGTAATATCACAGGCTCGTTGCATTATTTCCAGTTCTATAGGATCTTTGACAGATCGCAGCCGCTGTAAAATAGGATTGCTTTTAGCGACAGCATGAGCGGGATAGCTGTTTTTTAACCATTTGGTAAAACGATCCTCACGCGTTTCAGTCTCCACACGAGCTCTGTAATGTTCATTGGTATTAATATATACCGTATCACACTGCGTCATCAATTCAAACATCACCTTCTCCAACTCATCAAGCCAATAAACCGTAACAATCCCCGAAGTCTTTAGCGCCGTTGCTTTAGTTAACTTCTCCCCCTCCCAAACAGCAATATGCTCATTCGTTTCTTTCAGAAATAATATTTCACGGTGCTTCTCCTTGGGGCAATCCGGAAAAATTACCAAAATACTCTCTTCCTGATCCACTCCGCTCAAATAAAAAATATCCCGATGTTGCTCAAATGGCATAGTGCTATCAGCACTAATGGGATAAATGTCATTAGAATTAAAAACAGCCAAACTTTTAGGCTTCATTTGCGCCGCAAAATGAGCTCTGTTTTTGATAAAAAGTTGTGAATTAATGGGCTGATACTTCATGTTTGTCTAAGTTTTGATACACAAATGTAGCCAAAAAAATAAGGATTTATTCATCCTGATAAAGCTTTTGCTTCACTCCTCTTTTACTCATTGTATTTTTTGGGCGTTCCCTTTCAGGTCGCGCTATCCGCTGTATCTTTTTTGCCTTGCAAGGACAAAAAAGGATGCCGCTGCTATTAACAATATCAAAAAAGAATCCTACTGGGGGAACGCTAGAACACAATGGTCAGAAGCCCATACACCAACGCTTACCATTCCCTTTTACTCTCGTGGAAAAAAAGACGCGATATTCGCCATCTTTTCAGAAGATATTAGAGTTGGTGAAGTAAGTGTCAATGCAGAGAATGGGTACAATGAAGCAACCTTTGGACTGTCATTCTCAAAGGCTGGGAAGCGAGACTATCAAAAAGCGAATAAAGACACTGAAATCAAGGCTGCTAAAAATGGTGTTTACTACCTGCCAAAAGGAACGTATACTGTAAAATTAGGTGATGCTACACAAACATTTAGCATCGAATGAGGAACTAATTAAAATCATTCTAAATACCAACCAAAAGACGACTTGAGGTTTGTTTCGCAAACCTTTGAGTTGTACCTTTGCCAACACTAAAATTAAAGACACAAATGAGTGGATTTTTAAGTTCTTCAATAGGAAAAAAGTTTGCCATGGCATTGTCGGCTCTCTTCCTGATGATTTTTCTCTTACAACACTTTGCCATTAACATACTCTCTGTTTTCAGTGAAAGTGCTTTCAACAAGGCCTCTCATTTTATGGGGACTTTTTGGGCAGTACAATACCTACTACAACCTGTGTTAATTTTTGGGGTAATCTTTCACTTTGTAATGGGCTTTGTACTAGAAATTCAAAACAGAAAGGCACGTCAAATTAAATACGCCAAAAACAACGGAAATGCCAACTCTTCTTGGATGAGCAGAAATATGATCTGGAGCGGATTTGCCATTCTAGCGTTTATCGTGTTGCACTTTATCGACTTTTGGATCCCAGAGATGCAATACAAATATATTGACTTTTCCCCAAAAAATCCGACACGATATTTCCATGAGCTGGTAGAGAAGTTTCACAATCCAGTAAGAGTATCAGCTTATGTAATTGCCTTTGTCTTTCTAATTTTACACCTTTTACACGGGTTCAACTCAGCATTTCAATCCGTAGGAGCTAATAACAAGTACACAAAAGCACTCAAAGGATTCTCTAAAATCTATGCCATTGGCATTCCACTAGGATTTATTTTTATTGCGTTATTTCATCACTTTACAGGACATTAAAAGGGACTACTATGGCTTTAGATTCTAAAATACCGTCAGGACCACTAGCGGATAAGTGGACAAAACACAAAAATGAGATCAACCTTGTAAACCCTGCGAATAAACGCCTGATTGATGTAATTGTTGTCGGAACAGGACTGGCAGGAGGCTCAGCAGCTGCAACTCTCGCAGAACTAGGATACAATGTAAAAGCATTTTGCTTTCAAGACTCGCCTAGACGAGCACATTCAATAGCAGCACAAGGAGGAATTAATGCCGCAAAAAACTACCAAGGAGATGGAGATTCTACTTACAGACTGTTTTATGACACTGTAAAAGGAGGAGATTACCGCTCTCGTGAAGCAAACGTATATCGTTTGGCAGAAGTATCGGCAAATATCATCGATCAGTGTGTGGCACAGGGAGTCCCCTTTGCCCGTGACTATGGTGGATTGTTAGACAACCGTTCCTTTGGAGGAGTATTGGTGTCTAGAACCTTTTACGCAAAAGGCCAAACAGGACAGCAACTACTCTTGGGAGCCTATTCTGCCATGAACCGTCAGATTGGTCGCGGAAAAATAAAAATGTACAACCGACACGAAATGTTGGATGTGGTCATTGTTGATGGAAAAGCTAGGGGAATCATTGCCAGAAATTTAGTTACAGGAGAGATAGAGCGACACTCTGCACACGCTGTAGTTTTGGGAACTGGAGGATACGGAAATGTTTTTTTCCTTTCCACCAATGCCATGGGATCTAATGTCACAGCAGCTTGGAAGGCACACAAAAGAGGGGCCTATTTTGCCAATCCCTGTTACACACAAATTCACCCTACCTGTATTCCAGTTTCAGGAGACCACCAATCTAAACTAACCTTAATGTCAGAATCTTTGAGAAATGATGGTCGTATTTGGGTTCCTAAAAATATAGAAGACGTCAAAGCAGTTAGAGAAGGAACACTAAGACCAACCGAGATTACCGAAGAAAACAGAGATTATTACTTAGAAAGAAGGTATCCCGCTTTTGGAAACCTAGTACCACGAGATGTGGCTTCAAGAGCTGCCAAAGAACGCTGTGATGCCGGATATGGAGTTAATAAAACAGGAGAAGCCGTATACTTAGATTTTGCTTCTGCAATTGAACGTTACGGAAAAGAGCAAGCACACATCAAAGGACTAGACGAAAATGACCCCAAGGTATATTTACCACTCGGAAAAGAGGTGGTAAAGACCAAGTATGGAAACCTATTTCAGATGTATGAAAAAATAGTCGATGAAAATCCCTATGAAACTCCTATGATGATTTACCCAGCGGTTCATTATACCATGGGAGGAATTTGGGTTGATTATAATTTACAAACAACGATTCCTGGGTTGTATGCTATTGGAGAAGCCAACTTCTCAGATCACGGAGCCAACAGATTGGGAGCCTCAGCATTAATGCAAGGGTTGGCAGATGGGTATTTTGTGTTGCCTTATACCATAGGCGACTATCTGTCTAATGATATTCGAACAGGACCCATCTCTACGGAGTCACCAGAATTTGAAGCAGCGGAGAACAATGCTCGCGAGACTATAGATCAACTAATCAATAACAAAGGGACAAAACCTGTGGATTATTTCCATAAGCGTCTTGGAAAGATCATGTGGAACAAATGCGGAATGTCTCGCAATAAAAAAGAATTAAAAGAAGCCATCAGTGAGATTTCAGCACTAAGAGCTGAGTTTTATAATGATGTTCGAGTACCCGGATCTTCAGACGAATTTAATCCGGAATTGGCAAAAGCAGGTCGGGTAGCAGATTTCTTGGAATTGGGAGAGCTGTTTGCTAAAGATGCTTTGCAAAGAGAAGAATCGGCAGGAGGACATTTCAGAGAAGAATATCAAACGGCAGAAGGAGAAGCAAAGCGTAGAAAAGAATTCCAATACGTTTCTGCATGGGAATATAAAGGAGAGCCTAAAGATGCAGTACTGCATAGAGAGGATCTAGCATACGAGAATATCGAGGTAAAAGAACGAAGTTACAAATAAGAAGACATGAATTTAACACTGAAAATCTGGCGTCAAAAGAACGCTAAGGAGAATGGAGAGATGGTCGATTATCAAATCGCTGATGTATCACCAGATATGTCTTTTTTAGAAATGTTGGATGTGCTGAATGATGCGTTAATCGAGAAGGGAATAGAGCCCGTAGCATTCGATCACGATTGTAGAGAGGGGATTTGTGGAATGTGTTCGTTATACATCAATGGAGAAGCACATGGTCCCGACAGAGGAATCACTACCTGCCAGTTACACATGCGTAAGTTCAAAGACGGAGATACTATTTATATTGAGCCATTTAGAGCAAAAGCATTTCCAGTAATTAAAGATTTGGTTGTTGATAGAAGCGCTTTTGATCGTGTACAACATGCGGGAGGATTTATATCAATCAACACTTCAGGAAACACCCAGGATGCCAATGCGATCCCTATTAATAAAAACAACGCAGACGCTGCTTTTGATGCAGCAACATGCATAGGATGTGGTGCCTGTGTAGCCACCTGCAAGAACTCAAGCGCCATGCTATTTGTCTCTGCCAAAGTATCTCAGTTTGCCCTCTTGCCACAAGGACAAGTAGAGGCCACTGATCGTGTGCTGAACATGGTAAAGCAAATGGATGAGGAAGGGTTTGGAAATTGTACCAACACAGGAGCCTGTGAGGTAGAATGTCCCAAAGGAATTTCCTTGGAAAATATCGCTAGAATGAATCGCGAATATTTAGTGGCGAGTTTGAAAGGGTAGCGAAATTTAAATTTTATTTTCTTCCAAAATCCGCAGGAATTTCTCCCCAAGCCTTCGTTTCCCATTTAAGAACGGGATTGTTATATGTGTTCTTTTGCAACCATTTTTCTGCACGCTGAATCATATCTAGCAATTTATTATTGGAGGAGTCAAACGCAATATTTGTTCTGCATTGCTTTTTCTTTAGCCATGAGATGGCTGTTACAGAGTCAGAATAAACAGGCATGTGATGTAGTCCTTTCTTTTTAAGTAATGCAATCCCGTGTACCAAAGCTAAAAATTCACCGATATTATTTGTACCACCTTCAAAAGGACCTTTGCGAAAAACTTCTTTTCCGTGGCTATTGAATACACCGCGATATTCCATGATTCCTGGATTTCCACTGCAAGCAGCATCAACGGTCAAACTGTTCTTGACAGGAAGCTCATACTTCGCTTTTTCAACATAGGATAGTGTTGGTTTTGAGGTGTTCTTCCCTTTGTAGTCGTTATAGCTTCTTTTGAATGCTTTCTCCGCCTCTTGCTCATCAGAAAAAGATTTATACTGCGCTCCTTCAAATTCGTATACCAATTTTTTTACGGTATTCCAATCACTAAAAACTCCCGTTTCTTTACCTTTCCAAACAACGTAGTACTTTTTTTTCGCCATTCTTATTTTGATGTTTTGCTGGATGATCGTTATCAGACCTTAGCTACTTTTCGATCACTTCTCTAATAACTTTAGGGAAATACATATATTCTAATTGATGAACTTTCTTTGCAATATCTTCAGGTGAATCGTTAGAATCTACACTTGCTGTTGCCTGAAAAATAATAGCTCCTTCGTCGTAGTTTTTATTGACAAAATGAATTGTAATTCCCGTTTCGGTCTCTTTATTCTCCTTCACTGCTCGGTGTACATGCATCCCGTACATTCCTTTGCCCCCATATTTTGGAAGTAACGCGGGATGAATATTCACTATTTTTTGAGGAAAAGCTGAAACAAAATCCATAGGAATCTTCCATAAAAAACCAGCCAAGACAATAAAATCAGCATGTAACTGTACGTGATGCAGAACCCTAGATGAGTCGTGAAAAGCCTCTTTAGAAAACCAAATACAAGGAACTTCTAACTGCTTACATCGATCAAAAACACCAGCTGTTTTTTTATTGCAGTACACGATGGTCACCTTTATGGAATCCGAGCTTTGAAAATAATTAATGATATTTTCAGCATTGGTTCCTGATCCCGAAGCAAGTATGGCAATCCGTGTCATAAAAATTTAATTCAAACACAAAAGAAAGCATAATATTTGAGAATGTAATTTTTCTGAACTCTTTTCAATAAAAATTATCTACTTTTAAAAAACCATTATTTGGAGGTAAAAATTCGTTTAAAATAATAAGATTTGTATTTTTGCCACGATTTTAAATTTATAAATTACAAAATTATGTCAGACATTGCATCAAGAGTAAAAGCTATTATCGTAGACAAATTAGGGGTGGACGATAATGAAGTAACTGCAGAAGCAAGCTTCACGAACGATTTAGGAGCAGATTCTTTGGATACTGTTGAGTTAATTATGGAGTTCGAAAAAGAATTTGATATTCAAATTCCAGATGATCAAGCAGAAAACATTGGAACTGTTGGTCAAGCAATTAGCTACATTGAAGAAGCAAAATAACAATACCTATTTTATATGCAATTAAAGCGAGTTGTTGTAACTGGACTTGGCGCATTAACACCTATTGGAAATACTATAGAACAGTACTGGAATAGTTTGGCTAATGGAGTTAGCGGAGCAGCACCTGTTACGTACTATGACGCTACCAAATTCAAAACTCGTTTTGCATGTGAAATAAAAAATTTTAACGTGAATGACTTCATTCACAGAAAAGAGTCTCGAAGAATGGATAGGTTTACGCAGTACGCAATGATAGCCTCTGATGAAGCCATTGCCGATGCAAACTTAGACTTAGACCACATCAACAAATTTCGAGTTGGTGTTATTTGGGGAGCAGGAATTGGCGGATTGGAAACTTTTCAAGAAGAAGTTTTAAACTTTTCAAAAGGAGATGGAACACCAAAATTTAACCCATTCTTCATTCCCAAAATGATTGCAGACATTGCACCAGGAAACATCTCTATAAAGAATGGGTTTATGGGGCCTAATTATACTACAGTATCTGCTTGCGCATCTTCGGCGAATGCTATGATTGACGCACTGAACTACATACGGCTAGGACATTGTGATATTATTGTAACTGGTGGCAGTGAAGCTGCTGTTACCATTGCTGGAATGGGAGGTTTTAATGCGATGCATGCCTTATCTACAAGAAACGAAAGCCCAGAGACAGCCTCAAGACCCTTTGATGCAGAAAGAGATGGATTTGTATTAGGTGAAGGATCAGGAGCCATTATTTTAGAAGAATATGATCATGCAGTAGCTCGAGGAGCAAAAATATATGCAGAGGTTATAGGAGGCGGAATGTCCTCCGATGCACATCATATGACAGCACCGCATCCTGAGGGAATTGGGGTCGTTGCAGTGATGAAAAACTGTTTAGAAAATTCAGGAATTGCTCCAGAGGATGTTGACCATATCAACACACACGGAACTTCTACGCCACTTGGGGATGTCGCAGAGTTAAAGGCTATTTCCAAAGTTTTTGGGGATCACGCCAAAAACATCAGTATCAATTCTACCAAATCAATGACGGGTCATTTATTGGGTGCAGCAGGTGCAATTGAGGCCATCGCATCTATCCTAGCAATGGAACGAGGAATTGTACCTCCCACTATTAATCATAGCACACCAGATCCAGCGATCAATCCAGACCTTAACCTAACGCTTAACAAATCGCAAAAGCGAGATATTAAAATTGCCATGAGTAATACTTTTGGTTTTGGAGGGCATAATGCCTGCGTAGCATTCAAGAAAATCAGTTAACACATTCAATGAATTTTATTCGCAAAATAGTAAGCTTCTCTCCCAGACCAGAGAACGAAGACTTCTACATTGAAATGCGAAACTTGCTCGAATTTGATCCTAAAAATATTAAAATCTATGAAATGGCATTTACTCATAGATCACTAAAAAAAGTGGATCGTAAAGGCGAGCCATTCAATTACGAACGATTGGAGTTTTTAGGCGATGCCATATTAGGCTCTGTGATAGCCTCTTACCTTTACACAGAAGCGCCCAAAGGATCAGAGGGTTATCTAACACAAATGCGCTCTAAAATAGTCAGTAGAGACCACCTAAATCAGCTGGGGAAGTGTCTTAATATCATACGTTTTTTTAAAAGTAATATTGCCCAAGAAAATGTAGGTAAAAATATTTACGGTAATATTTTTGAAGCATTAATTGGCGCAATATATTTAGATAAGGGCTATAAATGCTGCAAGAAATTTATCCATGAAAAACTTATAGATCCGTATGTAGATATTGCTAAGCTGGAAGGAAAAATTACAAGCTACAAGGGTCTGATTATAGAATGGTGCCAGAAGCAAAAGAAAGAGTATTCCATAGACACTTATGAAGACACAGGTAATGAATCTGTAAAGCATTTTAGTGTTCGAATTAGTATAGATGGAGAATTAGTTGCCAAAGGGCGTGCAAAATCTAAGAAAAAAGCAGAAGAACAAGCATCAAGGAGAGTTTATTATACTTTTCAAAAGTCCATTGATAACTTATAGGACGATAACGATTTCGTGATTTTTTAAAAAAGGTGATAAAACAATCCCTAACTTAGCTATCTAGGTTTAACTTTAGCACAGTTGTAAATTTAGGTGAAAATGCAAGTTCATTCATTAGAATTTGAAGACTTTTACGAAGACAATTATACCTTAATTGCCATTCACACCCCCTTAGAAAATTTTAAATTAGCATACCTTTTAAACCGCAATTTAAACACACATTTTTCTTTAGCGAGCTTTAAGTTGGATGTTGAAAGAAGAGGAAGCAACGCATCGTTTCCTATATACAATTACGCAAATGAAAAGTATGATAACGATTGGTATTTGATAGCTAACTGTTTTAAAGAGGAGCAAACGAATGAAAATGACACTTTTATATTCCCAACTGAAATGATGACTTATTTAGTACCAGAGAAAAAAAGAGTGGACTATTTCATAAAGATTGTTGGTGAGCAAGATGAACAGTTAATAAAAAAAACATTAGATCGTATCAAGACAATCAACCAAATAGCAGCATCTTACACGATAAATATAAACACACTAAAATCTAAAGAATTCTTAATCTTTTAAGTATGTCATTAAGTAAGAAGACTAAAATCGTTGCAACCCTAGGGCCTGCGACAAATACCAAAGAAATCCTCACCAATCTAGCTAAGGAAGGGGTTAATGTATTTCGAATCAACTTTTCCCATGCAAATTATGACATAGTGAAGGAGCAGATACAACAAATTAGATTGCTCAATGAAGAAAACGGTTGGAATGTTGCTATTTTAGCAGATCTTCAAGGACCAAAATTGAGAGTAGGCATGATGAAGCAAGGGACTGTCTTAGAAGATGGTCAGGAATTTATTTTTACCACAGAGGAATGCGAGGGAGACAGCAAGAAAGCCTTTATGACCTATCAGAGCTTTCCCAAAGATGTAAAGCAAGGGGAACAAATTTTGGTAGATGATGGAAAACTATTGTTTGAAGTCATTTCCACTGATAAAAAATCAAAAGTCATCACTAAAGTATTGGTAGGGGGTTCTTTATCGTCTAAGAAAGGAGTGAACCTTCCAAACACTAATATATCACTACCTGCTCTAACAGATAAAGACAGAAAAGACGCCATCTTTGCTTTGAGTCAAGAGGTAGACTGGATAGCGTTATCCTTTGTAAGAACCCCAGAAGATCTGAGAATGCTACGCGATTTAATCAAGCAAAACTCTGAATATCGAGTCCCTGTTATTGCAAAAATTGAGAAACCTGAAGCAGTAGAGAATATAGATGCCCTTATACCATACTGCGACGGATTGATGGTAGCTCGCGGAGATCTTGGAGTAGAAATTCCTATGCAGGAAGTTCCCTTAATTCAGAAAAAGTTGGTGATGAGGGCTAAGAAAGCTAGAATTCCAGTCATTATTGCCACACAAATGATGGAAACAATGATTGAAAACTCTGTTCCTACAAGAGCTGAAGTTAATGACGTTGCAAATTCTATCATGGACGGAGCAGATGCTGTAATGCTTTCAGGAGAAACTTCTGTAGGAAAACACCCACTTAAAGTGATAAAAAAGATGCGAGAGATTATCTTAAGTGTTGAAAATTCTCCATTGATACAAGTTCCCCTAAAACCACCTCATATCCGTACAAACAGATTTATCACAAAATCTGTTTGTTACCATGCTGCAATGACGGCCAATGAAACAGATGCTGCTGCAATATGCACGCTAACCAACAGTGGATATACCGCATTTCAAATCTCTGCTTGGAGACCTAAAACACATGTTTTGGCCTTCACAACAGAAAAGAGAATTTTAGGAAAATTAAATCTACTTTGGGGTGTAAAAGCATATTACTACAATGAAGACTTAAGTACCGATGACACAGTGAAAGATATCAACAAGCTTATCTTAGAAAAAGGCTATGTAAATCCCAGAGATTTAGTTATTAACTTAACTTCAATGCCCGTTGAAGAACGTGGAATGGTTAACACATTAAGAATCTCTGAAATCAAATAATGGTATTATTTAATCTTTTTAGCTCTACCATTGTTTCTGTGGGTTATTAAAGTTTAACGGGGTTAAAACCGGTTTTTTAGCTTTATATATTTGTAAAATTTTTCCATTTCTTAGGCATTATGCTCCATATTTTACGTGAAGGTTTCATCAACACATCATCTTTAATCTAATTTTTTCACAACATACGTGGTAGAACTAATTCTTTTTATTTACCTCTTCCTGCAATTTTTTCTGAGCTGTTTTTAGTAGCTTCATGTTGTTATTGCGTTGCATTTTTCTGATTGAATCTAAGGAATCTTGTTGTCCTTTCTGTGTATTTTTCCATTTGATTTCTCTCTGTTCCTGAAGACTTTTGTTAGTCCTCTCGAACTGCTTTTTAATCAACTCTTGTTGATCTTCTCTTTTCTTTTCTCATTGATATTTTCTGTAAAAACGGATGCTAACAACCATTGTAACTAATGCCACAGTGAGTATTTTCCAAGTATTTTTCTTCACACGCTTAAATTGAGGTTCGCTGTTTAGTATTTAATTTTTCACTCACGTTGAGATGTTAACTTTACTACATCTATCACTACATAAGATGATTATGGATTTAAAGTTCTCTTTTGATGAGTAAAAAAGTTTCATTTTCTAAGGCAAGATAGCCTTCATCGTAAACATAGAAGTACGTATTTCCTGTTTTAGTGGTATAGATTGAGGTGAATAATTGAAAGTCGAACCCTTGATCATAAAGCTTTGTTCTCAGTACTTTCGTTTTTCCTCTAGTATTTAATTCTGAAAGAATTTTGTAGTTCTTACGCAATCGATTGTTAATATTTCGGATCAGATTTTTACTACCTTTATTAATTCTATTGTTATATGCATTGCGGCAGTAGTCTGAGCAGAATTTTTTATCAACTCTTCCCCTAACGATGTTGTCACATTCTAAGCAAGTTCTATTTTCCATAATCTTCTTCTTTTAGTTCATACCAATTGCACTCAGTTTCTTTAAAGTAAAATGTGCTGATAAACTGGAGTCCAATTTTTTGCAAAACAGTATTTGACCCAATATTTTCAACACCTGCGGCACCAAAAATAACAGGATAGTTCATGGTATTAAATTCATATTGTAATGTTGCAACAGAAGACTCTGTTGCGTATCCTTTTCCCCAATACTTGGGGATTAAGCGGAAGCCAATATCAACAAAATTCTGAAAGTCGTTTAGTGCTTCTTTTTCACCAATATTGAATTTTAACCCAGACCATCCCATAAAATCTCCTGAACTTTTTTCAATTACTGCGAAGCGACCAATACCTAGTTCTTCGTACTGTCTTCCAATAAACAAGATGTTTTCCAATGCCTCTTTTTTATTTTTAATAGGATGTTTTCCCAGGTATTGATGTACTTTTGCATTTGAGTCCAACTCAAACATACCATCAATATCTGTTTCTCTAATCTCTCTAAGTATTAAGGGATTTGTCTCCAAGTAGAATTGCATGCATTCAACATTAATGATTATATCACAAGCACTCTTTCATCAAATATCTCTTTTAGAGAAGGAGGCAAGTCCACAATTCGATTAAAGAAGTCGTCTAATTCATCTTTTGTATCTTCCGACAAGCACTGTTCAAAATCTTTTATGAAAACTTCGCCATATACAATCGCCTCAGAAGCCTGATTTTTACGAAAAATAACAGCTGATACCTGATACTCTTTCATTTGATGGATAGGAGTTCCAGTAAACGTACAATTTTTAATTGGAGGCAGCGCTTCTTTATTAAGAGCATACTCCAACTGAATGCTGGTGTAATCATTAAGCTTAGTGTAGGAATTCTTTAATTCATCAATATTCTGAAGTGTTTTTATAGAAATTTTTTTAGCTAAGCGATCTCTGCAATTTCCACAGATAGCGTATCCAAAAATCAATTTTAAATCTTCATCCAGACTCAGCCGCCCGTAAAACTGTTCTACATGATGTAATTTATTAAGTAATGACTTCTGACAATCGGAGCAATGTGTGTAAGGCTTTTCGTTATTTTTAAGAAGCTCACGTTGAATGTTTGAGTTTGAAAAAGTCATAAATTTTATAGATTTAAATTAACATAACAATTTGATATTTAACTACTTGTTCTTATTTAATCGACTAAGATTTATTGGTTTTATCCGTTTAAAATAATTTCAAATATAGTATTTTTTATTCGTTTACAAACGTTTACAAATGTTTACAACCGAAAGTAAGTGCTTTATAACCGATTAAAACTTGACTTGTGTTGGATCTTTGTGGTGTCGAAAAAATCGAAAAAGATCTTGTAAGTGTAAGGTCGAAATTAAAAGTATTAACATTAAAAAATTAAATCATGAGTACATTAAGAAACAAAGTTCAGTTGATTGGAAACTTAGGAAATGATCCTGAAATCATCGCTTTAGAGAGCGGTAGAAAACTAGCCAAATTTTCATTGGCAACTAATGAGAGTTATAAGGACGTGAATGGTGAAAAACAAACAAAGACAGACTGGCACAATATAGTTGCATGGGGTAAGACTGCTGAAATTATAGAAAAGTATGTGACCAAAGGGAAAGAAGTTGTAGTAGAAGGAAAACTTACTACCAGAAACTACGAAACAAAAGAGGGTGAAAAAAGATACATCACAGAGGTTGTATGTAACGAATTGTTGATGTTGGGAAGTAAGTAGTGGGAATTTTTGCTATGAATGAAAAGCCGAGTCAGAGATGTCTCGGCTTTTTTATTTTCAGAATAATAAACCACTACGACAAAAATATTGAGATATTGAATCCAAAAACCTTGGAATAAAATAAGGTTTTCTAGACTGTTAAAGCGAACATAGAGGAAGATTTAAATTAAGAGTTTTAAGTAGTTTAGCCACAAAGCATCATACTGGAATTTCAAAAAGTTAAACCGTCTATTATAAAGTTAATAAATAATGATAAACAGCTATTTTAAATCTCACATTATTAGGTATTTTTGGTCGATTAATTTATTAAAAATCAGATTTTTTTACACAACAAACCATTTCTTAAAATTTTCCCATGTTAGATCAAATCCTCAAGACTGTAAAGAATATAGAAGAAGGAAATTTTCTCTCTCAAAAAGAGATTGCAGAAGCCAAACATATTACCAATACCTATGACCACTCCATTTTATCACAGGGAGCACAAGAAATCCATGTCCAAATAGAAAGTAAAAATGCCCAGTTTTATGTAAAAGTTTCAATAGACGAAGGTGAAGAGTTGTTTTTGAAAATAAATGGTGAATCTTGTGAATTGAACCTCACAGGTCTTGTCGCCTTTTATGTAATCATAGATCAGCTAAGCGACGAACCGTTATCTGGCGGAAAGAAATATACGCGAAAAGGAATGATAAAACGCGTATTAGATGAACGCATGGATAAAGCTAAAAAAGCCGAATACAAGGTTTTTTTATCTGATAATTTATACGGAGAACACACGTTAATCAATGAAAAAGGAAAAGCATATCAAGTTACCCTCCGAGATTTTACTGCTAAAACAGGCTACATCAATAATATTGATTGGAAAACAAATAAACTCGGCACCACAAAACACATCTTATATTTGTTCAATTATTTGGAAGAGAATTCGATTAAAAAGAACAGACTAATCGATTCTTTTCCATTCATAGAAATATATACAGACCCACAAAATGAGTATAAAATTTCATGGTACTTTCCAGGGGCTTTAGAAATGGACGAACAACAACTTTTGAGTTCATATTTTGGTATAAAAACATATATTGAAGATACCAGAATTGCCTCATTTTTTTCCTTTATCCAACAATCTAAAGACTTTGATCGAATTAAAATACGAGAAGAAGTTTATGAAAAAGTAGAAACATATTTTGAAGATACTGAATTAAATAGACTTAGAGAAAATAACACGCTAAATTTTTCAAAGATAAACGCAACCCTTTACCCCTATCAAAAAGAAGGAGTAGAATTCTCAGTATTCAAAAAAGGAGTCATTATAGCTGATGAAATGGGTCTAGGAAAAACGTTGCAAGCCATTACCACAGCCGTTCTTAAAAAGGAAATATTTGACTTTAACAAAGTACTTGTCATTTGCCCCGCTTCAGTAAAACACCAATGGAAAAAGGAAATCTTGAAATTCAGTAACGAAAAAGCAACTGTTGTTGAAGGATTTCCAGAGGAACGAAACAAACAGTATGCGACCAATACAGACTTCTTTCACATAATCAACTACGAAACAGTATTGCGAGATCTATCTAAAATTAATGACGCAAGCTATGATTTCGTGATTTTAGATGAAGCTCAAAAAATAAAAAATTACGAAACAAAAACAGCGATAGCCATTAAAAGTATACGAAAAAAACACGCACTGGTTATCACAGGGACTCCGCTAGAAAATAAACTGTTAGATATTTATTCCATTGTTCAGTTTTTAGATCAAAAATTACTTTCTCCCCAGTGGGAGTTCTCTTATCAACATTGCATTTTCGATACACAATACAAGAATAAAATCCATGGATATTACAATCTACAAAAGTTAAAACAGCGCTTAAGTTCTATACTTATTAGAAGAGAAAAAAGAGAGGTTTTTGAGCAATTACCCAACGTAATTCAAAAGAATATTTACGTACAACTTTCAGACGAACAAGCGAGTATGCATGCTGGTTTTTCACGAGGAATCGCCAAAATTTTAGGAAAGAAGTTTAAAACAACATACGACTGGCAAAAATTAATGTTACTACTTACCAATATGCGCATGGTCTGTGATTCTAGCTATTTAATTGACAAGTGCTCAGATCACTCCCCTAAATTAATCGAATTGCGAGAGATCCTTGTAGAACGCCTGAATATTAAAAGAACCAATAGAAAAGTAATCATTTTTTCAGAATGGGTAACCATGTTGAAGCTCATAGGTGAAATGCTTAAAGAAGAAGGGCTAACATTTACGATGCTTACAGGAAAAGTTCCAGTAAAAAAACGGCACTTACTCATTGAGGAATTTGAAACCAATGATGCCTGCCAAATATTTCTGTCAACAGAATCAGGAGGAACAGGACTTAACCTCCAAGTAGCCGATACAGTAATCAATTTTGAATTGCCCTGGAATCCTGCAAAGAAAAACCAGCGTATAGGGCGTATAGATAGAATAGGGCAGAAAAACCAAAAACTACACGTTTTTAACCTTCTGTCTTATGAATCTATTGAGATGAAAATTGCCACTGGACTCTTTTTAAAACAAAACCTTTTTGAGGGAGTGTTAAACGAGAATAGTTTAACCGACGAGGTTGATTTTTCCGAAAAAGGGAAATCACAATTCATTAAACAACTAGAAGAAATAATCAATCAAGACACTACCATACATTTAGAAACAGAAATTGAAGAAGAGTCAGTACTTATTGAAGAGGAAATCGAATTACCAATAGAAGAATCCAGATCTTTACAAACTCAAGTTGAGCCTACTTTTGAGACAAACAATAATCACACTCAAAAAGAATTAGTACATGACAGAACCGCCAAGGACACCCCAAATTTTGAACAAATGGAGTCAGTAATGACCAAAGGGATGGAGTTTTTAACAGGACTATTTCAAATGAGTACAGGGATGAGTTTAGGCAATGATAGAAAACCTAAAGTTAACGTAAACAAGGAAACAGGAGAGGTATCTATATCCTTTAAAATGGAAAGTTTAACACAATAAAAGAAGCTCAAATTTAACTACAATAGAAGGCAAAACTATTTTTAAATGAGTGCAGGGATGCGACTTCTTTCTCTCAAGAAAAAATCCCTATAACCTTGCGTTATTTGCTAAGGGCGTTTCCCTTCGGGTCGCGCTGTCCGCTATATCTTTTTTGCCTTTAAGAGGACAAAAAAGGATGCCACTACCATCGCTAACGCAGCATTCAAAACAGATTTTTTCAAATCGTTTTCCCGTTGTAAGAGACTACACTACAAAAATCGACTACCTCGTGATAAGCCCAGCAAATATTTAAAGTAGACTATTCTCAAACACTATTAGGCAAGCCTAGTAGAATAGGTCTTTGACTAACACATAGCAATTAAATTTTAAAAATCTGTAACAAAAGTAATAACTTCGTCACCAACTGTTATCAACCCAAAAGAACCACCCAATGACTGCACACTTTTTACGTCTTGAATAGAAACAATATTTTAGAGCATCATACTGAGAGAAGAGTATTGGAATAAAAATACTGATGGGATTTGAATTATTCAACAGATTAAAAAAACTCTTCCCAGAACAAGACCCTTTTACCATGGTAAAAAGAGGTCTGTTTTATTGGTTTTCTTTAGACTTAACCATCCGATTTTTCCTACAGAAATTACCCGTAATGACTGTAAAGCCCTTTTTAACAATGCCCGTAAAGAGAAATAAAGTAGTCAACTTTGTGCTTATAAAATCAGCATCCTCTTTTTTTATCGTTATTCTTTGCTATTCCGTTTGCCATTGTACTCTTAAGAGAAGGATACCATTCCAATCACTTATTATTTCTATTTTTACAAACTTTTGTACAATAAAAACAGTGATAAAAAGTTGTAAAAGAGTTTAGTTACCTATGAACATTATTCAAAAAACGGGAATCTTAATCCTATCTCTTGTCGCAGCTTCCTGCAGTATAAAGAAGGATGCATTTTTAAATCGGAATTTCCATGCCGTTGCTACGAAGTACAATGTACTTTACAACGGAGAAGTTGCATTCCAAGAGGGAGTGCGGGAACTCAATTCAAAGTATGAAGACGATTTTTGGGAGTTACTCCCTATAGAACCTATCAAATTTGAGGGGAATAGTTCGAAGAGTTCTTCTCTAGAAGCCAAACTTGGATGGAAAAGCTTCTCAACCAAAGATACTGACAATCAAAACCTATCTTCATTTGAAAGAGCAGAAGAAAAAGCAGTAAAAGCCATTCAAAAACATTCCATGAGGTTTTATGGAAAAGAAAAAAATAGACAAATTGACGATGCCTATTTACTGTTAGGAAAGTCAAGGTATTATACAGAACGATTTATTCCCGCTATTGAAGCATTCAATTATATTATCTCCAATTATCCAAAGGCAAACCTAATTAATGAGACAAAAATTTGGAGGGCAAAAGCCAATATCAGAATTGATAATCTAGAACTTGCTATTGAAACCTTAAGCCTGATGCTTAGAAACCAAGAACTTCCCGAAACTACTAGAGAGGAAGCTCATACGGCGATGGCCATGGCATACATGAAAATGGATAGCATTCATCTGGTAAAAGAACAGTTGTGGTTCGCAACCCAAACGTCAAAGAATCATACTCAAAGTGCTAGAAACTTGTTTATTCTAGGACAACTGTACGCGCTAGAGCAAAATGCAGATACAGCGAATATTATCTTTAAACGACTGATAGATTTTAAGAAAGCTCCGTATAAATTTAGAATCTATGCCAACATAGAGAAGGCTAAAAATACCGTTTCAGATTCTTCAACAGTGGTATTCCTGAAGTATTTTAAAAAGCTTACTAAAAATAGAGACAACAGACCCTACCTTGATGCATTGTACTATCAAATTGCCGAATTGGAGAGAGGGAGAGATAGTATTAACAGCGCTGTGGTGAATTACAACCTATCGCTTCGCACCAACAATGGGACAGCTAAACAAAAAACGTTTAGTTATGAGCGCCTCGCAGATATTTATTTCAAAGATCTAGATTATGTGACGGCAAGCTACTACTATGATAGCGTCTTGAACGTTGCCCAAGACAAGCAAAACGTGCGGATTAAAAGAATAGAAAGAAGAGCAAGAAATCTTACCTCTCTAACCAGATACGAAAAGGTGCTGAAAACCAACGATAGTGTTTTAAATTTGGTAGCGATGACAGATGAGGAGAGGAACACATTTTTTAAAACGTATATAGAAAAGCTTAAAAAAGAAGATCAAGAAAAAGCAAAAGTGAAATTGAGTGCCATCTCTTTTGGCAATTCATTCGGAGGCAGCGGGTTTCAGTCAACGAAAAGTAAGGGGAAATGGTATTTTTACAACACCCAATCTATGGGTTTTGGAAAAGGTGAATTTCAAAGAATTTGGGGAAACAGACCTCTAGAAGATAATTGGAGATGGTCCGACAAGACCATCATAAAAAAAGAGGCCAAAAGTCAAGCTATAGTTGCTCGGAAACTAGAGAAATATGAAGTATCGACCTATTTGAGTACCATCCCATCTGAGAAGGAGGAAATAGACTCCCTAGAATACAATCGCAATAGGGCCCTTTTTGAATTGGGACTCATCTACAAGGAGCAGTTTAAAAATATCCCTAAAGCCATTACAAATCTTGAAAGACTGCTGTCCTCTAACCCAGAAAAAGAATTGATACTACCAGCTAACTATCACTTATATCAGATGTATGCTGCACAGGGAGATCCTAAAGGAGATCCTTATAAAAATGTGGTACTAACAGATTATAAAAATACTCCCTTTGCTAAGATCATACTAAATCCCGATAAAGAACTAAAAAAAGACGAGCAGGTTGATGAAATAGAAGCATTATATAAAATTGCCTACAACCTATACAAAGATGCGTCTTTTGAGGAAACACGATGCTTTATAGAAACCATGCTCCCAGAAATAGGAGATTCCGTTTTAATTCCTAAATTTGTGCTCCTCAGAGCGTATGTCATAGGAAAATATAATTCAAAAGAGTTTTATATTGCCGAGCTAGAAAAAGTAGCTGTAGATCATTCACAAACAGAACAAGGAAAAAAAGCCTTGGAATTAATTAAACAACTCAAGCAGTAACCCCCATGTTTCATAGCAAACAAAAGCCACTAAAACCCAAAACCATGGAAAGAAACGTTATAGCTAAGAATACGTCAATTACAGGAGAGATTATTTCTGAGGGAGACTTCCGAGTCGATGGAACTCTAGAGGGAACTTTAAAGACAAACGGAAAAGTTATCATTGGTGTTGATGGATTGGTTAAAGGAAAGGTAGAGTCTGCTAATGCAGATATTGAAGGAAGATTTTCGGGAGAATTAGTAGTTCACGAAACATTAAGCATTAAAGGAACCTCAAATATAACAGGGGATATCCTAATAGGGAAACTCTCCGTTGAGCCAGGAGCAATATTCAATGCAACATGTGCCATGAAAGGAGCAGTAAAAGAACTCAACCAGCATGAGCAACAAAGACTCCTCTCCGAAAAAACTGCCTAAAAAACATGTTAAGCTTATAAATTTGGCTTTTCAAATGGTTGTTATTATTATTGGAGGTACATTTGCAGGAACAAAACTAGATGAAGAATACCCTAACAAAAATAATCTTTTTACGCTTTCATTCTCTTTAGTTTCTGTCATCCTCTCTATCATAGTTGCGATTAGAACTATTATCTTAACCTCAAAATAATCCTAAGTGAGTCGAGAATTTATTAAAAGGCAGGCTTCTTTTTTATTGCAAATCATTTTTTTTACGATCATCTTCTTCGGAATTCATATTTACATACTTCATTATTTTACTAGTGACCAAAAATTCTTTTTCCCTTTTTGGCAGATATATGTGTTTCAATTTACAGTCACATTTTTACTGTATGGTTATTTGAATTTTACAATGGAAAAAAATACCACACAAGTATTTAATTTTTTTATGATTGGGACATTTTTCAAAATGGGCTTATCCATTCTATTTTTATTACCTCTTCTGTTAGCAGAGGACATTGAAAAGCAGCCTGATATTATCAATTTTTTTGTTGTTTATTTCCTTTTCTTATTTTTTGAAGTTGTGTCTTTGGTCAGAATGCTAAAAAACGCCAACTAAGTCTAGAAAATAAGGCACGTAACAAAGCAATAAGTCCCTCAAAATCTTTTTAAAGATAGTTTGGCAATTCATATTATGTATGTACATTTGCAGCGAATTTAGAATGAGGTATTTTCAACATAAAAACAAGGATGATTAGGACTATCAAAACGTTACTTTTGTCGATTTCGTTTTTAATGATTTCTTCTGTAGTGTATTCATCGGACATTGATAAAGAAATTGGAGATGAGAAATTCGATCCAAAAGAGATGATTTTACATCATGTAAAAGATGCTCACGAATTCCATCTTTGGGATTGGAACGATAAGGCAATTTCTATTCCACTTCCAATTATTTTGTGGACGAATGACGGGTTAATAACGTTCATGTCAAGTGAATTTTACCATGACGACGACGGTCAACAGATAGTCGAAAAGCATGGAAAGAAATTTTTTAAATATCATGAGAAAATTTATCAGTTGAATGAAGAAGAGAAATCTGTCACTTTTAATGATGAAGACTATCCAAATAATGCCATAAAACCCATAGATTTTTCAATTACAAGAAATGTTTTTATGATGTGGGTTTCCATGATTGTGTTACTCTTTATATTTCTTCGGACAGCTAAAAAATATAAAAAATCAAAGAATAATGTTCCTAAAGGAATAGCTGGATTTACAGAACCCTTGGTGCTATTCGTTAGGGATGAAATTGCAAGACCTATGATAGGTGAGACAAAGTACGAAAAATTCATGCCTTTCTTGCTAACAGTATTTTTTTTCATTTGGATCAATAATATTTTTGGTCTAATTCCTGTATTGAATGGAGCCAATGTAAGCGGAAATATCGCATTTACTTTTACTCTAGCTGTAATCACTTTCATCATAACAACATTTAGCGGAAATAAAAGCTATTGGAAACATATATTCTGGATGCCAGGGGTACCTGTTCCTATGAAAATCTTTTTGATGCCAATTGAAATTATTGGAATGTTTGTTAAGCCTATTTCATTAATGATCCGTCTATTTGCAAATATCACCGCAGGGCATGTGATTGTATTGGCACTAATCTCGCTAATATTTGTTTTTAAGTCTGTATTTGTTGCACCAGTATCTGTAGTGTTCTCGTTGTTCATTACCGTTATTGAAATCATCGTGACTGCAATACAAGCATATATATTTACAATTTTGTCTGCCCTGTATTTTGGAATGGCAACAGAAGAAGAACATCATTAATTTTTAAATTTTATAATTATGACTATAACTGGAATTGCAGCGATTGGAGCTGGTTTAGCAGCGATTGGAGCTGGTGTAGGGATTGGGCAAATTGGTGGAAAAGCAATGGAAGCCATGGCGCGCCAACCAGAGATGCACGGAAAAATTCAATCCTCGGCATTGATCCTAGCAGCCTTTGTAGAAGCAGTAGCACTTTTTGGTGTTGTAGTTGCTTTCTTACAAGGGTAAAACGCATAGACCACAGAAGTAACGGTTGGTTACTTTTGTGGTTTTAAAATTTAAAATGATTTAAAGTAAATAAAATGGAATTAATCACACCTGGTTTTGGTCTCGTTTTTTGGACAATGATTACCTTTCTAATCTTGTTGTTAATTTTAAGGAAATTTGCTTGGAAGCCAATTTTAGATTCTGTAAGTCAAAGAGAAGAAGGTATTAAAGATGCACTAGCTTCTGCTGAAGAGGCAAAAAAGGAGATGCAAAACCTACAAGCAAACAACGAGCAATTGTTAAAAGAGGCCAGGGCAGAGCGAGATGCTATGATGAAAGAAGCTCGTGAAATTAAAGACAAAATGATTGCTGATGCCAAAGATGAGGCAAAAGATGTGGCAGCTAAATTAATTCAGAATGCACAGGCGTCTATTGAGCAAGAAAAGCAAGCAGCGTTATCAGAACTCAAGCACCAGGTAGCGGAGCTTTCAATTGGAATTGCAGAAACAGTAGTAAAGAAAGAATTATCAGCAAAAAAAGATCAATTAAAATTAGTTGAGGATCTTTTAAGTGATGTTACGTTAAAGTAACCTTTGTATGAAAGACACTAGAGCAGCATTACGTTACGCTAAGGCGATTTTAAACTTATCAAAAGATTCCAAACAAGAGTCTAAAGTGTATGACGATATGATTTTGATAGCCAAAACAATCGCCGAGAACAAAGATTTAGACGTAATGTTACATAGCCCAATCATTAAAACTGATAATAAAAGAAAGGTTCTAAACTCCCTATTTGAAGGAAAAGTCAACAGTATTACATTAGGTCTTTTTCATTTGCTAGAGGATAACAAACGAATGGATATGTTAGAGGTGGTGGCTAAGAAATACACCATCATCTACGATCACTTAAAGCATATAGAGGTTGCGAAAGTAACTACTGCAGTTCCTTTGACAGACGCTATAGAAAAGCAAGTCATGGCAAAAGTAGTAGAGTTAATAGGAAATGAGGCAACTTTAGAGAATAGCGTAAATCCCAATATTTTAGGAGGATTTATCCTACGTGTAGGAGATGTGCAGTACGACGCAAGCATTTCCAATTATTTAAATGAATTAAGAAAGGAATTTGATCATAGCGATTTTATTCCAAAAATTTAATAAACAACTATCTGGAGTTAGACAATAGAAGCAAGAACCAATGGTACGTTTTTTCAAATATCTAACCTCAAACATCTAATATAAAGTAAGATGGCATCAATTAAGCCCGCTGAAGTATCAGCAATTTTAAAGCAACAATTAACAAATTTCGAAGCGAAAGCCACGCTTAACGAAGTGGGAACTGTTTTACAAGTAGGAGACGGTATTGCCCGTGTATATGGATTATCAAACGTACAATACGGAGAATTAGTTGAGTTTGACAATGACTTAGAAGGAATCGTATTAAACCTAGAAGAGGACAATGCTGGTGTTGTTTTACTCGGTGCCTCAACGTCAATCAAAGAAGGATCAACTGTAAAGCGTACCGAGCGAATTGCCTCTTTAAGAGCAGGAGAAGGAGTAGTAGGTCGTGTGTTAGATACCTTGGGGAATCCAATTGATGGGAAAGGTCCTGTTGAAGGAAAAACTTTTGAAATGCCACTAGAGCGCAAAGCCCCCGGTGTTATTTATCGTGAACCTGTTACTGAGCCTTTGCAGACAGGAATTAAATCAGTAGATGCGATGATTCCCATTGGTAGAGGACAACGAGAGTTGATTATCGGAGACCGTCAGACAGGTAAATCAACTGTTGCCTTAGATACCATTTTAAATCAAAAAGAATTTTATGATTCAGGTGAACCAGTATATTGTATTTACGTTGCTGTAGGACAAAAAGCCTCTACAGTTGCAGCAATTGCGAATATGTTAGAGGAAAAAGGCGCATTAGCTTACACAACTATTGTAGCGGCAAATGCATCAGACCCTGCACCCATGCAGGTATATGCACCATTTGCTGGAGCTGCCATTGGAGAGTATTTCCGTGATACTGGAAGATCTGCTTTGATTATCTATGATGATTTATCAAAACAATCAGTAGCATATCGTGAAGTATCATTATTACTAAGAAGACCTCCAGGACGTGAGGCCTACCCAGGTGATGTATTCTACCTACATTCAAGACTGCTAGAACGTGCTGCAAAGGTGATCAACGACGATTCAATTGCTCAGCAGATGAATGACATTCCAGATTCTTTAAAAGGAAAAGTAAAAGGAGGAGGATCTCTAACAGCACTGCCAATTATCGAAACTCAAGCGGGGGACGTTTCTGCATATATCCCAACCAATGTAATCTCTATTACAGATGGGCAAATCTTCCTAGAGTCAGACCTATTTAACTCAGGAGTTCGTCCTGCGATTAATGTTGGAATATCCGTATCTCGTGTTGGAGGATCTGCTCAGATTAAGTCTATGAAAAAAGTAGCAGGAACTTTAAAACTAGACCAAGCCCAGTACCGCGAATTGGAAGCATTTGCAAAATTTGGTTCTGATTTAGATGCTGCTACAATGAACGTTATTGAGAAAGGAAAGCGCAATGTAGAAATTTTAAAGCAACATCAAAATGACCCTTTTACCGTAGAAGATCAGGTAGCGATCATTTATGCAGGGTCTAAAAACTTGCTAAAAGATGTGCCAGTAGATAAAGTCAAAGAGTTCGAAAGAGATTATATCGATTACTTAAACGCAAAACATAGAGATACCTTAGATACTTTAAAATCAGGAAAACTAACTGATGAGACTATTTCTACGATGGAAACCGCAGCAAAAGAGATCTCTGCTAAGTTTGCAAGCTAAAAGCTTTATTATTAAACATCCGTAATTCAACACTTAGATTATGGCAAATTTAAAAGAAATACGTAACAGAATTACCTCGATTGGTTCAACCATGCAGATAACCAGCGCTATGAAGATGGTATCTGCTGCGAAGCTAAAGAAAGCGCAAGATGCCATTACCGCCATGCGTCCATATTCTTCCAAACTAACAGAACTGTTACAAAGCTTAAGTGCAGCATTAGATAATGATGCAGGCGGAGTGTACTCAAAACAGAGAGAAGTAAAAAAAGTATTGCTGGTTATTATAACATCTAACAGAGGCTTATGTGGCGGATTTAACTCATCAATCATCAAGGAAACTATTAAAAATATCGAAGATAATTATCATGGTATTGAAGTAGATCTTTTAACTATTGGTAAAAAAGGAAATGATATTTTATCGAAGTCTTACAACATTCTTGAAAACAGAAATGATATTTTTGATGA
Source organism: Flavobacteriaceae bacterium (assembly GCA_964228785.1). Taxonomy (GTDB): domain Bacteria; phylum Bacteroidota; class Bacteroidia; order Flavobacteriales; family Flavobacteriaceae; genus Polaribacter. The sequence continues at coordinate 59,858 of CAXRAW010000046.1, forward strand.
CTTAACCTTCGAGAAGGTCACAGAAATTGCACAAAAAGCTATGGATTTATATGTCGATGAATCCTATGATAAGATTGAGATTATCTACAATAGGTTTAAAAATGCAGCCACACAAATCGTGCAGGTAGAGCAATTTTTACCAATCCAACCTATTGAAGGTGGTGCAGAAACAAACCTAGATTATATCTTTGAACCAACAAAAGAGAAAATTGTTTTAGAGCTGATTCCAAAATCGCTTAATACACAGTTGTTTAAGGCAATAAGAGATAGCTTTGCCGCTGAACACGGAGCCCGTATGACAGCCATGCATAAAGCGACTGATAATGCAAAGGAATTAAGAGACGATTTGTTGTTAACTTACAATAAAGTACGGCAAGCTGCTATAACCAATGAGATCTTGGAGATTGTTGGTGGGGCAGAAGCTTTAAATAATTAGGAAAGCATTCACTCGAAATAATTCAAGAGTGCACTTTATCAATGCGCTCTTTTTTGTACTTTGGTATAACTCTTGAAAACCAAAAAAGAAATATTTCGATTATGAAGACTTTTATATACCTGTCTATTCTTATTGGATTTATAACGTGTAAATTTGTTCACACTGAGGTTAGTAATCATCCCTTTACCATCAATGGAGCATCCTACAATTATTGGACAGGAGGTAGACCAGAAGTCAGCGGAATCAAAGTAATTTTAAACTACACTTCAGACCAAAAAGTCACTTTCGATAAAATTTACTTTCAAAAAAAGGAGGGAAGTCTTGAAATCACCAAAACGAATGGAGTAATACTTTTAATTGGAAACATAAGCACTTCAAAGCTAACAGGTCCGGATTTAATACTAGATATCGATCCTAAGGAAGAAATGAATAACACGATTCCCTCTATAAAAATTCCCTTTGAGTTGAAAGAAAATGAAGCTGTGATTACTTATACCTACAAAGGTATATCTTCTCACTGTAAAGTCACAGGAATTACACAAACAGTATCAGAATTTTATCCATAGCTGAGTGGTGAAGGAAGCAAAAGATGGTTCTATGTTGAGGTTTTGACCTTGATAAGGACGGCTCAATTCATATTTTTTATCATTTTTGGCACGCATTTTGGAGTTGGAGACGTCAAATCTAAACCAAACGCATATGAGAACTTTAAAATTACAATTTTTAACGATCCTCTCAGGATTATTATTAAACTCCTGTACTATTTTTGTTGACGATACTATTGAAGACTCAGTTTCACTAGATGAACTGATTGCTAGTTATGACCTTTGGTACGTAGATATTCACAGAACTACAGGAACAGGAGATGTTCCTTTTGTATCACGAGCATTCACACTATCATTTATCAATGGGATACTGTATGCCAATAATAATATTTCAGGAATAGGATTTACAGGTAACGGCTTGGGAATTTCCGTAGGAAACTATGGAATTTTTGGAGATGTTTTAGAAACATTTCACGATATAGATGGAATACACGATTTTATAGTAACACAGTTATCGTTAAATGAAATCAGAATTTATGATTCTTTCGCCAATGTAAGCTATTATTTAATAGGATATCAAAGAGAAAATTTTGATTACGACATGCTATTTTATGATAATATAGAATACTTTTTACAAGAGTTTGATGCTTGGGAAAGAACAGGAATCAATAGCATAAATCCAACTATTTTTGACGATGAACATTATCTACAATTCACACCAGAGAATAACACAACGTTCTATTCCTCTCACGACGATTTTGGTATAAACATAGCCGATATATTATGGGATTATACAGGAATCTATGAAGTCTTTGATGTGCAAGGGTTTGATGGTTTAAAAATTTTAACACTTAATTATGATAGTGGAGATACTGAAGAGTTTGAATTGAGCGTTTTAAATGATGAAAAAATACGATTATTTCACTTAAGCTCTGAGACAACGTACGATTTTAACGGTAGAGGATTTATACAGTATAAGAGCAACCAAGAAAAGGTACAATCAGGTGTCCGAAATAATGGAAGAAAACGGACGAGAATTATAAGAAAAGTAAAGGCCAGAGATAGGTAAAAGTAAAGTTTGGTTAGTTGATTTCTAGTTGATTACGAGGAGTAATCAACTGAATGGAGAAACCGCCTCATTGATTAAGTGAGGCGGTTTTGATTTTGCACAAAATGCAACTGCAAGCATTGACTGGATTTATATTTTACACAGAAAAACTTCTGTAAATAGTAACCGTGTGAGTATTTTTATGATTTCAAAGATTTTTAGAAAAAAAAAGCTGCCCCAATCAAGAGGCAGCTTTTTCTAGTTTTGATATGTATATGCTTTACTTACGTACTTTGAACTTGTACTGCAAATAAAAATAAGCATCTCTAGGTATGATATTAATCCACTTTTTGTATTGTAAGTACCACCGAAAACGAATAGATGGCAGCCCTTTAGTTAAGTAAGAAGCGATAAAAGGATGCAAGTTCAACTCGATTTTTTTATTCTTAGGATTCGAGATGATTCGTTCCAGTTCTGCTTCTATTTTGTCTATCATTACAATAGGAGCTTCTACTTCTCCATTTTTGTTTGGATTGGGTTCTTTAGTTTTGATACTAAGTTCAGGTCGAACTCTTTGACGGGTAATCTGAACTAATCCAAATCTACTCGGAGGCAAAATTTTGTGTTTCGTTCTATCAAAAGACATCTGAGTTTTGAGATGTTGATAGAGCTTATTTCTATGGTCTAAGTTGTGCATATCTATGAAGTCAACTACTATAATTCCACCCATATCTCTCAACTGCAGTTGTCTTGCAATCTCTGCTGAAGCAATTAGATTAACTTCTAATGCTGTTTCTTCCTGTGAACCAGACCTATTAGAACGATTACCACTATTAACATCAATAACGTGCAGCGCTTCAGTGTGTTCAATCACCAAGTAAGCACCTCTACTCATAGATACCGTCTTGCCAAATGAAGTCTTAATTTGACGTTCAATCCCATACTTCTCAAAAATGGGAATTTTAGATCTATGCAGCCGCACAATTTTTTTCATCTCAGGGTAAATTTCCTGAAGATATGCCTGTATTTCTAGTTTTAGACTTTGGTCATTGGTTACAATATTAGTGAAAGAATCGTTCATAACATCTCTTAAAATAGACGACGCCCTGTTAAGTTCACTTAATATTTTTGCTGGAGTATTCGTGTTTGCAATTCGCGCGCACATCCCTTTCCAACGATTCATAGAGTTTTGCAAATCTTTGTCAAGTTCTGCCACTTTTTTTCCTTTAGCAACAGTTCTTAGGATGATCCCAAAACCTTTAGGTCTAATACTCTTTGCCAGTCTTTTTAGCCGATCTTTCTCTTTTGCATCTTCAATTTTTTGAGATACAGAAATTCGATTTGAAAAAGGAACTAACACTAAATAACGACCCGCAATGGATAGTTCTGAACTTAACCTTGGACCCTTTGTAGAAATAGGTTCTTTGACAATTTGTACTAATAAATTTTGACCTGATTTTAGCACGTTATTTATACTTCCGTCTTTGTTGATATTTTCTTCTAGGCGAAAGTTTCTTAATGTGAATTCTTTATACCTACCTGTGCTTACTTTCTTAATGAATTTATTCAAAGATTGAACTTGGGCTCCTAAATCGTGATAGTGAAGGAATCCATCTTTAGGATATCCAACGTTTACAAAGGATGCATTGAGCCCAGGTAATAATTTCCCCACTTTGGCAAGAAAGATATCACCCACAGAAAACTTGTTATCTGTTGTTTCCTTGTTAAGCTCTATAAGTTTTCCATTTTTTAGTAAAGCAAAATCAAGATCAGATGAATTTGAACGAATAATTAATTCTGTTTTCATACTGAAATGGTTTTTTTACCATACGAATTTGCTGTATGGTAGATTAAGTTTACAGGTATGTAAATATACCATGCGAGGCTTTTGCTTTCTGCAAAATAAATACCTCTATTTCAATGAACTTTTGTACTTGTTGTTTTATTTAAATTTAAATCGATCTAAAACTTACTTTTTTTATGTCTATTAGCTCTAGCTCTTTTTTTACGCTTGTGTGTAGAGATTTTTGATCTCTTCCTTTTTTTACCGCTTGGCATAATTGTCTTTTATTTTATAAATCCTCGGGATTCGAGTTTGTAAACTACTCTACCAGAACTTTACTTTTAACAGCTCCCGTAAATGCTTTAGCTGGTTTAAAAACTGGTATGTTGTGAGCAGGAATCTTGATAGTCGTATTTTTAGAAATATTTCTTCCAGTTTTTTCTGCTCTTGTTTTGATGATGAAACTACCAAAACCTCTTAGATATACATTTTCACCACTTTCAAGAGCATCTTTTACCTCCTTCATAAATGCTTCTACGGTTGCTAATACATCCATCCTTTCAATTCCTGATTTGCAAGAGATTTTTGATACAATATCTGCTTTAGTCATGTTGTTTTTGTTTTAAGTTATTGTCTTTTGTACATGTTAGCTCTAAGAATGCAAAAGAATTAATTACATTACTTAGAAATTGCTTTAATGATATGCCTTGTTATCAGCATTTCAGCGCAGGCAAATATATGATAATTAATCGATTCTGTAAAACAAAGACTTAAAAGTTCTCGATTTAAGCCGTAAGTTTGCTTTTACATATTTGAATGATGGTTTTTCATGAAACATTAATCAACTGGTATCTACAAAATAAACGAGAGCTCCCATGGCGCCGAACAAAAGACCCATATTTGGTATGGCTGTCAGAGATTATTTTGCAGCAAACAAGGGTAGATCAAGGAATGAGTTATTACTTAAAATTTTCAGAAGCATTTCCTAAAATTAATGATTTAGCGAACGCAAATGAATCCACTATACTAAAAATGTGGCAAGGGTTGGGGTATTATTCAAGAGCTAGAAATCTACACTATACAGCCAAATACGTTACAAACGAATTAAATGGTAAGTTTCCCAACAATCATAATGACTTACTGAAGCTCAAAGGGGTTGGTGATTATACCGCTTCGGCAATTGCGTCTTTTTGTTTTGACCAAGTTTGCGCTGTTGTAGACGGAAATGTTTACAGAGTACTGGCTCGTTATTTTGGAATTCACACTCCTGTAAACAGTACATTAGGAATTAGAAATTTTAAGAAGTTAGCCGAATCCCTTATCGATAAAGATCGTTCTGGAACTTACAACCAAGCTATTATGGATTTTGGTGCTCTGCAATGCAAACCGTCAAATCCAGATTGTTATCAGTGCCCCTTAAATTCTAGTTGTATTGCACTAGAAAAAAAGTGGGTTAAAATTCTTCCAGTAAAAATCAAAAAGCTCAAGGTAAGAAATCGTTTCTTCAATTACATTGTTTTTGTGAGTGTAGATGGTAAAACTATCCTTGAACAAAGGATGGGAAAAGGAATTTGGCAAGGGTTGTATCAATTCCCTCTGATTGAAACAAAAGAGAAAGTTACGTTAAATCAACTTTTAGAAATAGAAGAGTTTCAAAAAATAGTTCCTAAAGAGAGTTACATTACATTATTCAATCAAGAAGATATTATTCACAAACTCTCTCATCAGCATCTAAACACACAATTTTGGATCGTTAAATCAAGATCATTGGAGAGAATAAATATTCGCTGGATTGATATTCAAAAATTTGCCGTACCTGTTTTGATTTCAAATTTCTTAGCCCAATTTAACGCTAAATCACACTAAAATTTTTAGTATTTTTGATTGAGAATAAATTATAAACTATGTCAGGGACTGTCAATAAAGTTATTTTAATTGGTCATTTAGGTGATGAGGTTAAGATGAATTATTTTGAAGGAGGAAATTCTTTAGGAAGATTCCCAATAGCAACCAATGAAAGTTACACCAATAAACAATCAGGTGAGCGAGTTACCACAACAGAGTGGCATAATATTGTAGTGAGAAATAAGCTCGCAGAAGTATGTGAAAAATACCTATCTAAAGGGGATAAGGTATATTGTGAAGGAAGAATTAAAACAAGGCAATGGGAACAGGATGGTCAGAAACGCTACACCACAGAAATTCATGTGAATAACATGACTTTCTTGTCTACAAAAAATGAAACATCAAATACAAATTCTCAGAACACGCCTAGTCAGCCAAAGCCTGAGACAACTGTAAAACCCATCGTTAATGATGAAGATGATGACTTACCTTTTTAAATTGAACCAATCCTTAAAATTTGGATCCTGACCCATTACTTCTGTCAATATCACACTTAGAGACTGTAAAAATTGCAGAAATAATTTTACTATTATCACTCATAATTTGTTCCGCACTAATATCAGGTACGGAAGTGGCTTTTTTTTCGCTATCACAAAAAGATAAAAATGCATTAAAAGAAGAATCAAAAAGGGAGAGTCCTGTAGTAAAACTACTAGAAAAACCAAAAAAATTACTAGCTACAATTTTAATCACCAATAACTTTATCAACATTCTTATTGTTTTATTGTTTGCCGACTTAGATTTTTTTGCCAAAATCAAAGAACCGTTTGAACTCTCTTTAATCAATGTAGAAATTCCGGCAAAATATGTTAGATTTAGTCTAGAAATTGGATTAGTCACTACGCTCATTCTATTGTTTGGCGAAGTACTCCCTAAAGTGTATGCTTCTAGAAGGGCACTTCAATTTTCAAATTTCATGTCAAAACCAATGAATATCTTATCCTTTGGATTGAGCGTTCCAAGCAGAATTCTAACGAGTTTAACAGGTGCCATAGAGAGACAACTAGGAAACAAAAATTTGAACTTTTCTGTAGAAACCCTTTCTCAAGCCTTGGAATTAACTTCTGATGATGCTACTACCAAAGACGAGCAAAAAATTTTAGAAGGAATTGTCACTTTCGGAAGTACGGAGACCATTCAGATCATGAAACCTCGCATTGATATTTTCGCATTATCAGACGAAGAACCACATCAGGAGGTGATGAGCAAAATTCTGGAGAACGGATACTCAAGAAACCCGGTATATCACGAATCTATAGATAATATCATAGGAATACTCTACGCAAAAGACCTATTAGCTCATCTAAATAAAAAGAATTTTAAATGGACTTCGATTCTGAGAGAACCTTTCTTCGTTCCTGAGAACAAAAAGCTGGATGATTTGTTATCAGATTTTAGAGAGAGGAAAAATCATATGGCTATTGTGGTAGATGAGTACGGCGGAACAAGTGGAATCGTAACCCTAGAAGATGTTATTGAAGAAATCGTAGGTGACATTAATGATGAATTTGATGAAGATGATTTAGCATATTCTAAAATTGATACAAACACCTACATTTTTGATGGGAAAATCACAATTAAAGACTTTTGTAAAGTGCTAGAGGATGATGATGAAGAGAAATTTGAAGAGAAAAAAGGAGAGTCTGAAACCATAGCTGGATTTATTTTAGAAATTTCAGGAAGATTTCCAAAAGTAGGGGAGAAGATCCTATTTGAGCATTATGTTTTTACCATAGAGGCCCTAGATCGGAAACGAATCAAACAACTAAAAGTAGTTAGAAAACCAATTAATGCATAGATTTTACTCTCTTTTTTTACTGGTATTTCTGTCGTGTAATAATGATCAATTACCAAGACCCCGAGCCTTCTTAAATTTAGAATACAGCATTCCACAGTACACATTGTTGGATATTGAAAGACCCTACAATTTTGAAATTCCAAAGCATACACGTATCAAAGATGAACCTAAAAATTGGCTAAAAGTTCTATATCCAAAGCAAAGGGCATCCGTAGATATTACTTATTTAAAGGTAAACGATAACCTAAGAGAACTCATTTTAGAATCTGAGAAATTAGTATTTGAACACACAGTTAAAGCAGATCAAATTTCGTCTAATGATTACATTGATCTCGAAAAAAGAGTTTTTGGAACGTTTTACGAAATTACAGGAGATGCAGCCTCTCAGATACAATTTCATCTAACCGACAGCACCCATCATTTTCTGAAAGGAGCACTTTATTTCAGAACGAAACCCAATTACGATTCTATCTTACCAGCCATAGCTCATATCAAAAAAGATGTACTTCGCTTAATGGAAACATTGGAGTGGAGGTAAGACAGGTCTTTTCCTTAGATTTCAATATTTATTGTTTTCAGAACATGTATAAATTAGGTATTTACACGTGTTTTCTTATGCATATAAATACGTAAATTGGTGATGGTCAGCTTGGATTCACCAATGCTGCTACACACATAAAGACGAATATTACAGATATGAAAAGCACAAGAGTATTGATCAATACCAGACTACTTGTTCAATAAAAATAAAGTAAATAAACCTATCTTTCACGGAGCTGAAGCTATTTTCTTTGGGGATGATGCTCTAGCTAAAGCTTGTGTTAAGAAAGATACAGTAGAAATAGAAACAGAGATATTTGATATGTCTAAGTTTGGAAATGGAGATGTATCTGTAGGATATATTTATGGGGGAATTGAAGCATATGAATCAGATTCGGGAACCTACGGAAATAAAAAATCCATGGCTTCAAAAAAATATTTAAAGTAACATTGAGAAAGAAGTAAATAATTTATAGTTCTTGTGGTAAAGCCTAAGAATCTGCTAACGATAGCTTTGCCACTTTTCTACTCTGTAACCATAAATAAAACTGTATTCCAAATAGTAATGCACCAGATATTAGGTGAATTGCCTGAGTTCCGATAGGAAATTCTACATAGTACATTAAAATTCCTGTAATGGTTTCCATAAAGAGTAATACGAGGATCCAACGAATTAATTGATATCCTAAATTATTAGTTCGATCTAGATAAAATATCCCCAAATTCACCAAAATAATAGCAATGGTAAAAGATCGGTGAAAATAAAATTTCCAGCTAGGATCCATCAAACTGTATTGTTTGTTTCCAAATCCGTGGAGCTTTACCTGCTCATCAACAAATTGACGCACCTGAGTTCCCATAGCAATCTGAACCAAGGAAAAAATTACAGATACAATTAGTAATTTATGGAATAATGAATGATACCTGTAGGTTAACTTTCTTTCTGTAACCATAAACAGTAATCGAAGGATAATGCCTATAATAACTAATCCTACTACCATATGAATGGTAATCGTTGCGGGCTTCAAATTGGTATCTACTACAATTTTTCCCAAGACAGCCTCGACCAACATCAAGAAAAACGCCATAGAAGACAATGGTAAATACCATTTGTTCTGCTTACTATTTAAGTATGCTCCATACAAAAGAAAAAGAAAGATAAACCCCGAAACTACCGTCACTAATCGATTAATATATTCCGTCCATGTATGAAATTTGTTAAACTTGGCGTAGTCGTGTTTAGTGTACTCTTTCCAGTTACTAGCATCGAATTTCTGACCTGTCTTAAGATGCTGTTCTGCAACATATAAGACCTCGTCTTTAACGATAATCATTCCCTCTTTAAAAGAAGTATTTGGTTTCCAAGTGATCTGTTCCTCAGAAGTAGGTGGAATTAGATATCCAAAACACTTTGGCCAATCAGGGCAACCCATTCCAGAACCCGTCATTCGCACGAAAGAACCTGCCAAAAAGATTAAATACAAACTCGCAAGAGTCACTTTGACAATTAGTGGAAACCGATCTTTCACAGGCTTAAATTTATAGTAACTAGTTGGTAAATAGATGTTTAAATTTGCTTTAACATTAACCTCTTAGACCCATTCTTGTGTAAGGATTTTATCTCTTCAATGCTTGTATAAAGATAATTCAAAAATCACGCGAAAAAGCTTCCGATTCTCAAAGTCCTTTCTTTATAATGAGTTCAAATTGTTACTTTTTTATAGGATATTTTACCTCTGTAGCAACATATGAATCTCCACCTGCAATACCATTGATGAAAGTAATTAGATCCTCAGAAGAAGTTTTTGTTCTGTCAAATTCAACCTTAGCTATACTATCTGTAAAGACCACTTTAGCAGAAGCGACGCCCTCCTTTTTTGATAATTTAGACTCGATGGTCTTTGCACACCCAATCTCACACGTCATACCAGAAATATGGATGGAAACAGACTCAGTAGCCAGAGCAATAACCTCTTTTTTATCGCTGATAACCTCTTCTTTTTTACAGGAGAAAAAAGAACACATTAACAATAACACCAGTACATGTATAGATCGTGTATTCATGATTATTTTTTATAATAGTTTAATTATGCAAATTTATGTAATAATTGAAAGTCATTGGGATAATTATTAGACTTTTGTCAAGAGTAAAATATCCGATAAGTTAAACTTCCAAGATGAACCAGCTGCACAGAAAATGGCTTTACCTTTCAATATTGGCTGTTGTTTGGGGAAGTTCATTTATTCTCATCAAAAAGGCATTGATTGGATTAACTCCTATTCAAATTGGGGCGCTGCGAATGATCCTCACAGCGATCTTTTTGTTATTAATAGGTTTTAAGAAAATTCAACTTATCCAAAGAAAGCATTGGAAATATGTCTTTTACACAGCCTTGGTTGGAACATTTTTCCCTTCCTTTCTTTTTGCTTTTGCTATCACAGAGATAGATAGTTCTATCTCTGCAATTTTAAATTCAATAACCCCCTTTAACGCATATATTATAGGGGCGACTATATTTGGATTTTCGTTTAAAAAGAACCAATTGATTGGTGTTTTGGTTGGCTTAGTAGGAACAGTCATTCTAATTTTAAAAGGAATAAACCTACACCCAGATCAGAATTATTGGTATGCGATTCTTGTTGTGATATCCTCGGTTGGATACGCCTTTAATGCGAATATTATAAAAAAATACTTACAAGACCTTAGTGCATTAGCCATAACCACAGGAAATTTTCTGTTGTTGATCATTCCAGCGATGATTGTCCTATTTTTTAGTGACTTTCACACCAATTTTCAATGGGATAAAACCTCAATATCGGCTCTGAGTTATGTCGCTGTTCTTTCCATTGTAGGTACTGGAATTGCTAAGGTAGTCTTCAATAGATTGATACAAATTTCAACCCCAGTCTTTTCCACATCAGTAACATACCTAATTCCTATTGTTGCTGTGATGTGGGGCGTTATAGATGGAGAACAACTTAGTGATCTTCAATTGCTAGCTGGAGCTGTTATCCTCCTTGGAGTTTATTTAGTAAACAAAGCTAAATAGCACTAAATTTTTACCAGCACAAAACCTCTTGCAGTTTTTCTGTAGTAATTACCACCCCATGTGTAGTAACGTTTCTTTTTAATGACAACCACACGATGCTTTCTGGGAGCTTTTTTTACTACCACCACATTTCCTCGATTTCTCTCAACAACCCTTACGGAACAGGATTGCATAATAAGAGAACCCAATAATACAACAAAAATTGTTTTTTTCATCTGTTTAAATTTACACTAACTATTTGGTAATTAATCATTTTATTTTATTTAGGCACTGACCTTTATGTAACTAATCCGTCTATCAGAGTTTCATATGATTTAGAAATTAATGAAGGATATTTCACCTCTTCTAGCACAATACGACAATAAGACTACTCTAGGGGAAGAAAGTTTATTAGGCAGTATTATTTTTCTGACAGATCGAGGTCACTATTATTGGAAACCCATATCAGACAACCCTAAAAATAGTTCTTGTTTATCTCAAGATAAGAGAATTTAAAGCTACAAAAGTTTTGTGAAAAGGAAGACGATTTATTACTTGCAAACAGAGGCTATTTAAGTCTCTGTTTTTTTAGTAGCTGATCTATTTCCATTACAGCAATTTTGAATCGCGCATGTTTATTTCCCTTTAAAGAAACATACGGGCGGTCATATTCATCCAATACTTTTTTAAAAGCATGATACATTCTTAACCTCTGATTTGGTCGGTCTCTTAAATCGTCGGCTATCCAGGGTGTATCAATATATGTTAGCAAATACAAGTCATAGGTGTTTTTAACTGCCGCCTTTTCCAACAACGGGTCTACATACCCTCCGAAATACTCAGATGAATACACCTTGGTTTCTAATAAATTCGTATCACAAATTAATACTTTATTAGCTTGTTTGGCTAGTTTGTTCTCCAAATTTATCTGACCACGTGCAATGGGAAGAATATCATTAAGCTCACAGGTTCTTTGCTCGTTGTTCCACACTTCTTGCAGGTATGTACGTGCAAATTCTTCAACCCAAACTGTACTGTAGTGTTTAGCTAACTGAATAGAAAGCGTTGTTTTCCCTGTACTTTCTGGCCCAAATAAGACAATTTTTAAGAGGTTGTTAGATTCCTGTGTAAGGTCTTTTTCCATGATTTATATCCTAAATAAGCCAAAACTAAAAAAATGATGAATTGAATCCCAGTAAATCCAAGACCTTTGACAAAATATAATGGTATAGAAATGATATTTCCGATAATCCATAGAACCCAATGTTCTATTTTTTTGTTGGCCATAAGCCACATTGCAGCAAAGAATATTCCTGTTGTTAGTGTGTCAAAATAATCAGTAATTCTATCAAAGCGATTAAAATAAAGGTACACCACAACAATAAAACTTGCAGAGAGCAAAAGAATACTTAACGCTTTTAACCTATCATAACGATTTGTCGTTGTAATTCTGGAATGATGACTATTTACTATTCGTGTCCACATATACCAACCATATAGACTCATTAAAGTATAATACATGTTAATGATTGAGTCTCCATATAGAGAGAACTCATAACATAGATATACATAAATAATAGTACTGGTAATACCCGTAGGGTAAACCCAAATGATTTCTTTTTTTGCAAAAAAGACACTTGTAACACCAGAAATTACAGCAATTATCTCCAAAATTATATTTAATAGAGTAGCATCTCTGTATGGATTAAGAAAAAAATCAAGCATTTCATTCATAAATTACTTCGATCAGATTTTACAATTTTCATAGTCAGTACGACATTAGGTGATTATAATCACCATAAATCTGTGTACTTAGTGGGTTTTCCATAGCCCCTAAACCCAGGTATCTTGAGTCGCTGAATAAAATGAATAATGACAGGCTCAAAACCATCTTGAAGATGGCAGTAACGTTAGTTCTACAGATATTTTCACTCGTTCAAAATTACACTAATCATTTAGTATTAATTCATGTTCTTTTGTTGAGGGATTGACCTTTGTTCAACCAATCCACTCGTGAGGACTTTACACATGGATTTTTTTGATTTCATTAAAAAAAGTTGAATCCTTTTCAAAGGCAGTACCAATAACTACAATGTCCGCACCTGAGTCATAAGCATTTTTTAGTTGCTTTCTACTTCTAATTCCACCACCAACAATTAATGGAATTTTCAACCTCCTCTTCACATAACTAATAACTGATTGGCCTACAGGAGTTTCAGCACCAGAACCTGCTTCTAAGTAAATCAGTTTTTTCCCTGAAAATTGACCTGCCAAAGCTGTTGTTAAAATAGCTTCGTAAGCTGTTTGAGGCATAGGTTTTGTCCTGCTAACACTCTCTACTGTAGTCATACTTCCTCCATCAATCAAAATATACCCTGTTGGGAGAACCTCTAGATTTGACTGATATACTTTTAATGCCGAATCAACCTGTTGTTGAATTAAGTATTCAGGGTTCCTACCTGATATTAGGCTTAAAAATAGAATTCCATCTGCCTTAGATGTCACCTGATTTGAACTGCCTGGAAATAAAATAACAGGTAAAGTCGTGTTTTTTTTTATTTCAATCACCACACGCTCAATCTGAGCATTTTTATCAGTACTTCCTCCTACAAAAATATGAGTAATAAACGATTCATTTACTTTTTTAACAAATGAGTCAATCCTATCAATTGCAATTTTTTCAGGGTCAACAAGAACTGCCAATAATTTCTGTCCAGTTTGTCTCGCTACTAAAATATCTTGATATATTTTCATTTGTTAAGCGTATAAACACACACATATCCCTCAAATTCTAGGAAATAAATAATGTGAGTTGAAATAGTTTCTTCATAACAAATTTCTCCAATAGTCTGTCCAGCTGTAATCTCAAAATCTCTAATATGAATATGATGTAAAAATAGCAACTTTTTCTTTCCATAAACTTTATATAGCGATTCTTTTGCACCCCATATAATGGTGAGTTTGCTAATTAATTTATGACGATTAGTAATACTTTTATAACTCTCTAGCGAGGTAAACTTATGGGCTATATTTACAATTTTATCTCGCTGCTTTTCGATATCAATTCCCACAGGCTTTTCCGCAGAAATAATAATTCCAGAAAATGAAAAAGAATGCGATATCGATATAAAATTTCCGTCGACTAAATGAGGCTTTCCAAAACCATCATAGATTAGATCAGTATCAGAGTATCCCGCTACTTTTAATAACTGACGAACACTCGCATATCCCTTTTGATGTATTTCTGAACGCATTGAGTAAATACGACTTTTACTATCCTGAGTCAGCTGGATATCCGACAACAAATCAGTCAACGATTCCTCAATCTTCCAAACAAAAACTCTTGTAAAATTAGATACTTCAATCCTTTTGTAAAGCGGCATATTTTAAGAAGTTATTCCGTAACTTTGCTGTCCTTATTTTTAAATAAATTTACATGAGCACAAATACTTTCACATACGTACCACACAAAGTTAAAGATATTTCTTTAGCCGACTGGGGAAGAAGAGAAATTGAGTTGGCAGAAGCTGAAATGCCTGGATTGATGTCTTTAAGAGAAGAGTATAAAAACGAGCAACCTCTTAAGGGAGCTAGAATAGCAGGCTGTCTTCACATGACCATTCAAACCGCAGTATTAATAGAAACCTTAAAAGTACTTGGTGCTGAAGTTACCTGGAGCTCCTGTAATATTTTCTCCACTCAAGACCAAGCAGCTGCGGCTATTGCCGCAGCTGGAATTCCAGTATATGCTTGGAAAGGAATGAGCGAAGAGGAATTCGACTGGTGTATAGAACAAACACTCTTCTTTGGTAAGGACAAAAAACCACTAAATATGATTTTAGATGATGGCGGTGATCTTACCAATATGGTTTTAGATAACTACCCAGAACTCATAGACGGAATTAAAGGGTTATCAGAGGAGACAACAACTGGAGTTCATAGGTTATACGAGAGAATGAAAGAAGGAACCCTACCCATGCCAGCCATTAATGTAAACGATTCTGTAACCAAGTCAAAATTTGATAACAAATACGGGTGTAAAGAATCTGCAGTAGATGCTATCCGTAGAGCCACAGATATAATGTTAGCAGGAAAAAGAGTTGTAGTTTGCGGGTACGGAGATGTTGGAAAAGGAACTGCTGCGTCTTTTAGAGGAGCAGGATCTATCGTAACCATCACTGAAATTGACCCTATTTGTGCCTTACAAGCGGCGATGGACGGATTTGAAGTAAAAAGATTGGAAACAGTTGTTGGAAATGCAGATATTGTTATCACAACCACAGGAAATAAGGATATTGTAACAGGTGAACACTTTTCAGCAATGAAAGACAAGACCATCGTATGCAATATTGGTCACTTTGATAATGAATTGGATATTGCTTGGTTAAATGATCATTACGGAGCCACCAAAGTAGAGATCAAACCACAGGTTGATAAGTACACAATTCATGGAAATGATATTATTATCCTAGCCGAAGGACGCTTAGTAAACCTAGGGTGTGCTACAGGACACCCAAGTTTTGTAATGAGTAACTCTTTTACAAACCAAACATTAGCTCAAATCGAATTATGGAGTAACGCAGAAAACTATAAAAATGAAGTTTATATGTTACCCAAACACTTAGATGAAAAAGTCGCCAAACTACACCTAGCTAAGATTGGAGTTGAATTAACAGAATTACGCAAAGATCAAGCAGATTATATCGGTGTAAAAGTAGAAGGCCCTTTTAAGCCAGACTATTACAGATATTAAACATAAATACATACACTATAAAAAGCTTCACTAAAATGTGAAGCTTTTTTTACCATAAAACATATGAAAAGAGCACGAGAACTTTTACACAGAATCTTTGACAAAAGAATCCCTTTTTCCACTTGCTTAAATGCATGATAAGTATCTGTTATTTAAGAGCTTATATTCGTTGAGGTATGCACCTTTATTTGGATAACTCACAACACAGATGTTCGCATATTTAATTCTATAACAACGTTGATCTTGTTTAACCAATCTCTCCCAAAAACTTCATACTAACATTCCTTATTCACTGGATAATCACCAATTCTAATTCACTAAATATCAGAGTTTTTAATATGTCACCTTTTTTGGTGATACAAAAATTTCACTAAATAGAGGTATTGACAAGCATCAGTATTCCATCTACATTTGTGTTGTTATTGTTCTTTTTATACATGTTATTAAGTTTTTGATTGTCAACATAATCTTTTTATGTTTAGTCAAAATTTTAGAAAATCCAAATCGCCCGGTTTGGATTTTTCTTTTTTAATACCATCCTGCCCAAAATATCTTACTTTTTTTGTTCGAGTCCAATTGTGGCAATCCCAGTATTTACGACCTATTCAAAAAGATGTCTAAGATCATTTCACAGTTAAAATATTAATAAATCTCAAACAATCATTCAAGTCTAAATTCATATACATCCTTTATGGGCGTTTCCCTACGGGTCGCGCTATCCGCTATATCTTTTTTGCCTTTACAGGACAAAAAAGGATGCCGCTGTTATCGCTAACGCAGCAGTAAAAATCATCTTTCTACTTAGGTTATTAAGTTAGACTAGTTATCTTTATTAAATTCCTATCGATTTGTCAAAAACCGTGAGCTAAATAGATGAGTTTAAGATTTCATTACAATAGTATTGTCCCTATCCATAGTTACATTATTTTTGCTACCAAACCTTTTAGCGTTGAAAGAACCGATTTCTATCACATCCATTTCTTCTGTATCAGCTCTGGGAAATACTCAAAAAGAAATTTGGAAAAACTATCTCCACCCAAAACATTTTTTTACACGGAAAGTGTTTCAAAATTCTAGTGCCTGGATTGCTGCTTTACCTAGTGCAGTTCGCAAGGAAATCGAAGAGCTAAGAACTTCTGAAATCAAATACAAGAAATTAGATGATTCTGTCCTTTATGCCATTTTTGTCTCACGGAAAGCTAGTCAACAAGCAGGCTGGGAACAAGGAGATTCCTTTGGAGTTAATTTTGGTTCCTCCAGAGGAGCAACACAATTGTTTGAAAAATACCATACCGAATTTCTTGAGCATGCTACATCTTCTACCCCAGTGTCGCCCCTAACAACATTGGGAAATTTATCCTCTTGGGTGGCACATGACCTAAAATCTAGGGGACCAGAGATTTCACATTCCATTACGTGCTCCACAGCCTTGCATGCGGTTTTAAATGGAGTTGCATGGATTCAATCAGGGTTTACAGATAAATTTTTGGTTGGTGGTACAGAAGCCTCACTGACCGAATTTACAATTGCTCAAATGAAAGCGATGAAAATTTATGCCAAACCTTATCCAAATACCAACCATTTTACCCACGAAACATACCCGTGTAGAGCATTGGACTTGAAAAAAAAGAGCAATACCATGGTAATGGGAGAAGGAGCGTCAGCTATCTGTTTAGAAAAGGGAAATCCCTCACACACCATAGCAAAAATCGCAGGAATTGGATACGCATCAGAACCTTTAAAACACGGTGCTTCAATGTCTGCCAATGCCGATTGCCTTCAACAATCCATGAAGATGGCCTTAAAAGCAATCGATCCCAATCATGTAGATGTCGTTGTCATGCATGCACCAGGAACTATAAAAGGAGACATCTCAGAGTTAAAAGCAATTTCCAAGGTATTTTGTAACAAAAAACCATTTCTCACTACCAATAAATGGAAATTAGGACATACTTTTGGGGCATCAGGAATGCTAAGTTTAGAACTTGGTGTTCAAATACTTCAACACCAACAAGTCATCGCTGTTCCATTTTATATAGAGCAACAAAGACCTAAAAAACTGGAGAACGTCTTAATTAATGCTGTAGGTTTTGGAGGGAACGCAGTTTCTATTTTGCTCACAAAATAATCGCGTTTATATTCATAAGAATTGCTATATTTAAATTCTGTATAAGAAATATCAATACTATGATGGAATGGTTCTCAAATCTCACTGACTTCGAAAAATTCTACTGGATCATCACAGGGGTCTCTTCACTTTTCTTTATATTCATTTTGATTACCACCTTTACAGGTGGCGATATAGATGACGTTGGTGACATTGATGCAGAAATTGATGCAGACACAGGAGTTGGATTTCAATTTTTCACACTAAAAAATACTGTGGCCTTCTTTGCCATTTTTGGCTGGAGTGGAATTTCTTGCATCAATGCTGGATACACTCAAACAACCACGATCATTATTTCCGTTGTGTGTGGGTTTATGATGATGGTAATGGTTGCTTTACTCATGTTTTACATGCGAAAGCTAAACAATAGTGGAACCCTAAAGATAAAGAATGCCCTTGGTGCAGTTGGCGAAGTTTACACAACCATTGGAGCCGAGCGATCCAAAATAGGCAAAGTACAGATAAAGGTGCAGAGCTCTCTCAGGGATCTAGAAGCGCTAACAGACTACAATTTCGACCTCACTCAAGGAGCTGTCATAGAAGTTGTAGATTACACATCAAACGGAATATTAATTGTTGAACCTCAAAAAAAATAAAAAATGCTGATGTCTAACACAATATTACAATTTGAGAGCTTTTTAGGACCTACAACTACGATCGTTGTAGCAATACTCATCCTAATCGTTCTTTTCACTGCCTTTATTCGCAGATACAAACGCTGTCCATCTGACCGAATTTTGGTTGTTTATGGAAAAGTTGGAGGTGGACAATCTGCCAAATGTATTCACGGAGGAGCAGCCTTTATTTTTCCTGTAATTCAAGACTATCAATACTTGGATCTAACACCTATTTCTATTGAAGTGAATCTAGTGAATGCCCTTTCCAAACAGAACATCCGTGTAAATGTCCCCTCTCGATTTACCATCGGAATCTCAACAGAGCCAGGCGTAATGCAGAACGCAGCAGAACGACTCTTGGGACTTGGCCTATCAGATATACAAGAATTAGCAAAAGAAATTATTTTTGGACAATTGCGTTTGGTTGTGGCTTCTATGGATATTGAAGAAATCAACTCAGACAGAGATAAGTTCTTAAGCAATATTTCTACTAGTGTAGAATCCGAATTAAAGAAAGTTGGATTAAAACTTATCAATGTCAACATTACCGATATCGTTGATGAGTCTGGATATATTGAAGCACTTGGTAAAGAAGCTGCGGCACACGCAATCAATGCAGCTCGTAAATCAGTTGCCGAGAAAAATAGGGACGGATCTATTGGGGAAGCCAATGCTGTTCAAGACCAAAGAACACAAGTTGCTGCTGCTAATGCAAAAGCAGTAGATGGGGAAAATACCGCCAAAATTGAAGTTGCAAACTCAAACGCTTTAAGAAGACAACGAGAAGCCGAGGCAGAGCGCAATGCAATCGCTTCAGAAAAAGTGCAAGCGGCAAAAGCCCTAGAGGAGGCCTATGCTGCAGAACAAGAAGCAGAACTAGCAAGAGCCGAAAGAGAACGCGCCTCTCAGACAGCAGATATTATCATCCCCGCTCAGATCGATAAAAACAAAGTGGAGATCGATGCGGAAGCAGAGGCAGAAAAAATTCGGAGAAGAGCCAAAGGGGAAGCCGACGCAATCTTATTTAAAGCACAGGCTGAGGCAAAAGGGCTATACGAAGTATTAACAAAACAAGCAGCAGGTTTGGATCAAATTGTTAAAGCTGCTGGAAACGACTCTCAAAATGCAGCTTTATTACTAATCGCAGACAAATTACCAGAATTGGTAAAATTACAATCTGACGCCATTAAGAACATTAAAATCGATAAAATTACCGTATGGGAAGGAGGAAATTCTAAAGACGGAAAAACCTCAACCTCAAACTTTATCTCTGGAATGTACAAATCAGTTCCTCCCTTACAAGAAATATTCAATATGGCAGGAATGCAACTTCCTGACTATCTAAAAGGGAAAGAGCTGCCTTCTTCAGAACAAACAGATGAAGAGATTGAACATAATTCAAAATCAGATGAAAAGTAGATTTTACAATAAAGCATGAACAAAACCGAGGAGCTGCCCTTTTAGGCAGCTTCTGTCTATAAAACTCGTTTTGAAACCGCATATATTCACATTGTTTTTACTGGTGATTTTTTTATGTATTAGCTGCCAAAAAAAAACTCCACTACAAAAAGCCTTATCATCCAGTTCACCTGCAATCCAAAGAGTGATGAACAATCCCAACAAATATGAGGTTCAAATTATCTTCTCAGAGATCCAAAGAGAAACCCCCTCACTAGTACAATTCATAGATGATGAATACCAAGTAAACGACAATGACTATTTTTACCCTGCAAGTACCGTTAAACTCCCTTTAGCTATTCTAGCATTAGAAAAAATCAATGAGTATGGTGTTATTGGAAAAGACAGTCAACTTCAACTAGAACAGGACAGTATTCAAACCAGTATTAACAAAGAAATAAATAAATCCATCATCGTTAGCGATAATAATGCATATAACAGACTATTTGAATTTGTGGGAAAAGATGAAATTAACGAACGCTTAAACTCACGAGGAATCAGAGCCAGAATATCACATAGACTCTCAACACCTAAAGCAGACAGTACAACGAGTAAGTCCATTGTATTTAAAACTAATGACTCTTTAGTCATCATTCCTAGAAGGAAAAACTCCCCTGTTGAGCCATTGCAATTGTCCTCTTTAAACAAAGGAAAAGGATACATAGAAAATGGACAGCTATTTAATATACCCAAAGATTTTTCAAAAAAAAAATATGTACCTCTACGATCACTTCACAGTATAATGAAGCGGTTAATTTTTCCAAACACCTTTCCAAAAGAGGAACAGTTTAAGCTAAGAAATAGCGATAGAATAGACCTTCTCAGAATCATGGAAATGGCACCCAGACAATACGGGTACGATCCAACAACGTACCCTGATAATTATGTGAAGTTTTTTGTTATTGGAGATCAAAAAGGCAAAAAACCCAAACATCTGCGTATCTTCAATAAAGTTGGACTTGCTTATGGATACCTGACAGATTGTGCATACATTAAAAATGAGCTTAATCAAAAGGAATATCTGATGAGCGCTTCAATATATGTAAATGATAATCGAATATTTAACGATGATATATACGAATACGATGACATAGGAATTCCCTTTTTAGCTGAATTGGGCAGACAGCTCACACATCATTCGGGAAAAAATGAAAAGTAAATAAGGCTTTTTCATACATTTGTATCAAATACAGACCTTCAATTTATGAGTACAGCCAAACACCATTGGACACGAGAAGAAATTCTAACCGTTTACAATCAGCCTTTAATGGAATTACTATATCAGGCTGCAACTGTTCACAGAAAACATCACGACCCCAATACCGTCCAAGTAGCTACTTTATTATCCATAAAAACTGGAGGATGTCCTGAAGACTGTGGATACTGTCCGCAAGCAGCAAGATATCATACAGGATTAGAAGGCAATGATTTGATGAGTGTTTCTCACGTAAAGGCACAGGCACTAAGAGCAAAAGCCTCAGGAAGTTCAAGGGTTTGTATGGGAGCTGCCTGGAGAAATATAAAAGACGGTCCTGAATTTGATCAAGTCCTAGAAATGGTTAGAGTCATCAACAAATTGGATATGGAAGTTTGCTGTACCTTAGGAATGCTTACTGAAAATCAAGCACAACGATTGGCAGAAGCTGGACTATATGCTTACAATCACAATTTAGATTCTTCAGAAGAATATTACAAAGAAGTTATTTCCACAAGAGGATATCAGGATAGGTTAGACACCATTGACAATGTAAGAAAAACCAATGTAACAGTTTGTTCTGGAGGAATCATTGGAATGGGAGAAAAGATTGAAGATAGAGCCGGAATGTTGGTCGCATTATCAACTCTTAACCCACAACCAGAATCTGTACCGATCAACGCATTAGTAGCAGTAGAAGGCACCCCAATGGAAGAGCAAAAACCGATAGAGATTTGGGATATGATTCGAATGGTTGCTACTACCCGAATTGTCATGCCAGAAACACAAGTCCGATTATCAGCCGGTCGAACAGAAATGAGTAGAGAAGGACAAGCGATGTGTTTCTTTGCTGGAGCCAACTCTATTTTTGCTGGAGATCAACTATTAACCACTCCCAACCCAGATGTTCACGAAGATATGAGGATGTTTGAGTTGCTTGGATTGAATCCCCAAAAGCCATTTATCAAGAAAATGCAACCTCCAACTGTGGAAGCTAAAGACTCTCAATTTAAATCTTTGGGTGAAAGGCCAAAATGGTCTAGACCAGAACATAAAATTGATCGCAATGAAAAGGCCAGAGAAAAGGGACGCGAGAAAAGAAAGATCGCAAAAGTCATCCAAAGCACGGTTAATCAGTCAATACCAGAAAAAAAAATACAAGCAGCGGATAAATAAAATAGAGCGTCTTCTTGCGGCAACCAAAATAATGGAACCATCGTCTTTACAGATAAATGGTTCTTGAGTTTAAAATGTCGTTAAGAAACGATTGATTATTTTTACTAATAAATACGTTAAGAATGGAGCTGAATCTTGTTGCAGTAGATAAGGTTGAAACAATTTCAAAAAAGGATTTCATCAACAATTATTTCAAACCTCAAAAACCAGTTGTTATTGAAAGGTTTATTGATGATTGGCCAGCATATTCCAAATGGTCTTTGGAGTATATGAAAGAAGTTGCCGGAGATAAAACCGTGCCTCTCTACGATGACAGACCTGTAGATTATAAAGATGGTTTTAACCAGCCACATGCTACTATGAAAATGAGTGAATATGTAGATCTACTCAAAAAGGAACCAACGAAGTTTCGAATATTTTTATGGAACATTCTAAAAGAAGTTCCCGTTCTTCAAAAGGACTTTAGCTTTCCAGATTTCGGATTGCGATTGATGAAAGGACTTCCCATGTTGTTCTTTGGAGGGAAAGATTCCTATACATTTATGCATTACGATATAGATTTCGCTAATATTTTTCATTTTCATTTTGAGGGAAAAAAGCAATGCATCCTATTCGATCAGCAACAAAACAAGTACTTGTATAAAATTCCTAATTCCTTAATCACAAGAGAAGACATTAATTTTGCCAATCCCGATATTAAAAAGTGGCCAGCACTTAAAAATGCTAAAGGATATATTACCCATTTAGAGCACGGAAATACACTCTACATGCCAGAGGGATACTGGCATTACATGCGTTACATCACTCCAGGGTTTTCTATGAGCCTACGTTCCATCCCTAGAAATCCAGTCCACTTAGGGAAGGCAGTTTACAATATCGTTGTAATGCGCTCTTTAGACAATGTGATGAGACGATTACGGGGTCAGAAATGGATCGATTGGAAAAATGACTACGCTATTAAAAGGACACACCGCCTTAACAATATCTAAAGTTTATCTAGAGTGCTAACGCTACTGGAAAAGCCGTAAAACATCATTCCCGTTAGCAAATAACAATAAAGCAATTAGCAAGATAAACCCAGTTATTTGAGCATATTCAAGAAACTTGTCACTGGGCTTTCTACCTGTAACCATTTCCCAAAGTGTAAACATCACATGCCCTCCATCTAAAGCAGGGATAGGCAATAAATTCATAAAACCTAGTATAATAGAGAGTAGAGCGGTCAATCTCCAGAAATCTTCAGCATTCCACTCAGGAGGAAAAATATCACCAATGGAAATGAACCCACCTACACCTTTATATGCACCAGTCTCGGGGTTAACAACTTTTTTAAGCTGTTTTATATAGTCAATGAGAGTTGTGTAGGCAACTTCAAAACCTCTGGGTATGGCTTGGGCAAAAGAGTATGTTTTTGTTTCCAATTTTAAATAGCCCATTTTATCTAGGCTACTTTCTTTCGGTTGAAAACGAATTACTCCAACTCTCCCCAAACTATCTAGTTTTAGAGTTATCTTTTTTAACTGATTATCTCTTTTGATAGTTACTGAAACAGTATCATTCTTAAATTTCAAAAGCTCTTTTTGGGCTATATCATAATAAGGAGTTTCTTGTCCATTCACAGAAACCACGATGTCCTTATATTTGAGACCGCTGCTCTTGTTAGCAGAATTTTTATCAAATTCGTCACCTATCATAAAAGGAACTCTCCAACTTACAAAAGGACCACTCCTTTTTCCTCTCTTTAATAACTCATTGATAAAATCTTCAGGGATTTCCTTATCTATTATTTGTCCGTTTCTTTCAATTTTAAAAGTGCTTCCATTGATAAACTCTATGTTAACACGGTTAAAATTTGAAATTTTTCTATCATCAACGGAGACTATTTTATCTCCATTTTGGAGACCTAATTTTTTACCTAGATTGCCTTCTACCCAAATACCATTCTTTAAACTACCGTTAATCACATACTTCTCCCCATAAGAATACATCAGCATGATGTAGATAAAAATCCCTAGCACAAAATTTACAAAAACTCCACCTAGCATGATAATTAATCGCTGCCAGGCTGGCTTAGAGCGAAATTCCCAAGGTTTAGGTTCTTGTTTGAGCTGCTCCTTGTCCATGCTTTCATCGATCATTCCGGCAATTTTCACATAACCGCCTAAGGGAATCCATCCAATTCCATATACTGTTTCGCCCACTTTCTTTTTGAGTAATGAAAACTTGTAATCAAAAAATAAGTAAAACTTTTCTACCTTGGTTTTAAAGAGTTTGGCAGGGATGAAATGACCAAGTTCATGCAGAACGATCAATAGAGACAAACTTAATATAAATTGGGATGCTTTGATAAAAATTTCCATCAACAATAAATCTTTCAAATTAGGACGGACAAATGTACGGTTTTCAAAAGAGTTGTAAAAAATTGTTTTTAAAACCAAAATGCCTTTAACAAAGATTTAGGCAGGAAAACAATGCAAATCATTTTAACAAGGAAATTTTAAGTCTTAAATTTGTAAATGAATTTAGAATTATGAAGCTAAGTTTCTTTAAAAAATCCATCCCCACCATTGTTTTTTTAGCAGTTTTTTCGGTCGTAGGAATCACGATTTTTTATCAGCTATTA
Source organism: Flavobacteriaceae bacterium (assembly GCA_964228785.1). Classification (GTDB taxonomy): domain Bacteria; phylum Bacteroidota; class Bacteroidia; order Flavobacteriales; family Flavobacteriaceae; genus Polaribacter. The sequence continues at coordinate 84,931 of CAXRAW010000046.1, forward strand.
CAAGAAGAAGAAAAATTAAAAATTTACAACCCAATAGACGTAAACCCTAGATTAGTAGACATTTCGCTAAAGAATGTACGAAAAAATCATACCATTGGAGATTTTAAATTAATCAATCAAAATGGTGAAACCATTACCAATAAAAACTATGAGAATAAGATTTACATTGCAGATTTCTTTTTTACGCAATGTCAAAATATATGTATTACGATGGCCTACAACATGGCCGAACTTCAAGAGTATTACAAAAACGATCCAGATATTATGTTTCTTTCTCATTCTGTGACACCTGTGATTGACAGTGTGTTGGTATTGAAAGAATATGCTCTAAATAAAGGTGTGATTAACGGAAAGTGGAACGTAACTACTGGCTCTAAAACTCATATCTACGATTTGGCTCGTAAGAATTATTTTGCTGTATTGGATGAAGGAAGTGGAGATGAGAACGATTTTATTCATACCGAACAATTTATTTTGATAGACAAAGAACGTAGAATTCGTGGTTATTATGATGGAACTAAAGCGGAGGACATGGAAAAAATTAAAAGAGACATCAAAATTCTAAAAAGGGAATACCGCTAAACACCGAGCTATTATTAGAGTTTCTAAAAGTTTGTTACAGTGTTTTAAAATCTCATTAATAGGTTAACAATCCCATTTTTACTCTCAAAATTTTTAATACCAAAGAAATCCAACTAAACTATAGTTAAACAAAAAATCCGCTTCAAAGACAGCTATTAGATACTAGGAATTTCATAAATTTAACTACCCAAAAAGATCAGATGTGATGCGGTCTAAACAGAGACATATAGAAACACCTGTATCTCGTAAACTATCTAGGAACAATAGGTTAAACTTATTTAATATGAAAAAAATAACAATACTAATCGTTGCGTTAGCATCGGTCTTAACGAGTTGTAGCGTGAATGATGGTCAAAGTAAAGACTTACGCCAAGAGCTGGAGACATTAAAAAAAGAATTAGCCGAATGCAAGAATGGAAAGTCTCATCACCACGAACACGATATGGAAACACTTCCAGTAGAAAAGAGAATCGCATTTATGTCTGGACATGTTGAGGTAGGACTAGTTCTTTACAGAGCTGGAAAACCAGACCAAGCTTCCAAACACTTATTACATCCTGTCTCAGAAATGCACCAAGCAGAGAGAGTAGGTATTGATGCTCTTGGGTTTGAACCTAATGTTTTCAAGTCTGTATCGAAAGCATTGGAAGAAGGAAGACCTGCTTCAGAAATAGAGCCTATGTTGAAAAAAGCCGAAGAAAACATAACGTATATTCAAAAAAATGCTGGAGGTGATGTGTCTGATATTATCAAATTCTTGATGGAAACAGTAAATGAAGAATACGAGATGGGGGTTAAAAACAGTAAAATAGTGGAAGCAGGAGAGTATCAAGACGCCTATGGATTTTCTTCTGTAGCATTAAAAATGTCAAAACGTTATACAGGAGATAATTCTCAACAATTGGAACAAGAGTTGAGAAAGTTATTGTCTTTGTGGCCAATAGATGCACCACTTGCAGATTCAAAACCAAAACCAGTAGAAAAGGTTATTGAACAAACGAAGAAAGTACTACAACTTTTGTAATGAAATAGAATTTTAGAAACCAATCAATATTCAAACAAAATAATCTAAATTATCATGAGAAAAACAGTTTCATTGTTAACATTGCTAGCTATAACCTTAATATTTGCCCATCAAACGAAAGCACAAGATTTTGAGCCATTAGATAAAAGTCCGATGGACCAAGCACACTTTCCTTTGGAAAAGAGAAATGCTGATAAAATTGTCAGAATAACGTATAGCAGACCTCAGTTGAAGGGAAGAGCACTGGCAAAGTTAGCTCCTGTTCAAAGAATATGGAGAACTGGAGCCAATCAAGTTCCAGAAATTACCTTCTATAAAGATGTAAATTTTGGAGGTGTAAATATCAAAGCAGGAACCTATTCTTTGCTTACAATTCCCGGGGAAAAAGAGTGGACGGTAATCATCAACAAACAATTGAATGTCTGGGGTGCTTATTTCTATAAAGAGAGTGAAGATGTTGCAAGAGTGAAAGCGATGGTTTCTGAATCAGACACAGTAATTGAAGCATTTTCCATGATTTTTGACAAAGACATGACCTTACTCATGGGTTGGGATAAAACAGTGGTTAGTGTTCCCATAAAATAAACACTCCAACAAATAGAATAATAGGGGTTCACAACTAGTGTTCCCCTATTATTTTTCAGCTAGAAGTCCTTTCATCCATGTTATAATAATTTAAACGAATGTCTTATATAGAATTATTCAAAATAAGGCGGTATCTTTGGCAGCGTGTAAAATTTTAACCCAAATAATCTAAAAATGAAAAAACTCTACATATTATTTCTCACAATATTTACCATGTTGGCGTGTAAGAATGAGACAAAAAAAAGCGTCTCACCTCAAGAGGTAAATGTATACACACACAGACACTATCCAGCAGATCAAGAATTATTTGCTGCTTTTGAAAAGGAAACAGGCATTAAAGTTAATGTGATCAATGCTAGTGCCGATGAATTGATACAAAAAATGACAAATGAAGGAGCTCAATCTCCAGCAGATGTTCTTATTACTGTTGATGCTGGGCGTTTGGTTCGTGCAAAAATGAATAATCTATTACAAGGAATAACTTCTTCCAAGTTAGACACCATTATTCCATCACACCTCAGAGATGCTGAAGGTCATTGGTACGCTTTGACGAAAAGAGCGAGAGTGATTGCCTATTCAAAGGACAGAATTAAACCAGAAGATTTGAGTTCTTATGAAGATCTCGCAGATAAAAAATGGAATAAAAGAATTCTGATTCGGTCATCTAAC
>CAXRAW010000047.1:0-9164 GCA_964228785.1 Flavobacteriaceae bacterium
ATTTCTCTATGATCAACAAAATAGCACTCAACTTGATTAAAAATGAAAAAACTGCCAAAAAAGGAGTGAAAGGAAAACGATTTAAAGCAGCTCTGGACAATCAGTACCTTAGAAAAATAATCAGTTTATAGTGCTTTTGCCCTGAGTTTATCTCAATCACGTAGATTCAACTGGCAAACACATGTTTGTCTGATGCTATCAATGTAAAGGACAACCCTTTTTTCCTTACTCTGCCTTTTATTTAAAGTTGACCACCATTTTTATATTGGTGAATGAATGTGCGGAGAATTCACCTTTGTTAAATTAACAGCTAAACCAAGAGGTGATTGAATAAAATTTACCCTATTGTGAGTTTTACTGATAAATGATGCATTACTTTTTTTATTTTTGAAAAGATATCATGAGACATTATCCAATACTAATTTTAACTTTTACTTTCCAGGTAACAGCTCAAAACATTCGAACTACAGCGTTTGAAAGCATTCTAAACAGAGGTGCCGTTTTAAATCTGAGTCCCATTGGTCAAGACCTAGAAAAGAAGGGAATGGACGAAGAGTCTCGCAGAAAACTCTTGGGAAAGCAGTATTTGACTATTGCATACAGTCCCTGCTATATTGATGGATTTAAAACACTAACATACATGAGATACAACCTCTATGCCGATCAGATGGAATTTGTTAAGAATGAAAACATCTATTATTTGAAAAAAGAAAAAGGAAGAAAAATCCAATTTACGATCCCCAGAAGTGTGTACAAAATTTATGAATTGGATGGGGATTTAGAATATTTTTTTAGTGCAAGTTGAAGGAGAAAGTTCACTTTTAGTGAAGTAGTCTTCTAGGTTCTAAGAACCTAGAAAAGCAACTACCAGTTACGGAGTTGATAAACCAGCAGACTTTAAAATATCTAAAGACGTTTATTACATTATGTTCAATGATAAAAGTGTTGTTGAGATTCCGATGAAGAAAAAAGAATTGCACAACATATTTGGAACCAAAAAACTATGATAAAAGAGTATGTTAAAAAGAATAGGCTGAATCCTAAAAATCTTGAAGATTTAGAGAAGTTAGTCGTTTATTACAATACATTTTAGGAGGTGTAATTTTACAAGTCTAACGTTTATTGTTTAAACCATTTTTCTGAGGTGATGCCACAAAATCTTTCAAATAGTATGGTTCAAAGTAAGCAACATCTTCGAAATTATTTTCTAAAAACTTTTGATAGGATATTGCTGCCATATATTTAGCCGAAGGAAATACATCATCAATAAAGTTGGCATGAGGATGGTGTATGATTTTTTTACATTTTTCTATCCCATCGCCTAAAAAGAAAACTTGAGAATTTTCTAATTCATTGTAAAATGAAGAGGCATCAATAATTTCAGCCATGGTTTCTCTAACAATCTTGAAGCCGCTGTCAAAAACAGCAGCATAAACCTCCATCCTACGCGCATCAATCATAGGGACGATTAAACCCTGATCAATAGAACATGCTCTGGCAAGAATTTCTAAAGAATTGACGGAAATTAAAGGGATGTTATTGGCAAAGCAGAGTCCTTTTGCAGCAGATACACCTATTCGTAATCCCGTGTAAGACCCTGGCCCCTTTCCTACTGAAATGGCATGGATCTCTTTAAATGAGAAAGCACCGCGTTGCATACAATCTAGTATGAAAGGGTGCAGTTTCTCTGCGTGGGAATAGCCTTCAGAATTGAGCTCCTTCAGATACACCAGAGAGCTATTTTCTGAGATACTTACAGAGCAGTTTTTGGTGGAAGTTTCTATGTGTAAAATTCTAATCAAATCGCTCACAAAAATACGTCATAAAAAAACCTCAGTATATCGTCAATACATTGTAGTTCATGTTAGATCGTTGAATTAATCTAAGTTTAATTCTCCGTAGTAAAACTGAAGTACCTTTGTTTTGAAGACAAAGTCAAATTTATTTCTAATTAAAGTTGACTGCGCATTGACAAATCGGTTTCTCACCAAATCAAAATCAAAAATAGACATGGCACCTAGATCAAAACTTTCTTGCGCATTTTTAAAAGCCTCTTGTTGTGCTTCCAATGAAACTTTGGCAGCTTCATAGGTTTTTAAAGCAGCTTTAGTGTCGACATAAGCCTGTTCAATAGTTTGTTGTAATTGTAATTTTTCGTTGGTTAAATTTAGTTCAGAAATTACTTTGCTTACTTGTGCTCTTTCTATAGTATTTTTGGTTTGTAGTCTATTAAAGATAGGAATGTTAAGGTTTAAAGAAACTCCATACCGAAAACGATCTGACAGTTGGCTGAAGAAATTGTCGTTAGTCTGTCTTGTTCCGTCAGGAAATACTAATAAATTGTTAAATTGGTTGAAATAAGAAGTGCTAGCCCCAACACTGTACGTTAGGGTAGGTAAAAAAGCTCCCTTTGCAATTTCTATGTTGAGATCAGCATTTTTTAACCCCAACTCGGCTCTAGTAATTTGTGGTTGTGTGGTTAGTGCTTTTTTATAGACTTTGTTGGCATTTTCGTATAACAAAACAGCAAGCGGAGTTCCAACATTTATGTCTTGCACGTCAAAAACATCGGCTGGGACTTGTAGCAATTGTGCCAAATTTAACAATGCTATGGTTAAAACATTTTCTTGAATCACCACATTTTGTTGATCATTTGCGGCGGTGGATGTGACGTTTAACAAATCTCCTTTGGAGATAATTCCTGCAGTAAAGCGATCTTTAGCAGCACTCACTTGTTTTTTACTTATGTCTGATTGGACTTTTGCAACGGATAGATTTTCTTTTGCAAACAAAACATTGAGATATCCATTTACGATTAGAAGAGAAATGTCGTTCTGAACTCTTTTCAAGTCTAACTCTCCCGATGCTATTCCAAGCTGTGCCTGTTTGTAAGAGTTTAAATTTCTAAATCCATTAAAAATAGTACCATTTACAGATAGGTTAAAATTGGTGTTTAAGTTATTGGTATTTCTCAAAACACCAAATTCATCTGGAGACAAACCAGAACTCACATTAGAACCAGTAGACGCATTTACTGAGGGTAAAAAATTACCTTTAGAAATCTCCATATCTTCTTGATTCAATTCCACATTGAGCGCATTTTGTTGAACCGTGATATTATTTTCTAATGCGTGTTCTACACATTCTCTTAGTGTCCATTTTTTTTGTGAAAAGCCTAGAGATGCAAACAGAAGAGATATAAAGAGCAAAAATGTTGTTTTCATATTGGTTAGATTCTTTATGTAATATGCAATATTAAAAAAGCTGAGTTGATTAATGAACTCATAAAACATTACATAAGACGACCAAAATTAGGATATGTTACAGTTTAATGCTCTTATTGAAATGTTAATTTTTGGCAGTTTTTCTATGCCGGTAGATAAAGAATAAAAATAGTCCAACCAAGATATAGGGAAATATCATCAGATAGGTAATTCCAGAGTTTACTCCTTCGGCCATTCCTACATCACCATTTTCAATGACAGCCTTACACATGGCACATTGAGCATGTAAGCTTGATGAAATGAAGATCGTAACAAAGACAATAAAGTGCCGCATCAATTTACACGTAGTATGGAGAGATCATTACATACACTATAACGCCTGTAATTGCAACATATAACCAGAGTGGAAATGTGATTTTTGCCATCTTTTTATGTTGTTTAAATTGCCCCAGTTTCGCCCTCATCAAGGTAATTAATACAAAAGGAATAATAACAATTGACAGCAGTATGTGTGAGATCAAAATAAAATAATAAACATATTTTATGATCCCTTCACCTCCATACGGAGTTGAATTTGAAGTCATGTGGTAGGCTACATACATGAGTAGGAAGATTACAGAGCACGCAATAGCCAGAGTATTTAATCGTTCGTGTAGTTTGCGTTTCCCATTTTTAATTGCCACAACTGCAAAAATTAATACTATTGCTGTTAACCCGTTAATAGTTGCGTAGATGGGAGGTAAAAAGCTCAGTGGTTTGATGTTCACGCCAAGTTTTTGGAGGTTGATCCCAAATAGGGCGGCTACAGCTATAGGAATGGTAATAGAAAGAATGGTAATTATTTTTTTATACCTCTTTTCTTGAATTAAAGCGTCTTTACTCATCTAATAATCTTTTTATATCTTCTTTTAACTCTTGAATCTGATCAGAAAATCCGTGTTCCTCTACAGCTCTATAATATTTGATAGGGTTCCCAAATTCATCATTCCTGGATCGGATATACCCCTGCTTATCAACAAGAGCGAATAACCCCGAATGTTCAAAGCCTCCATGAACTTCATTTCCTTCATTCCCTGCATACAGCTGAAACCCTAAGTTGGATAGCTTGTAAACATATTCTTGTGGTTTCCCTGTTAACAAATGCCAATCTTTATGTGTTATCCCAAAAGATTGAGCGTGGGTTTTTAGCACCTTGGGAGTGTCGATGTCTGGTGTTATTGAAATGGATGCAATTCCAAATTCTGGGTGTCCAAAAAACTCATTTTCGATCGTTAACATCTTTTGATTCATGATGGGACAAATGGAGGGACAGGTGGTAAAGAAAAATTCAACAACATATACTTTATCCTTGTAAGTAGTGTTATTTACAAGCATTCCATCTTGATTGATAAATTCAAAACTGGGAACCTTTTCGAAGCGATGTAAGTCGACTTTTTCAAAACGCTTTGCGACTTTAGGAACGACATAGATTCCAAATACCAAGACGATAAAAGCGATTCCTATGTAGGAGTACTTATAATTCATCATTCAATTTTTTTTCGATCGGCCTTTTTCTTGTTTTTAAAGGCAGCTCTATATTCATAGAGTAATACCTTAACATCATCTTCCATCTTATCACCCAGTTCTCCAACTGAGTTCATGTTGTATCCATAAAGCAAATCAGTAGATTTGTCTGAATCATTCTTCCTTCCTCGAAGTTTCAAATCTTTGTCGATGATAAATATGAGGTTAGAATAACCGTCTGTTAGGTTTTTATTGGTGTTTAAGCTTTTGAATAGTGTTGTTATTTGTTCATTGGAAAGGCCAGCAAATTTCCATTTGGTCATATCAGTAAATTGTCCCAGTTTTTTCTGAAGTTCGGTAATTTGACCTTGCCTAGAGATTGGGTAAATTGCCACGGCTTGAAATGCTTGATATCCATAAAAATCTTTGTAGATTTTTTGGTTTACATTAAAAACTCCTCCTTTTGCCATTTCTATATCATTGCCAACAAAGCACAGAATACTTACATTTCCTTTAAAACTAACCTGTTTTGTACTGTCTAGTTGTTGAATATCTAAGACTCGTTCTGTAAGAACAGGAAGTTTTGTCCAATTAACGACTCCCATAGAAAGTATTAAAAAAAATAGTAAAGGACAAATGAAAAGAATTACCAGTACCAGTCGTTTCTTTGTTATCTTCATCTTCATAATTTGTTACGAATAAAACCCTTGCAAGGGTTTAGTTAGGTAAAGGTTAGCATCTCAGTTTAAAGAAATGGTTTCATATTGATAGTTCGTGTGTAGATGTGCATGTGCAAAAAAAAGGCGGTTAAAACCACCCTTTTTATATTTTTACCAACGCACCAAGGGCGCTAATGTATCATATAAATAATCCCCCTCTATAAGGAGCAGAGTAACTAAGTATATAATTAAAAATACTGCTGTCCAGACAACAGCTCTTCTAAACCACGTTTTTTCACCCTCCATATGCATAAAGGTCCACGTAATACCATATGCTTTAGCTAGAGTAAGGATGATAAATATCCAATTTAGCCAGCTTGTTCCCCATCCGTTGAGGTGTAAGGTCTCTGGTTTAAAAATACCTAATAGTACTTCAACAATTGTAATAATAGATAATATAAAGAATACGTTCCATATTCTTTTTACGTTTGAGTTGTCATGTGCATGTGCCATTGAATTCTTTCTTTATAATATTAAACTAAATAGAAGAAGGTAAATACAAATACCCATACTAAGTCTACAAAGTGCCAGTACAGTCCTACTTTTTCTACCATTTCATAATGTCCTCTGCGTTCATAGGTTCCTACGATAACGTTAAAGAAAATAATGATATTAATCACAATACCTGAAAATACGTGGAATCCATGAAATCCAGTAATAAAAAAGAAAAAGTCAGCAAAAATAGCATTTCCATATTCGTTTACTTCTAGGTTTGCGCCTTCTACTACAAGTTTTCCTTTTGCCAATTCTGAGGCTCCTACTTCTCTAGAGAAGACTATTTTTTCTTTCTTTTCTAAGTTGATTTTTTCACTTCGAATGTGAACATCGGGATCTGCTTGGTAAGAAGCGATAATTTGTGGGATAGAATAAGTAGCTACGGCATCACCCGACTCGAACCACAAACCGTTTTTTCTAGTGTGAGTTACTTTCTCATCTCCACGGTCTCCAGTAACAAAATCTGCTAGGGCTATTTGCTTGAATTTCATTTCTCCATCTATTTCCTTTTCTTTAACAAACTGAAGTATTTTCCCGTCTGTGGTTTTAACGGCTCCATAGCTACCATTGATAAATGTTTTCCACTCCCATGCTTGAGATCCAACAAAGACTAGACCTCCCAAGATTGTAGCAAACATATACCAAATAACTTTCTTTCTATTCATCTTGTGGCCTGCATCAACAGCCAAGACCATGGTTACTGACGAAAAAATTAGGACAAAAGTCATAAAAGCAACATAGTACATGGGGTATTCTCCATGGATAAAAGGAATGTGTGTGAATACCTCATCTGCAATAGGCCACGAATCAATAAACTTAAAGCGTGTCAATCCGTAAGCTGCTAAAAACCCAGAGAACGTGAGGGCATCAGAAACGACAAAGAACCACATCATCATTTTACCATAACTTGCCCCAAATGGCTTTACTCCACCGCCACCCCAAGTGGGCTTGTTTTCTGAAGGTACAGCTACGTTTGCTTCCATAAAGTTTGCGTTAAATTTTTAATGGTTTGCCAAAATTAATCAATTTTCATTATCTGATGAAACAGAAAAATAAAAATAAGTAAATCCATAAAATATCTACGAAATGCCAGAAGATTGCTCCTAGTTCAAACCCAAGCATGTCGCCTTGTGAATACTTGTTTTTGTAATGATTATAAATAACAACCATTAGTGAAATTATCCCTGCTGCAAGGTGTAAAACATGCATGAGCGTGACTCCAATTAAAAATGATGTAGAGACGGTACTAGATTTTCCTGTAAAGTAGAGTCCGGCAGCTTCTAATTCTTTGAAACCAATCCATTGTTGAAAAACAAAACCGTATCCCAATCCTAAGGTGATGAGGAGTAGAATTCTAGAGATATCCTTTTGATTCTTTTTTAAAAATCTTTGGGATAAGAGTAGGGTAATACTGCTGCATACTATGAATGCGGTACTCGTGTAGAATGCATTGGGAAGATCAAAAGTAACCCAATCATCACGTTTCATGCTAATTACATATGCACTGGTTAGTCCAGCAAAAAACATGACCATGCTAATCATAGAGACCCAAAGCATGGGTTTTGCCGATTTTTTTTTCGCAACATTTAGTTCTGCTTGTAATTCTTTTCTCTCCATCATCAATGTAAAAATTTGTCTATGACGTATATCATCTGAACTCCTGTAATGTAAAGTACACTAGCGAGCATTAGTTTTCTTGCTTGTAAATCGGTTTGTTTTTGATGTAATTGAATCCCGAAATACATCATAATACCTCCTAGAATGCTTATGGCAATGGCTGTTGGAGGAGTGATATAAAATTGTCCTGTCATCTTTAAAACGGGAGCTACTGAGACAAGAATCATAATAGCAGTATAAAAGATAATCTGTCTTGTTGCTCCTCGATCTTTTTTATCCATAGGCAGCATTTTGAGTCCTGCCTTTTGATATTCTTCAAATTGTAGCCATCCAATTGCCCAAAAGTGTGGGAACTGCCAAAAAAACTGAATCATAAAGAGGAATCCAGCTTCTATTCCAAAATGACCTGTGGCTGCTACCCATCCTAACATAAAGGGAATGGCTCCGGGAAACGCTCCGATAAAAACAGCCAAGGGTGTAATGGATTTCATGGGGGTGTACACACAGGTATATAAAAAAATGGAGATGGCTCCAAACAGGGCACTCTTTGGGTTGATATTGTATAAAATGGCAATTCCTCCTAGAGTGAAAATAACTGCTAATACAAGTGCAAAGGTAATTGACATCCTACCTGCTGGCAGTGGCCTATTCATGGTTCTTTGCATTAAAGCATCTGTAGTTTTTTCTATTATTTGGTTGAATACATTGGAAGCAGCAACCATTAGAAATCCCCCTAAACTCAATAGAAGGAGTGTTGGATAATGGATGGTTTTTACTGCTAATAGATATCCTGCAACGGAGGAGAAAACAACACTTAGAGACAAGCCAACTTTCATGAGTCGCTTTAGGTCTGAAACCCAAGTCTTCAAGGAAATTTTAGTGTCGATAGTCGTCGTAAAATTCATTAGAATGAAATCGAATGCAAAGATACTCGATAACAACGAAAAATCCATGATTTTTCTATGATAATCGAATGGACTTTAGGGAAAATAAATGGAGTTAGCCTATTCTTTGATTAAAGAGAATTCTTTGATAGGCTAACTTAAGAATTTGTTATAAATCTGTTTTACTAATATTAAAAACATCCTTTGTCTAGTTTAGTAGATCAGTTTTGCATGACTGGAGTTTTGGAATCTGAAAAGCAGCATTTCGGTTTTTATCCCTGTAAGGATTACAAGTACCGAATGAAATATGGCAGTGTATTGCTTTGAAAATCATTAGTATCAAGAAATCCTTTATTTACCGAATGGTGATCCCATTTCTAATATTAAATTTTTGTGAGGGGAAAAATAAGGAGGTCTTGTTTTTGTCATCTGGTTAAAAAGTTGATTTGGTGCTGCGTTAGGGATAAAAGCGGCATCCTTTTTTGCTTAAAAAGGCAAAAAAGATATAGTGGATAGCCCGACCCGCAGGGAACGCCCTAAAAATGACAATGCGTGATTTTACCCAGAGAAAATACCCTCAGAGCAAAAGCACTATAAACTGATTATTTTTCTAAGGTACTGATTGTCCAGAGCTGCTTTAAATCGTTTTCCTTTCACTCCTTGTTTGGCAGTTTTTTCATTTTTAATCAAGTTGAGTGCTATTTTGTTGATCATAGAGAAAT
>CAXRAW010000048.1:0-10663 GCA_964228785.1 Flavobacteriaceae bacterium
CAATGAAATGGCTGTAGAGTCTGTGGAATTGGCTCATGAAGGAATTACAATTGTAAGTTAACCCCGAGAACAATAGCCTTTAACTCGTAGTATGTCATGGGAAAATCTTATGCATACTATGGGTTTTTATCAAGAATTGCTTAAAAAACGATCTTTAAGATACTACTGTAAAGTGCATTTCGCTCATTTTATTTTAATCTTTTGGAATCCAAAAATTGAAATTTTTACAGTTAGATTGCAAGACAGACTGGTTTTGTTGATCGTCAGGTTTAAGGAAATATGTTCAGAGAAAGTTCTATCACAAGATGTTTAGGAGTTCTATTTGATCATAAAACAGCCAAGAATTATTAAGAAAAATAACAATTAGGGTTCTAGAATATGCCTAAACTCTTTTAAAGATAGAAGATAGGTAAAACATGTTTTTAACCAATACATCAACTTCAAATTATATGTGATATGGACGCGTACGATTTTCTATCAGTTTTTAATAACCCACCATCAGGATTTCAATTTTTGGTAATCCCTAATTATGATGGTAAAAATACAAATTTCTCCACACCAAGGTTTATGCCAAATGACACTATGTTTCAGGAAGTAAGTGGTCTCAGTTGTAGCAGTTCTGACCATGTTCCCCTTGAAGAAGGAGGACAGGAGTTTATTCATCAACTCCCTAGCTCAAAGTATGAATATAGTAATTTAGTCTTGAAACGAGGACTCATTGCTAAAAGCCCACTAAGTAAATGGGTCAAAAATTCTATTAACAGTCAACAGGTATCTGCTTTGAATATCTATATTGCATTATTAAATGATGCTTATTTTCCTATTTATTCATGGACAGTAGAAAAGGCTTATCCAGTAGGTTGGGATTTTTCACCCTTAAATGCCACTGAAAATGGAGTTCTAGTTGAGACTATTACATTAAAATATGAAAAATTTGTAACGCAAGAAAGAATTATAGAAGGTCATATAGCTGCCTTAGCAGCTGCCGGAATTACTTCTAACTTTTCTGACGTTATTGCTGATGTTACTAGTCCTATTGATTCTATTCTCGATCACGAAGTTGTAAATATATCTCAATAAATGTATAAATTAAAATCATGGCAGGACTTACCATACGAGAATTTACCATTAGCACTAAGGTCACTAATTCTAGCGATTCTAGCGTTCCTAATCAACAGAAAACATCCAATAAAGATGCAGGTCAGAGCACCTCAAAAGGAACTGACAATCAGACAGCTACAAAACATATAAGCACCTACGAGCAGGAAAAGCTTGTTCAGGCATGTGTAGATAGAGTACTGGAGGTGTTACAGCATCAATCAGAACGATAACCATTTTAATGACAATCAGATGGCAAAATCAACATCCAACGTTGGAGAACTTGTAAAATTAACGGTACAAGGGTTTAAAAAAGAGGAAACCCCTGTTAAAGATCAGTTATTCACCATGCAGTTCAATCCATCGGGTATGAACATCTCGTACTACCCTACTTATTGTGAGGAAGATTACGCTGGGAAAATCGGTAGTGAAATGCAATGGAATCATACAAAAGCGACTGAACTCCAATTCAAATTCAATATGGACGAGTCACTGGTAGATGCAACAAGTACTCCTATAAATGAGCAAATTAGTCGCTTTAAGGCACATACCGTAGATTATCAACCAGACACTCATGAACCACCTCTATATACCGAAATTTGCTGGGGTGCATTTGCAGAAAACAAGGACAGTGTTTTCAAAGGACGGATTACACAGTTAGACATTACTTACACTCAGTTTAAACCTAGTGGAGAACCTTTGCGTGCAGAACTTTCTGTAGCATTTAAAGAGTACAAGAGTTTTCAAACTATGCTCAAAGAACAAAATAAAAGTTCTCCGGATATGACACATCGAAGAACGGTACAGGCTGGAGATACCTTACTGCTGATGACCCAGCGTATCTATGGTGATGCCAAGTACTACAAACAGGTGGCTGCACACAACCAACTGACGAGTCTTAGAACCTTAGAACCAGGGACACAACTTATTTTTCCACCTCTTGAATCTTAAATTAACATGATTGATCTTAGCATTAAAATACAAGGCACCTTGGTGGATAAAAAGTTTGCCAACGTCACTGTTTACAAAGATGTGAACAAAATCCCTACAGCTAGCATTACCATTTTAGATGGAAATGTAGCACAAGAAGATTTTAAAGAAAGTTCTGGAGGGACATTTGATCCTGGGAAAGAAGTTGAAGTCATAGCTAATAAGGAGCCTATTTTTAGGGGAATTATTATCAAGCATCGCGTTCTTTTGGATGGTGTATCTTCCAAATTAATGTTAGAATGCAAAGACAAAGTCGTTGCCCTCACCATTGCTAGAAAAAGTCGCTATACAAAACCTAATGAAAAGGAAGTTGACTTCCTCAAAAAAACCGTATTAAAAGGCTATGCAGGAACAATTGATAACTTTGAAGAAACCCAGAAAAACTTGATGCAGTATGATTGCACGGATTGGGATTTCACCCTGTCGAGAGCTGAAATACAAGGCATGTTGGTATGGGTCACAGACGGAGTAGTAAATATTAAAAAACCTAAAATAGAAAAGTCAATACACACGCTTATTCATGGAACAGATATAAAAAACTTTAAAGGAGAAATTGACGCTCGCTATCAGTTTTCAAGTGTAAAAAGTATAGGATGGGATTACAGAAATCAAGAAAAAAAATCTGTACAAGCAGCTGCAAAAGCAACGGTAAGTCCTAAAAATACAGGAGTATTAACTTCAAAAAAAGTGTCAGAGACACTCAAGTTAGGAGTTATCGAGTTACAGAGTAATGGTCAGTTAGAGAAGCCAGAATTAAAAGCATGGGCATCGGCGCAACACTTAAAGTCGCGTATGGCCATGATTAGAGGTACCGTTTCTTGCAAAGGTAAAAACATCAACCCTCTACAGACAGTCACCTTAAAGGGGATCAGCACTCGTTTTAACGGAGAAATACTGGTTACAGGTGTACATCACGAAATTGCACAAGGGTTGTGGACCACCACCATTCAATTTGGATTGTCTCCCAAATGGTTTAGTCAGTCGGAAAATTTTCATAGCCCTCTTGCAGCTGGACTTTTACCTGCTGTTCAAGGCTTACAAATTGGAAAGGTAATAGCTCCCGCTCACCAAGATCCAGACAAACAAGGTAGAATAAAAGTAAGTGTTGCGACTATTGTTGAAGGAAAAAAAGGAGTTTGGGCACGACAGGCGTTATTTTCAATAGGGGCAGTGTTTCGACCGAAAGTAAACGACGAAGTAATTTTAGGTTTTTTAAATGATGATCCTCGGCAAGCGGTTATCCTTGGGGTCTTAAATAACAAAAATGCACTAACACCTTTAAAGAGTGCTGAAGACAAAATGAATGAAAAAACAGCAATTTATGCACCGCATAATGAAGAAAAAGATATCTATATCCAGTTTGATAAAAAAGAGCAGTCCATCGAGATCAAAACGAAAAAAAGAAGTGTGTTGCTCAATGAAGTAAAGAAAGAGATTCAACTTAAAAATGGTACAACCACCATAAGTATGACAGAAGATGAAATCAGCATTAATGCTAAAAAAATCAGTATTAATGCTAAAGATAAATTTAGATTGAAAACCGGAGATGCAACGATCGAAGCATCTGGAGTACTAAATTTAAAAGGAAAAGACACTACACTCAAAGGCAATGGGATAGGAGTAGAAATTAATGGACAACCTTCAACGACTATTAATGGGGGTACTGTTGCGGTAAACGCTAAAAGCACGCTGACTTTAGAAGGAAAGGCTAAGGCAGATCTTAAAGGAGCCATGGCTAGTGTTAAAGGAGACGCTACTACTATGGTAGGATAAGAATAATATTGTAAAAACTAAATCAGATGAGTAAACCAGCAGCAAGAGTAGGTGATATGCACGTATGTCCTATGCAAACACCAGGGGTTCCTCCCATACCGCATGTAGGGGGACCTATTCTACCACCAGGAGTCCCTCTAGTTCTTATAGGAGGAATGCCAGCAGCAACGCTATCATCCAGTGCAGTATGTGTAGGTCCAACAGATACCATTATAGCAGGATCTACCAAAGTGTTGATTGGCGGGAAACCAGCAGCTAGACTGGGAGACAGCTCAGCACACGGGGGAAAGATCACTATTGGGGCACCAACTGTCTTAATTGGTTGATGTATGAATTTCCGTACACATCGCTAAATATCACAGGAAAGAACTTTACTAAAAAACACGGAATCATTATGAAAACATTTTTGGGAACAGGATGGTCATTTCCTCCTACTTTCCTTCGATCAGAACAAGGTGTTGTCATGGTCTCTGATGAGGAAGACATTCAACAAAGCTTAGAAATTCTACTACATACAGAATTAGGAGAACGCATCATGCAATCCGATTTTGGATGTAGTTTAGAACCTTACATGTATGAGACGATCAATGCAAGGATCTCAACACTGATAAAAGATCGTATTCGAGAAGCCATTTTAAATCACGAATCTAGAATTGATTTGAATACCATCAATCTTGTTCAGGATCAAAACGAAGGCTATATTTTAATCAATGTAAGTTACACCATCAGGCAGACCAATACAAGGTCTAACTATGTATTCCCTTACTATATTAAAGAAGGTACGTATGTCAGATAAATCACTCATCAAAGGAAACGCACTGTACAAAACTGGAAGCAGTCAAGAGGAACGGCAATTAACAACGTTAATGGCTTCCCTTCCTGTAGACGGCAGAACACGTAAGGAAATCTATCAATTTCTTCATCAGTATGCACAGGAAATTTCATACTACAACCTGCGAAATGAAAAGGAGGGTGTCTGGGATCATTTTATTCCTAGTCTCAACACTACTTCTCAGGAAGTGGTTCCCTTTGACAATATTGTTACGTATTGGAAAAAGTTAGGGCTATCTGAGGAAGAGCATCAAAGACCTCATGTGTCTTTGATTCTTGTATTTATAGAACTCTTTGAACTTTTAAAAGGACAGCTTAATCAACTGAGTAAAAAACATCTAGATTACTATTACAAGCGAGTACTGCAAATTGATCATCGAACATTTCAACCTGATCAAGTCTATATTCAGTTTAAAATTCAAGAAAGCTTACATGATTATCTACTTCCCAAAGGCACTCAGCTATCCGCTGGAGTCGATGCTTTAGGGAATCCGCTTACCTATGCTTTGGATGAAGATGTCCTTCTTAACCAAGCAAGTATAAGAGAAATCTATACACTACTCGTTGACCACTCAGGAGGTGAACTCATATATATATCATCCATTCAGAATACTGCCAAAGAAGATACGAAACCTATCAAAGATGGGGTATTCTGGCCTCCTTTTGGAGAGCCTCAGTACAACAAATCAGGTACTGAAAAGACAATGACTCTGTCCAATGTAGGGTGGTGTATTGCTTCTCATTCGCTATTTATGCAAGAAGGACAACGAGTGGTAACAAGTACACTAGATTTTGGTGCCGGTCAACTTTCCCATATCACAAATGCGAATCTAGTAAACAAATTTGATGTCTTTTTTTCAGGAAAGACAGCATGGATTCCTGCTACGAGTATTAGCGTAACAAAAATAACCGATGGTCATGAAAAGCTCCAATTTACAGTAATGTTAGAGAACGTACAACCCGCAGTGGTAGCCTATCATAAGACGTTAGATGCTGATTACCCTTTATCAACCGACCAGCCCTGTATAAAAGTGATCTTAAAACAGACAAGTGATCATAATATCTATACAAAGTTAAAAAATCTAACGTTGAATCGTGTATCGTTAGATATAACAGTAACAGGAATGACCCAGTTACATCTTTTTAATGATTCATGGAATATAGATCACGAAAAACCGTTTTATCCTTTCGAAACCTATCCAGTAATAGGAAGCCATTTTTACATAGGTTGTGAAGAGCTGTTTCAAAAATCAACGGATACGGTGACCCTAAACATGAATTGGCAACAAGTACCTGAAATACTTAGAGACCATTATAAAGAATACTACGGAGTATTGGTACTCCCAGCACAGAAGAAAATTAGAGCAGCAATAGTATTATTAAAGCACGAAACAGCCATTACTGAAACAATAGCAACATCATTGAAAGATGCAGCGACTACTCTGGTGGAATTGAATCTGACAGCTACTAGTTCAACATTACAAACGGCACTAGATGAGGTGTCAAATTTAGAAGAATCATCAACATCATACACACCAGACGAAAAAATTGCAATCGCAAATGCAATTACAGCAGCAAAAACGGAGGTAGAGAACGTAGCATCAACACTGAGTTTGATAGCTAATGACAGCTTTAAAGCAGAGGTGCATATCTTGGATCAAGGAACCTGGAAATCTACCGAAAGTAACACAGCAATTCCACTCTTTGACACAACAGATGCACGTGCTACAAATACCGCTAATTTTGATTTCCCTAGCGGACTAACAGGACTTACTTCAGCTCAGAAAAAAGAATTAGATACATCTAACTTTACTCTAAACAGTCGCAATGGATTTCTAAGACTCTCATTAAGCAATCCAACGTTCATAGAGGTA
This sequence comes from Flavobacteriaceae bacterium, assembly GCA_964228785.1. Taxonomy (GTDB): domain Bacteria; phylum Bacteroidota; class Bacteroidia; order Flavobacteriales; family Flavobacteriaceae; genus Polaribacter. The sequence goes on from CAXRAW010000048.1 coordinate 6,567, forward strand.
CAACAACCCTTTAGTGCTTTTGGTTATGAAAAATATCCTGAGATTTTTTCAACAATCACAGAAAACAACAATACCATCCTCTCGGAGCGTATCATCGCAGAAAATAAGCAAAACGTAGTTGAGGCACATAATCAAACAGTACCTGTAGCTGACAGATTATCCATTCCTTTTATTGGTCCAGAAATCCCTCCGATACCCTTACCCAAAGAGCCTTATGAACCTATCTTGGAAAAATTCTCATTAGATTACACCGCTGAAGAAATTATTGATCTTAGCAATTCCAATCAAGAAAGTAAATGCTATCAGATAGGTCCTTTTGGGCATAAAGAAATCGATCAGCTAGAGCCACTCCTAGCTCAATATACGCTAGAAAATGGCAATGATTCTAGTGGGAATTTATACATGGGATTTGAAAATTTGGCCATGGGGCAATCTGTGAGTTTATTGATTAAAATGACTGAAGGATATGTAAATACGACCCACACCTCAGATGAAAAAATCATAGAATGGTGTTACTTAAAAGAAAATAGTTGGATTCCTTTCGGAGAGAAGCAGCTACTTCATGACGGAACAGACGGATTTAAACATTCTGGTTTGGTTACCATTGCCTTGCCAGCCGACGCTCAAGATGGAAATCATCACTTAATGCCTTCGGGTCTCAAATGGATACAAATAAAAACCAATCGAAATACTGAAGAGATTGAAAAGATCATGTCTATCGCTACACAAGCAGGGTCTGCTACTTTCCTCAATCAAGAAAATGATTTGAGCCATTTGGCTACTTCCCTCCCTGCGGCGTCTATTACAGAACTGGTTCATGAGAATACCAATATTGACCAAATCATACAAGCGTATCCCTCTTTTGGTGGCAGAGGCAGCGAGAGTGAATCCAGTTACTATACTCGAGTCAGCGAACGACTTAGGCATAAGAATAGAGCCATTACCCCTTGGGATTATGAAAGGCTTGTCTTAGAACAATTTCCTCAAATACATCGTGTAAAATGTATCAGAAATACCGATCAAAATGGAACAATACGCCCTGGATATCTTACATTGGTTGTTATCCCCAAAACCATAAGTTATCAAGCAGACAATCGTTACCAACCGAAAGCAAATCAGTCAGATTTATTAGAAATACAAAATTATGTTCGTACAAAAGCTTCTCCTCACACCAAAATAGAGATCACAAATCCGCTGTATGAGACATTACAAATTGACTGTGAAGTAGGTTTTATAGACCAATTAAGAGTAGGACAATACAAAAAACAACTCAATGAAGATCTGAAAAAACTACTGTCGCCTTGGGCCTATGACGATCAAAATTCCATCACATTTAGTGATGTGATGTACCGTTCGCAAATATTATTATACATAGAAAATAGACCTTATGTTAACTATGTAAGTCAACTAAAAATTACACAAACAGGTAAGCAGGTAACCAGCAAGGGAATTTCATCTATGCGGATTGTTGCGAGTCCAACAGATGAAAATGATTTTAAAATTGCAGGTTCATATATCGTTACAGATCAATCCATCATACGAGTACAATCTGAGCGATCCATTTTTGTAACAGCAGCAGAGCATACCACTCAAGAGCATATCATCAGTGTTCCCCAAGAAGTCCTTGAAGGAATCAACTACTGGGCCTTAGAAGAAGACTTCTCAGTATTTTAACAACAAATTATAACAATCAGATTATTTAAAACGAAACTATTATGGCAATAGAAGATAGCGCAACGTTAAAAACGTATTTTGAAACTGGAAAAAGTCCCACAGAAGGTGACTTTAAAAATCTTATTGAGTCTTTTATTAATAAAGAAGATGCTAATATTAGAGTGCACAGTCAAAATTTAGGAATCGGAACTACCACCAACCCTGAACAAAAACTTGAGGTCAATGGAGCTATCCGTATTGGTGATGCAAATAACTCTACTCCAGTGGCTGGAATCATTCGATGGAATCCTGCTGCCAATTCGTCTCAAGGAGATCTTGAAGGATATGACGGAAATCAGTGGAGATCACTCATTAGTGGTGGTGGATGGGAAGACGAGGGAGCTTACTCCTATACAGAAAACCCGATCACCATTGGCGAGTCTGAGACAGCACCTACAGCAACGGTAGACATTAACGGTACCTTAAGACTCAAAAATAAAGCTGCGCTTGAAGGTGAGCCTGGAACGCTTCGTTGGCATAACGGAGATTTAAAGTTAAAAATGACCTCTGGAAATGAAGAAGTGGACTGGACTTCATTAACTCAAACCAACGTTTTTAGTAAGATTAAAGTGTACGAGAATGAGAATATGGGAATTGGTCTAGATGATAACGATATTCCACAGGCGAGAGTTCATCTCAAGGGACCGGTAATGATTGAAGGTTCCCTAGAAGTTACAGAACGGCTACATCACATAGGAAAAATCAATGAAACTGCTGTTGATGCCAGCACCCCTCGTGTATTGGAAGAGACTGCCAGTGCCGTTTCTGGCAGCCCCTTTGGCGACATAATTACACGTTCTTTTGATAGAGATACCCGCATACTCATTGAGGCTAATCTCCCCTTTTTAACTGGTAATTGCAGAGCAAAAATAGCATTGTGTTATAAAATAGGGAGTGGTAGTGAAACAATAATTGATGAAGCAGTGATTAAAGTAAGTACTTCTGTTCACAATCGACTAAAACTTTCAGGCTACCTGAATATTCCAGAAAACGCAACAGTAGAATTTTACACAAAAATTATAGAAAAAGAATCTGGAGCAGTTCGCCTAAATAGTAACTCCCTTACACCATTTAACTGCTTTGGAACCATTCAACTTATAGAGATTTAATATTATAATATCATGGCACAAATCAATAAACAACAACTAAAAGACTATTTTAGGAGAGGTAATAAACCCACCGAAAGTCAATTTGAAGACCTCATTGAATCTAACATTAATTTTAAGGACTCAAAAATCACGATCGATACAGATCAAAATATAGGGTTAGATGTTGACAACCCAATTGCAAAACTGCATGTCAATGGCACCTTGCAGTTAGAAGGAAAAACGGATTATACAGGTGCAAAAGGTACCCTCCGCTGGACAGGTACTGATTTAGTAGTAAAGACAGAGAATGAGGATGAATCAGCATCATGGAGATCTCTTGTTAGTCAATCTGGGGAAATTACAGTTGATGGAGACGTGATTGGCATTGGGCTTGTAGGGCAAAGTCTGTCATCTAGATTGCATTTAAGCGGTCCTGTTCTAATAGACAACACTACGAAACACACCAACGAGGCAATGCTTAATGTAATGGGCAGTGTGGGCATTGGAACCAACCAGCCAGAGAGCAACCTCCATATTGCTGCTACCTACAATCAATCACTTTCAGGAACAGTTTCAGGAGTCCAAAATGATTATAACGCAAACCTTACAGGAACCGTTGATGGAACAATGGGTAATACAACATTGACAGGTACAGGAACCTCTTTTACTTCTGAATTGGCTGTTCACCAAAAAATAAGGATTGATGGTGGTACTTATACCATTAGTAGCATTACTGATGATACTACGCTTGTACTTAATGAAAACTTGATAAGTGAAGTGAGTGGACAGCCTGTTTCTGTATGCGAACTCACAGGAACAGGAACAATATTTGATATTGAGATTGCTACAGGGCAACAAATTCAGATTGGCACAAATGTATATACCATCCTTGAAGTTATAAGTGCAACATGCATTAGGCTTGATAAAGCATTGCTACAAGATGCCACTAATGCAACCGTTTATATCATAGGTGATCTTTTAAAAGTTCAAGATATTGATGAAGCTACAGTCTTAACCATTGATAAAGAAGGTAATGTCGGTATTGGGACTACGCCAAGTGCAGGGGTGAAGTTGGAGGTAGATGGGAATACTACCCTTGACGGAACTTTAGACGTCACAGGCGACACAAGCGTTTCTACCTTAGATTCTACAGGAACTACATCATTAGCAACTGATGGCGGAGCTGTTGATATTGCCTCTAGTGGTGCCACGACTACAGTAAAAGGTACCTTAAACGTAGATGAAGCTGTTACATTGGATACTACTTTAGACGTCACAGGCGCAACGACGCTATCA
>CAXRAW010000049.1:0-13251 GCA_964228785.1 Flavobacteriaceae bacterium
AGTTCAGACGTGTGCTCTTCCGATCTATTGATATTTGATTTTTTTAAAAGTTGGAATAAAACATGATTTGCCAAAAAACCACAGGCAAAAGAAGGATTTGTAGCTATGATAGATGCAGTTCCTTTATTTTGAAGTCTTGAAATTACAGATTCAGTTATATTGTGCTTACTATCGTTATTATAGATTGGCTTTTTAGGAATAAATGTCTTAACTATTTTTTCAGATTCCTCTATTAATTCTTCTTTCTTAATAAGATTTTTTTGAATTCGAGTTTGAATTGCTAATGCTTCATCTAGAGAATATCCAAGAGTTTCTTCTATTTTAGATTCTATACTGAAATATGTAAGATTTGCCTGATGCCCAGCTGTGTTGCAACTAATTATTGGTATTCCATTTCTTCTTGCCTCTTGGTGAAGTAAAATTTTTGATCCAATTGCCCAAAATTCAATTTCATCGCAGATAAGATCATTTCCTTTGACAAACTCAACACAAGAATCCCTTGTAACGCCCTCAGGAAATACTGTTAAATCAAAATCATCAGTTATTTCACGAAGAGCTTTCGCCGTAGTAAGAGCTTTTGATCTTCCGATAGTTGACTTTAATGCTCCATATTGACGATTTATGTTTGACACATCAAATTCTTCACTATCGGCAATTTTTAACGCCCCAACACCTAATCGAACAAGAATACTAGCTAATAATCCGCCCATGCCTCCGCAACCTGCTACTGCTACACAAGATTTTAATAGTATTTTTTGTTCATCTTCTGAAATCCAACCTATATTACGATTTGTTCTTTCTACATAAAAGTTTTCGTCAAAGTTTGCTTTAGCAAAATATAATTCTGTTTTACTTTCGTTACCTGAGAAATTTACAACTGTTTTCATTATTTGATTATTTAAGATTTAGCGATATTATTTTTATATTTAACCACATTAATTTTTCTTTTTACGAAGAGAGTTTAGAATAATTTTTCCAAGCGATGATTGCTTATCTGAGTCTATTGGCTTTGAAGTATAATTTGTTTTTACCCGATAGCCTTTGATTCGTTTTTCAACAACTTTCTCTTTAGGGGTAATAGCATCTAATGTCTCCACAAAATTTTTAGAGGAAATGAAAAATAACTTTGGGTGGTGTTTTTTAGAAATTCTTTCTAGTGATTTAGTCTTTATGTTTTGCAAGTGAGTTTCGTTATCACAGAGCATTAGAACAAAATCATATTTGGCTTTAATACACTTTTTGATATTTTTTACTTCATAATCTATGCTATTGGTAACTGAAATTTCAATAGCTATTTTTAGCCTATATTTTTGTAGAGTAACATCTATTCGATCATCATTTTTTAGAACTTCCTCAATAGTTGCTTTAAAGCCTCTTTGAGTAGCAATCATCTTTACGTAATTCTGTAATTGATAATGCTTTTTGCTACGTTCTTTTTTCTTTTGTGATTCTAGATATGTTTCTTTTTTAGATTCAAATGGGGTCTTTTGAGCATCTTGGTCATTTTCAATTTTTGGAGATTGGTTGGATTCAGTAATTTCTTTTTCAATAATTGTTTCCTCTGATTGCTGGTTTTCTTTGGGTTTCTCTTTTTTTCTTTTATTAAGATTAGGCAATAGCTCTTCAAGTGACTTTTCAACGTCCACTCTTGGCATTCCATACTGTTCTCTTGTTTTCGATACTACCTTCTCTCTTTTTACCTTAGCAATAGCACTTTCAATACCCTCAAGGGTTAGCGTTTTCAAATTACAATCATTGACACTACTACCAATTCTCACAATCGCTTCACCAACACCAAGGCTCTGTAAGTCATCTTCTCCAAAAGAAGAGAAACCACTTGAAAGTTTCTTTGCATCGGTATCACCCAAACGAAAACAGATTCTAGTAAATGGATTTGATATAACTGAATTAAGAACCTTTAAATCATCAATTTGAGAGAGTTCTTGGTGAGCTAGGGTGAGTCCCAGACCATATTTTCTTGCCCCAGAGAGGATAGAAGAAATCGAATCAGTAATGAAGTTTTGAAACTCATCACAGTAGATGTAAAATGGATGTCTTTCTTGCTTATCAAGACTCTGTCTTCCCATAGCAACCTGATTGAACTTTGAAAGAAAGAGAGAACCTAGCAAATAACTATTTTCTGTGCCAATCAATCCTTGTGAAAGTTTAATAAGTACAATTTTCTTCTTCTCAATACACTCTTTAAAATCAACTCCTCCTCGTTGAGCAAGCATGTATCGTACAATCTTGGGTCGCAGGAAGGTGTCTATTCTCGTTAACAGCGGTGTAATACCTTTCTTTACCATGGGGTACTCGTACTGCCAGTAGTAGTGAATGGAAGGATCGGTGATACCATCACTTAGGAAGTTATTTCTAAACTTTTCTTCCAATAGAAAACGTTTCAGCTCCATAAGTGTTCCTCCTCTTGGGCTTTCTAAAAAGGTATTGACTGCTTGTTGCAAGACCGCACTCATATTATCTCCCCAAGCCGTGGCAAAACGTTTAAACGCTCCTGTAAGGTCAGAAGACAGGACAATCTTTTCTGCTTCGGTAGTAGCGTGAAGCAAATTAAAACCTAATGGATACTGTGTATCCGAAGGGTCAATGAGAATCACATCGTTCAGTCGATGTTCTGGAATACGAGCGATGATATCCTCGACTATATCTCCGTGAGGATCAAACATAGCACAGCCTTTACCAAGTTCAGCATCAGAAATGACCATGTTAGCCAACAGGGTCGATTTTCCAACTCCTGTCGCTCCTATCACATGGGTATGTCTCAATCTTGCTTCATCGGTCAATCCAACACGATACTCCTGTCGTTGATGTTCGTTGGTACCAATAAAATATTTGGCATCTACATATTCATGTGGAGCTTGTTTAGTAGTGCCCGACTGAACCCCAAGTTTTTTAGAAACCACCGTATTATTTGGATAATGAACAAAATGAGCTAGTTCCTTAGCATTTACAATACACCCCAAACGATTAGAGGTTCTATGCAAAAGATTGTACCAATGGAAGTCATATTTATATCCTTCATTTGACAGAGGTATGAGTTTGTTAGTCTCTGAGTGAGATACACCTGTAATACTTCGTGCAAGTTCTGAGGCAAGGTACGAGCTTCGCTGTTCGGTTTCTCCTTGAGTTCCAATTCTAAAGAGAGTAGAAAATAACGGAGAAGAAGCTTTTTCTTTTGCAAGGCTTACCATTTCTGGAGCATCGGCAAAAAATGAATCTCCCGCACCGTCAGATACTGAACGGAGCATATCTTGACTCCATGGAGCAGTAACTCCTTTAAATATGGTTTGAAACACCACAACATCATCTTCTTTCAAATGCTCCATAGTTGCAATAACTGAGGTCAGAGGATCAATACGGAAGTTGTCACTTGCTTGTATGGGTCTCATAAACTCATCGTTCAAGCCAAAGTCACAGATGGCAATATCATGTGTATCATCGAAAGGAAAATTACTCTCTGACAGCAGAATTTGAACCGAAGGAAAGTATGCTTTGAGTTGTGAGGCAAGTCTATCTTCATCTTGCTTATCACACACAAGTTGTATTGATATCTCCTTATACGTTCCAATGATCTCAAATGAAATGGGGTGATCAGTATAGCTCAGAACTCCGAGAAATTCTTGGCATACCCTCGGGTGTATCTCCTGTCCAATGGGAAATGACAAAGAAAAAGCCACAAGCTCTGGAACGGCATCTACACTAAGGTATTGAGGTACGACCTCTTGTAGTTCTTCTAATTTGGCTTCTTTTTGTGGAGCAAGAAGTTGCTTTGCACGAGTAAATAAAGATGGAACACGTCCGTCATCAATATCTCTTTTGTAATTATAGGTACTATGCTCAAACCTCTGGTATGGAGGTTCAATCTCAATAGGTGTTTCAAAGAGGTAGTAACCACGACCCCATCGCTCCCACTGGTAGAAGTGTAGCGTTGCTTGTTCACTTCTCGTTAAGTTCATTAACGATTAAAGATGTTCTTTAAGACTGGTTTTCGTTCATCCTCGCTCATGCTTCTGAGTCCCTTTTCTTTGGTAATGGAATCAATGACATTTTGAACCGACTTGTGGCAGTAGGTCATAAACATAGAGGCTGTATCTGTTTTGTAGTAGGTTTCTCTATACAGTTGACGTGAGAGCCAAAGACCAATAACTGGAATTTTAGAAACAATGATTTGACCAACGGAGCCAGTTCTAAATAGCCACCAACTGACAAAAAATCCTTTACCAAATGGTGCGCCACAGATATGATATTTGTAATTTTTCCACTCGACCTCCAAATAACGCCTCTTGGGTGAGCCGATGCTTCCTTCGGGTAAACTCACCGTATAGGTTTCAATACTTTTAATATTGTTGCTGTGGAGTTCTTTTTTTAAAAGCTCGTAGAACTCTTGGGTAGAAAACTGTAAATCATCAATCAAAAAATTCCAGTTTGAGTGGTACTGTTTGGCGATGCGATAAAATAAGATGAGAATCAAAAACCAGAGAATCAAAACCGCTTTACCGATTTCAAAAAAGTTACCGTTTAAAATACCGTAGTAGATTTCTTCATACCATTCTAGCTGAGAGTATGATGACCTTCTTTGCACAAGAAATAATAGGTGGGTTAGCATAATTGAAAATTTAATAATTACATTACTAAGCTACCGACTACAGCATCTAGATACAATACGGATTTTCCCTTGGTATTTTTATTTTAACAAGACATCTCTATCCAACTTATATCATTCTTGAGAAGTAGTTTAGCTGAATCCTTAATATCCTGCCTTGTAACTGATTCAATTTGCTGCTGCTCTTGTTTAAAATTATATAAAGAGCCAAATTTTTTAAAGTGCCTGTAATACATATCACATACACTTTTTGTTGAATCACATCCTTCAAGAACCTTTTGTCTATATTTATTTTTAACTTTCATCAATTCTTCTTCATTTATTGAGTTGGCTGCAATATTCTTGATTTCGGAAAGTATTACTTTCTTAATTTCTTCGGTATGCTCTTTAGATGCTTGTGTGACAATTCCTATTAGAAAACCATAAGAGGTACATAAATTATTAGGATGTACATCATATACAAGTTTTCTTGTTTCTCTTAGCTCCTTAAACAATCTTGATGTTTCACCTACACATAGGATTTGCATTAGAAAAAGTATTGAAAGGTAATGATATCCTATTTCTTTCTGTAAAAACTGGGCATACGCAATCTTTACGTTCTTAGAATTAATGCCTGTTAATTTAGAAACTCTAGGGGTATTTAATTCTAATCTTTCAAAAGTTTCTTTCTCTACGCCATCTGTGAGATTATCTTTTGCAAAATAGGTATTGCATAATTCCACTATTGTTTCCTTTGAATAATCTCCTGAAATAAACAAAGTCATCCTATTAGGATTAAAAAATTGAGAGTGAAATAACTTAACATCTTTTAGAGTGATATTCTCTATAGAGTTTTTATTACCTAGAGGATAATTATGTAGAGCTTTGGATGTAAAGATGGTTTTGTTAACACCCTCAGTATAAAAAACTCTTTCAAAAGAAGACTCATTTTTTGCCAGTTCAGCTAGAATCACTTGTTTTTCTTTGGAAAAAGATTCTTCAGTAAAACAGGGATATAACAATGTTTGAGATAGATAATCAAGAGCTGCTTGAAGATACTGCTTAGATATGGTTACAAAGTATTGTTGTTCAAAATAACTTGTGTATGCGCCTCTTTTGCCTCCTTTATCAAGTACAAGGCTCAGTAAGTCTTCTCTACTTGGATACTTCTCTGTACCATTAAAAATCATATGCTCCACAAAGTGAGAAGTTCCAAAAGGATAACTTTTCTCATCACATATTGAACCTGCATCAACATGAACGTTAATGCTACAAATTTTTGATTCTTTTCTTGGGATAAATACGACTCTAAGACCATTTTTTTGAACGAAAGTATAATGCATATTTTAACATTATACCATAAAAAAAGCCATAAGCCCAGAAAGACTTATGACTATAATAGCTCAAATTAGCGAGTGCTAATTCGAGCCATTTTCAGCCTGATCCATCGTTGTTATCACCTGTATCTCCATCGGCTGATCCTGATCCAGGATTGTCACATTCGTGTTTATCAAAATATTTCATACTAAAATATTTAAATTAATAATTATCCCTCAACACTAAGCTCATCGGGTTAAGCTCTTTTTTTAGTTTAGAAATCAATGATGATATTTCTAAGATTTGAACTACCATTGATTTTTTATTAAAAGCATCAGATGTATAAAAACCTAAATTTTGAAACCATTTGTAGGATATGGAAGGATTTTTACCTCCTTTGGTTTGGGTAAAAACCCAATTGGTGTTCTTTTGCTGATTAATGTAAAGATTGAGTAAACTCTTGCCAATACCTTTTTCTCTGTAATTGGGTGCTACTGCAATCTCACTTAAATAGGACACTTGCCCGTCAAATAAATTCATATTTGGTATAAAATTGGGAGCTCTACCACCAAATATTCTTTCTTTAAAATCTTCTTTTGGCTTGATATATCCCCAGCAAAAACCAATGATTTCATTTTTCACATCATCTTTGGCAATGATTAATGTGAGTTGTTTTTTTTCAAGAGATTTAAATTTCTCTAATAGAAAATCAATCGGCCAGTAGTCCAAAACAGGTTTATTACAATGCTTAAAATTTAACTTTTTAAGGATTGGTTTATCCTCTATTCCCCAATATTTATGACAAGTGTCTGAGGAGCATATTTTCCATTCTCCCCAAGGAGAGTGTGCATATATTGACTGATATTTTTTAGCCAATTGAGTAACATCGATAGATTTAAAAGAGTTTAATACATGATATGTTACCATTTTAATGGGTTCATGATTATTTAATTTTCTTTCCTTGTGAATCATAGACTCCTTCTTCTTTAAAGGTAAGTTTGTACTCTCCTCCAAAAGAATTCATTACCTCTAAGAGTTGCCTGAGATATTGACAAGCACCTATATAAACATCTTCGTTTTTTTGGAGGATTGAAACATCCTTGACTTTATCTTTAATCCCATAAACCAAGTCATCAATGGTATAATTTGTACTACCGCTTGAAAAAAGAATTTCCTTGTTTGCTTTGTATTTCTTTATGAGTTCTTTTTCATCTTCTGTTAAGAGGACCTTAGCTTCTAAGATAAATTTCATACCCCCAAGAAATCCTTTGTCTTGATTTCGTTTAATAATTAATTCCATGATTGTTAGTTTTTGATTCTACTAAAATCTTTATCTTTTTAGTTAGATGATATAGGGATTTTCCCTTGGTTTCGTACCTCATTAGTCAAACAAATAAGAATTTCAGCTACATTTACCCTCCCAGAGGGCTTAAGTAAGTATCTCTTGCTAAATATCTAGTAGTTAATTTTAATGTAATCAATTGAAGAGAAAGCTCACTTTTCTTGTCCTCATTTTTATGCTCTTTTCCTGTTTTGCATCAGCTAATGCTAATAATGAAGAAATCTCGAAGCTTTTAAAAAAAGCCGAACAGTTAGAAAAGCAAAAAGAATATTCTAGTGCCATTGAAATCTATACTAAGATTCTCAAAGTAGCCTCTGAAAAAGAATTGGAAGACAATTCTAGTTTTATTTACACGAGGCTAGGATTGAGTTACTACCGATTAAAAGAATATAAAGTTTCAAAAGATTTTTTTAAAAAGAGTATTTCTACCAGTAAACACTCAAAAAACATGGCAAATTCTTATTTCTATCTCTGTAGGGTGTACAGAAAACAAGAGGATAAGGACAGTCTACTTTGGGCACTGGGTAAATCATTGGAAATATACAATAGTCTTGATGATGGGTACGATAAATCCTCTACTTACCTAAAAGGAGGAATTTTACTCAAACAAAACGGACAGTATGACAAAGCCATTTCTTACCTATTACTTGCTTACGATGGTTTTACAAAAACTCATCATCTTTCTAAAAAGGCAAGTACCGCAGGGCATATTGCAGACATTCAACGCTTACAGGGAAATTTAGAAACCTCGAAAAGTTATTATAAAAAGCACTTGGAGTTGCAATTGCAAGATTATGATTCTTTAAAAGTATCATTTGCCTATAACAATATTGCAAATTTGTTCTACCGGATGGAACGTTATGATTCAGCTATTGTTAATTATCATAAAGCTTTTGATCTGCAAAAGGCTCTTGGAAATAAAATCAACACAGGAAAAACATTGAGTAATCTAGGGATTACCTATCAGGAACTGGGAGATTTTAAAAATGCAGAAAAATTCTATAAAGAAGCCCTTGAACTCAAAAAACAAAGTGGAGATGCAAATGCAATCGTACAGACATTGAATGAACTCGCATGTATAGAGATGAAAAACAAAAGATTTCCCTCCAGTTATAATTATCTATTGGAATCCAATAGATTTATATCTTCAACTACAGAGCAAAAAGTACTTGTTAGAAACCATGGGATAAAAGCCAAGTATTACAGTGCTGTTGGAAACTATAAAAAAGCACATCAGCATCAAAAGAAATACCTAGAACTCTACACAAAAGTTTTTAATGATCAGCAATCCAAAACAATTCAAACTTTACAAGAGCAATTTGAAAGTAAATTAAAGGAAGCCGAAATTTCTGATCTCACCAAAGAAAATGAGCTAAAGAATACTACTATTTTGCTGCAAGAAAAACAGATTCAGCAAAGAAACTTGTTTCTTTTACTGTTTGGAATTCTCATCTTATTTCTAATCATCCTTTTTCTGTATCTACGAACAAGACATAAAATAAAACTACAACAGCAGCAACTGAATAAATTTAAAGCTGTTTTAGATGGACAGGAAATTATCAAGACTCAAATAGCCAAAGATCTTCACGATATTGTTCTCAACTCTTATGAAGCCGTTAGACTAAAAATAGAAGCATTATTATCAGAAAAACACGATAACGGTCTAAAAGAAAGTATTGTAAAAGATATTGAGAGAACCAATAGCGAAGTCAGATTAATCTCACATCATCTTTCTCCCATTGACGACATTATAAAAGATACACCTCTTACTAAGGTCATTGCTTCCCGCTTTACTGAGTTTCAACATCATCATCATATTTTTATTGATGTGAATCTTCCTCTTCACAAAGTGATAGATAGAATGACCTTGGAAGCCAAGACCAACCTATATGGCATTGTATTACAAATTCTTGGGAATATTAGGAAGCATTCTAAAGCAACTAAAGTAACGATTACTCATTGTTACGATCAAAAAAAATCATTGCAATTTGAATTTTGCGATAATGGAATTGGAATCAGTAACCATCAAAATAAAGGGATAGGACTGCTCAATATAAAACAACGTGCTCTTTTGCTAGGAGGAATTCATAGGATTCATTCTAATGATCAGGGTACTTGTATTGTTATAGAATTCCCAATCAAACAAAATCTACCCTCGCAGAGGGATTAGGTAAAGACAAGAGAAGAATTTTAACAAAATCAGATGACTAAATATCAAATAGTTGCCATAAAAAATAGAAACAGATGAAGGATAAAGTGCAAATACTACTTGTTGAAGATTCTGATATTTTTGCCGAAGGATTAGAATTGCTACTTAGAAAGCATCCAAAAGTGAGCAAAGTCGATCATGTGACGAACTATGAAGACACATTGGATTTTCTTAAGAACAATGCAGTTGATATCATCATTTTAGACTTGAATTTTGAAACAACCGAGTTTAAAGGAGAAACTATTGCCAAAAAAGTAAGACAGCAGTATGGAAAGAAAATCAAAATTATTGTTCTTACACAAATGGCGCGTTATGATTATTACTTGAAATTATACGAACAATGTAAAGTAGATGCTTATCTGGATAAGCGATTGAGCATAAAAGAAACATATAAGGCACTTGAAGCTGTCATTTCTGGTCAAAGATACATTGATGACAATATCCAGCGTATGGTAGACATTGGCTATTTTATGCATCTTCCAAAAAGGAAAAAAGAAATTTTAGAATTATTATGTGGAGGACTTACTCAAAAAATGATAGCCGCTACTTTAGATATTTCACCAAAGACCGTGGAAGGTCATATTGGGTGGCTCTTTGAGCGTTTTAGAGTGATGAGTTCTACGGAATTAGTAGCTCGATATTTGATATATAAAAATAGAAATAGAGATGACAACATAGATGGAATTGGAAACAAAAAATAAGTAGTGGTGCACAAAACTTTGCACCACTACCTTTTAAATCAGATTAATCATCTGACTCTACTTCCTCATTACCTCCCTCATGTTCAGGGTTGGTTTTTGTGGAAGTATTTGAAGCTGATTTTTTAACTTTTTCAGTTTTATCAGCTTTTGTCATCCATGGGATATCTGACGTGTCAGATGGCATCCCAAAAAGAAGACCGAAAACGAGTGTGAAAATGTGTATATTCATTTTGACATTCTGTTTTAGCTTCCATCATCGCTTTACGTCTAAAGCGAATCAGGAAATGGTGAAACAAAATGTCTTGCAAGACTTATCGTTAGGCTACTTGTGCTAGCTTGTAGCTCTAACGTGAGGCTAAAGTAGAGCGGTTATTAACCAAAAAGAATTCATGAATTTTCATGAAGAGTCATGAAAAAACAATAGATGAAAGAAACAGTAATAGGAACAATACAGGAAGTAAAAAGTCTCATTTACATGCTGGAATATCTCAAAGCGAATCATTTTGAGAGAAGTACTAAAATAGGAGACCTAGAGCATAGAGAAATTGAATTAGCAATTGAGAAAATGTTTGGTGAGGATTCAAGGGTGAAAAAAAGCACCATCTACAGGATTTGTTCATTTAGAGATTTACCCAAAAGAATAAGTCATAAGAGTTTAAATATTTTTACACGCTGGTGCTTCAGTGGTGATACCAATTACAACAATTTTACAGAGCTTGTTGAAGATTTACATAGTCGAATGGATCAGATTGATTTGATCTCTGATACAGAAGCTGAATCCATTTTGGACAGACTTCATAAGAAAAAAGCTTTGGCAGTTCCAACTATGAAAACACTTACGGCTGACCTAGGAGAGTTCCAAGTCTCTTATAAATTAGATGAAGGCTACATTAAAAAAATAGTTGATACTGTTTCTATTGTAACAGGAGATATTGTATCGAAGAGAATAAAAGAAAACCCTAGAGAATTTGGTATATACCCAACAAAGAAAATCTATAACAGGGTTATATTAAAAGAAGAAAGGCGACAAAGAAACATTGATAGCATTGTTGCTAAAGCCATTGAATTTGCCAGAGGGAAAGAAGCATCAGAAAATCGGGTTGATCCAGACTGGATTGTTGAATTTTTCAATATTGCTCAAGATTGTTCCTATGAGAATATGCAATATCTTTGGGCAAAACTCTTAGCTAATGAAATTAAAGAGCCAAGTTCTATCTCAAGAAGAACATTATCGATTATTAAATTATTAGTACATCAAGAAGCTAAAGTTTTTACCAAGCTATGCAATTGCATCTGGACCTTTAAAGGAATAGGAGAATTCAAAGAAAAAGTATTAATAAAAGATATGTATTCAAATAGGAAACAAGATGAAAAAGCTTGGAATTTTGATAGCCTTTTTATTCCTCACCTTTCTGCTATTGGATTAGTAGAAGAAACCTATCTGGATATGAGACACGGAAAAACTTATGAATTAGATTTTTTTGGAAAAACGCATACCATTAAAGCCAGTAAAAGTACCGCACAACTGGAAATGGTAGCCTTAACCTTGGCAGGAAAAGAAGTATTTAACATACTACAACCTACACCAAATAACAAATATTATAAATTCTTAATTGAATATTTTAATACAGAGAACCTTATAACAAGTTAGACTATAACTTATGCTTTTCTCTCATCTAATTTAAATAGATCAGACAAAGAAATGTCAAAACCCTTGGCAAGTTTTCTAAGAGTTTTTAATGTTGAATTATACCCTCGCTCAATTCTTTGTATCGCAGTCTTTTCAAGCTCTGCTCTTCCTGCTAGTTCTGACTGAGAAAATTCATGTTGCTTCCTTAGCATTTTAATATGCTTTCCAAACATTTTAGCAAAGTTTTTATCATTTAGTTCTTCCATAGTTTCTAACGATACCAAAAATGAAAGTAGAGGCTTTAAAAAAATATATTGGCAACGTAAACGTTGTCTTTTCAGAATTTTTATTATGTTTGCCTCATAGCAAAACAATACCCGTTATGAAACAGCATCTTTTCATTCTATTTTTCCTTACCCTTTTTGGAGTAAATGCCCAAAAACTCACTCAAAACGAATCCACAAAACGTTGGGAGTACATTCAAGTCTTCGAATCAAAAGGAACACAAGCATCAGTTCTCTACAAACGGATTATCGACAACTATGTACAAGAAGCATCTACCATTCAATCGAAAACAGAAAACAAAAAAATTGTGTTGCGCTACTTATTTCGTTTAGGAACCTTCAAGTGGGCAAAGGTTACTGAAACCTTTAACATCAGAGACGGTAAGATTCGATGGAAGTTAAATAACATCGTTTATCTCAAAGCCGTAACATCTGCTTCCAAGTACAAACGACTTGATGAGACCTCTGACAAGAATATAATCAAAAAGATCAACAAACTCTTACCTGATTGGATTAAAGGAATCAATGACAGTGTCATTAGCAAACAAGCTGATGAAGATGAGGAAGATTGGTAATACTACGAAACGTAATCAATAACTAAAATTCAATATATATGAAAACAATCAAACAGTTTATTATTCTTACAACCCTTATACTCTTCTGTTACTCAGCACAGGCACAACAAGAAGGAACACTCTTAAGTCCCTATGCAGGAATTGGCGGAGCCTTTGGGTCGGATAAGTTGCAAACACCATCTTTTGGTGCAAACCTAGAGTTCTTTTTAGATGAAACCTTCTCTCTTGGAGCTGTGGGAGGCTACAGTACGGCAAAGGCGGATATTACCTTCGGCAATCAAGATGATGAAACTAGTGGGTTCTTCCTTGGAGGACTTGCTAATTACTACTGGACAGAAGAAGATAATTTCAACTTCTATACAGGAATGTCACTTGGGTACACGAGTCATGACGGACCTATTATTGATGGAGGATTCTTTTATGAAGTTCACCTTGGAGGAAGATACCAGCTCTCAAATGGCTTTAGCTTGTTCTCTGAGCTTGGCTATGGATTGGCACTCTTAAAGGTGGGAGTGTCGTTTAAGATATAACAATATTTGGTGTGCTATGACACACCCTTTTCTTTTTCATGCAAAGAGCCACCTCAAGAGAGG
>CAXRAW010000050.1:0-4578 GCA_964228785.1 Flavobacteriaceae bacterium
GACTGTTGCTACTGGTAGTTTTGACAATCTTTTCAGATAATATTGATTGTAACCTTGATATCTCTTCGGATTGCTTTTTAATTTGTTGCGATTGCTCTAAAATAATTTTTTGAGCCTCTGACAAACGGCGTTCTAATTTTAATAACTTCGATCTCAAATCCACATCGCTAATTTAAAAAAATTATCCTTTGGTCTGAAAGAAATTAAGCGGCTGGATAGTTACAAATATTTTCATTTTGTTGTATTAAATTGCTCTTCGTCATTAATGATGATACTGGAAATGCACTACTTTATTGTTTTCTGAAAAAGTTTCTTTTGACTTTGCGTAAGGGATAGCAGCGGCATCCTTTTTTGTCCTGTACAGGCAAAAAAGATATAGCGGATAGCCCGACCCGAAGGGAACGCCCAAAGAAAATACCTTGTATTTGCCTTTCTTTTTCATTGTGATTTCGTTAACATAGTCCCCTGTAGAATTCAGTATTTTTG
Organism: Flavobacteriaceae bacterium; assembly: GCA_964228785.1. GTDB lineage: Bacteria > Bacteroidota > Bacteroidia > Flavobacteriales > Flavobacteriaceae > Polaribacter. The sequence goes on from CAXRAW010000050.1 coordinate 487, forward strand.
TAGTGTTTAATGGATGTTAATCTCAAGTTTGGCACTTGTACGCTGAATGGATAATAAAGTAATTTTTGGAACTTCTTACTCCTTATAAAAAACCGCTTCTTAGCTTAGCCATTCCCAAACCTGTGATCTGGTTGGCAAAAGTACTGGCGTTTTTTTCTGATGCTCTGGCGGCTAAGTTTGGACAATTACTCTTTACAACTCCTGTGAATTTTCTGACCCCTAAGAGAGAGAAATACATGTATGAGAGTGCTCAAAAAAAACGATTAATAGTTCCCGAAATAGGAAAAGAAATAGAAATCCTCCTGTATGGTTATTCCAAAAAAAAGGTTTTATTGGTGCATGGCTGGGCTGGGAGAAGTACTCAGCTTTTTGCTTTTGCTGATCGATTGTTGGAAAAAGGGTTTATGGTGGTTTCTTTTGATGGTCCTGCTCACGGTAAATCTTCGGGAAAACGAACCATGATGCCCGATTTTTTGGAGACTATGAGAAAAGTAGATGAAACCTATGGTCCTTTTGAAGCTGGCATTGGTCACTCTTTTGGTGGAATGTGTTTGTACAATGCTGTTGCCTCGTTTTTAAATCTACATATTCTGGTTACGATTGGCTCTGGAGATTATGTGTCTGATATCATTCAGAATTTTGCTAAAAATCTCCATCTTAAAAAGCATCACGGGAAGAGAATACAAGCTGGACTGGAAAAAAAATGGCAAGTAAGTGTTGATGATTATTCAAGTCATCAAATGGCAAAAAAAATTGATGTCCCTGTGCTATTAGTTCACGATACAGAGGATGGCGATGTCCCTGTCAACTGTGCTTACCATATTCGTCAATATTTAAAACAAGGATCTTTGCTAATCAGTCATGGACTGGAACACACAAAAATTTTAAGAAGTCCTACAATTGTTAAAAAGAGTATTGAGTTTTATAGTTGAACACACCAAAAACCCGTAAAGTGAAATTGATTAATCTAAGGGTGAATACCTCAATCAAAGGAAATGAATAAATACCAAATGGCTTATATAAATTTAAACAGATGAAATTTAAACAGATGAGAAATATAGTACTATTATGCAGCCTGATCTTTTTGATACATTGTACAACAGGCGCACAAGACAAGAAAAAAGAACCTAAAAGGTACAACGTTTCTAAAACTGATAAAGAGTGGAAACAGTTACTTTCTTCTTTGGAGTATTATGTGCTAAGAGAGGCGGGGACAGAGAGGGCGTTTACCAGTTCTTTGAATAAGAACTATCAACCTGGTGTTTATGTTTGTGCAGCTTGCAAGACTCCTCTTTACTTATCGGAACATAAGTTTGATTCTGGAACGGGCTGGCCTTCTTTTGATAGAGCGATTGCAAATTCTGTAGAATTGGATGTTGACTACAAAATTGGCTATGCGAGGACAGAACTCAAATGTGCTACTTGTGGTGGACATTTGGGACATTCTTTTCCAGATGGTCCCGAAGAAACAACGGGAGAGCGCCATTGTATTAACGGAGTTGCATTAAACTTTGTCCCTAAAAAAGAAAATCAGTAAATCATATTATTGTTGTTACTGTGTAACTCAAGGAAACCTCTAAAGAGGGATTGATTAAGTGAAGATAGATGTCTTAGCCAAACAGTAGTACCACTTTTTTCGTATGTCGAAATCCTACTTAAATAGCGTCACAAAACAATTTGAATACTACAAAAATCTTGGAGACAACACGTTTGATCAACTCGATGAAGGTCATTTTTTTTGGGAATTCCATCCAGAAGGAAATTCTGTCGCCATTATTGTAAAACACATGGTTGGTAATATGATGAGTAGATGGACAAATTTCTTTACCGAAGATGGTGAGAAGCCTTGGAGGGATCGTGATGATGAATTTGTAAATTCATTTTCCACAAAACAAGAGGTCATAGATGCTTGGAAACAAGGATGGGACTGTTTGTTTGATGCGCTATCAGTTTTAAAAGATAAAGACCTAGAATCTGTCTTGTATATTAGAAACCAAGGTCATACGATTACTGAGGCCATCAATAGGCAGCTGTGCCATTATGCTTATCATATAGGACAGATTGTTTTTATTGGAAGAACATTAAAAAAAGAACAATGGGTTTCTCTGTCCATCCCCAAAGGACAATCCAACTTTTACAGCAAAGAAAAATTTGAAAAGGATAAGGAGCGGAAGCACTTTACGGATGACTTGTAGTTAGCTCGTAAATCTCTTATTGTAGATGGAGTTCACAATTATTGACTCTGGATCTTTTAAAGGTTTTTTTAACTTTTTAAGTAGCAATTCAGCAGCTAGCTCTCCCACACGCACACCATCCTGATCGATGGTTGTGAGATTAGGGGTAAGGTTTTCGGCAATCTTTTTACTTGTGTAACCGATCACAGAAACTGTTTTATTGTCTAACACCTTTTTCGCTTTGCCAGCCCTAAAAGAAGCTAGGGAAGCTTCTTCATCTAGCGCAACAATAGCATCTACTTTACCTTGATCTAAAAGTGTTTTTACTTTGTCCTCTATATTCTCTTCGGTATCAGATATCAAAATAGGGTCATGAATGGGTTGAACAGCTCTAGTGTACCCTTTGATACGTTGTTTTCCTACATTGATATTGCTGATTGTTGAGGTGAGTATAATTTGCTTTCTGCCACTCGCTAACAGCTCTTTAGTGGCTTTAAACACGGCATCTTCATCATCAACTAAGACTTTGTCACATAATACATCACCTACAACTCTATCGAACATTAACAGGGCTTTTCTGTTATCGAAAGAACGAAAATGATCGTAGGCTTTTTTAATAAAAGTCTCTTCAGATACAGTGACAATAATTCCATCTACAAAACCTTGAGTTAGGGTATTAACAATCTGTACCTCTTTCTCGTAAGATTCATTGGTGATGGAGATAATGATATTGTAAGGAGTTTCAGCAATCACACTTTCTATTCCTCGTAAAACCTGCGTCATAAAAAAATTCTGAATACTCGGAATAACCACTCCAATGGTATTTGCCTTCCCAGATTTTAAGTTTACTGCGATTCGATTGGGCTGATAGTTGTACAACTTGGCAGCTTCTCTAATGCGCTCTTTAGTAGCAGGGCTAATTTCGTGACTATCATTAAGTGCTTTGGAAACCGTCGATATAGATACATCCAACATTCTAGACAACTCCTTTATCGTGATACTTTTATTCATAAAGTAATGATGTAAATAAAAAATGAAATTACAATATGTTCAACAATAATCAAAAAAGAACTATTAATTTAATTTCCTTGAAGCCATTTTTAAGCTATGGAACTTCTCCTGATGGTAGTAGAAATAGTCTTTTTTACACCTAGACAAAGTACTTTTTGGCCATATTGAGGTAGCTACATTTTGGGGAAAGCCTAATGTCTTAGGTTAGCATAAAAATGGTGTCCGACTTTATAGTCACTCAACAAAGTCGAGCACTAGCAAGAGAAAAGCCTATCATTCTTGCAGAGATTGATAGGTTTTAAGTTGAGGTACAGAAGTTGAATGTACGTTGAAATAAAAAAACCTTTGGCGTTCGCCAAAGGCTATTATTTTAGTTAGTGCGGGTGAAGGGAGTCGAACCCCCACGCCTTGCGGCACTAGATCCTAAGTCTAGCGTGTCTACCAATTCCACCACACCCGCGTTACTTAAAATTGGTCTGCAAATATACATAAAGAATTCAAAACACAAACTTAAATGTACATTTTGTGTTATTTTTTTCTATTCACTTAAAAATTGAACCATGTATTTCTTTAAAAATGAATTAACTTAGCGTTAAATAATTATTTACAATGCAAACCATTCAAGAATATATATCGACACATAAAGACCGATTTATTGAAGAACTTATTGATTTATTGAAGATTCCTTCTGTAAGTGCAGACACAGCTTATTCTCAAGATGTTTTAAATACTGCAGACGCTATCATGGAATCTTTAAAAAAAGCAGGATGTGATAAAGTTGAATTGTGCGAAACTCCAGGATACCCTATTGTTTACGGAGAAAAGATTATTGATAAAAATCTTCCGACAGTTTTAGTATACGGACATTACGATGTGCAACCAGCGGACCCAATTGATTTATGGGACT
>CAXRAW010000051.1:0-16051 GCA_964228785.1 Flavobacteriaceae bacterium
AAATAAAGACCATGACCTACTACTGGATGATAAACTCTACAAAGAAATCCTATATGACCAACTTACTTGCCAAAAGAAATAAGATTGTGAAAGAGTATGCCGAGTCCGACCAATGGGAAAAAGTAATCGGATAATAACATACAGGTTACAGCTAAGTCTGTTTTGGTTTTTCCAATCATGGTTCTAACTCCATAAAAATTACCTTTTTTCCCTTTAAAAAGTTCTGGAGATAATTCATGTAAATTTTCCATGTCCTCTATACGAAGACCCATTAAAGAAGCAATAATTAGATACTCTCTTGCATTGCTCATTTCACTCTGATTAACAGTATTCTCTATTGCAAGCTTGATTTCACGTTCATCTAAACAGATCTCTTTTTCAGCAGGTGGGTTTTTCAAAAATAAACTACTATCACTTGTATCAAGTGTAACATTCTCTCCCGCTTTTCTCCCCAATGATAATATTCGATGTAAAAGTTTTATATACTTATTGATCGACTTGACGCCATACCCTGTAGGATCTTTTCTTTGCTTCTTTGACTGGTTTGGATTATCTACTTCAATTTCTCCTCTATATATTGCATCCACCACTTTGAAGAAATTCCAATAAAACTCTTTGCTATTAAAGTCTGAAAATAGAACTTGTGTATTTGTTGCTAAGTGATAATTTTCAAACATTCTTGATAATGATACGTACGTTTTTATATGGTTTTCTGAGAGCGCATCTTTCTTATTCAACTCTCGGTCTCGACGATCATTCTTTATTTTCTCATACAAGAAATCTAATACGGTTTTCTCTTTGATGATCTCTTTTCGTTTCCTTCCCAGTTTCATCTCAAGGGCTTCTTTGAACTCCTTGTTAGTTGGACTAACTTCTAAATGATAAAAATTATTGACTACAAAGTTTACCGCACTCTTAATTTGCTCTAAACGAGTTCTTATAGATCGATCATTTCTAGAATATTTATTGAAAACATTCTCATCAAAAACAAAAACTGTACGTTTTCCTTTTTGAATGTATCGACCGAAATATTCAGGTTTTATTCTACGGAGTGCTGATATTTTTATTGGCTTATATCTCTTTTTATCCGATTTGAAGTTTTTCACTTCTTTTGTAGGATCAACTTCAGAATACCCAATACTTATATCAATAAATATTTGATGCTTTCCATCTTTGTCAGGTTTGTTATCAAGATAAAATCTTAGTTTAGGCTCTTTCATTTTAACGTCGTAAAATACGTCGTAAAATTATGAATTTATTTGGTGTTTTTTGATATTAAATGAAAATAAGTCAAACCCTAAAACACAACAAAACCCTTATTCATAAAGGGTTTTAGTATTATTTGGTTTTATTTGAATTTATAAAATGTTGTGGTGCTAATTACTGGAGGCACCACCTAAAAAATCCGTAACTATCTAATTATTAGAAAAGTACGGGTTTTTGGTTTTAGAAGGGTGCTTACAATGAGTTGTATTACTTTCAAATCTCCAAAAACCTTGACTCCAATGTCTAATTTCAGATTGCCAAAATCGCACATAAGGGGCATAGTAAAAAAATAACTTTTATAGACAAACTATTACTACAGGGGGTAATCTAACAACACGTTTTTTAATTTTTAGATTAACCTACAAAAAAGTAATCAACTACCTCCAAACCCACGAAATATTCAAAGGAAACTATTTTAATCATTTCGATGTAAGCCTCTAGGAATTAAACCCTTGGCTATCAGCCTGCGATTAAATTGCGTACAAGAAAACCTATAGATAATTTTTTTGGGCGTTCCCTTCGGGTCGGGCTATCCGCTATATCTTTTTTGCCTATTTAGGACAAAAAAGGATGCCGCTGCTATCCCTTACGCAGCTCTAGTACGATCTCTGATGTTAAATTACACACAAAGAAAGTCATGGATTTTTGTAGTAGATAAGAAAAACACATTTTAATGCAAGCCTCAGAGCAATAATCTCGATGTTATTTACGAAGCCAAATCCAGACTAAACTGCTTATCATAAAGATTTCTGTAGTACCCGTATTGTTTTTTAAGCAATTCTTTGTGTGTTCCCTGCTCTACAATCTCACCTTTGTCCATCACAATAATCATATCTGCTTTCTTAATGGTGGCGAGCCTATGTGCTATAACAATAGAAGTTCGGTCTTTTGTAATGGTGTCTGTAGCGTACTGAATCATCTGCTCTGAGTGAGAATCTACAGACGATGTAGCCTCATCTAAAATCAAGATGCCAGGATTACTCACATAAGCCCTTAAAAAAGCAATCAATTGTCGCTGTCCCGAAGAAAGCATTACACCCCTTTCCTTAACATTATAGTGGTAATTTTGGGGGAGCGACATGATAAAGTCGTGAATTCCTATGTTCTTAGCAGCTGCTTTCACCTCCTCTAGGGTAATACTGTTGTTTTTTAGCGTAATGTTATTGTAAATAGTATCCGAAAATAAAAAGACATCTTGTAATACAACAGCAATTTCATTTCGCAAAGATGCCAAAGCGTAGTCTTTTATAGGCACGCCATCCACAGAGATCACACCTTTGTCAATTTCATAAAAGCGATTAATCAAGTTAATAATTGTTGACTTTCCAGCTCCCGTTGCACCTACAATAGCTATCGTTTGTCCTTGTTGCACATCAAAAGAGATTCCTTTGAGTACCTCTTCATTAGGCATATAGCTGAATCGCACATTGCGAAAAGAAATATCACCTCTCATCTTCTCTGCTTTATAGCTTCCCTCTCTGCTGATAAAACTTACCGTATCCATCACTTTAAAAACACGTTCCCCAGAGACAATACCCATCTGTAACTGATTAAACTTATCTGCAATTTGTCGCAATGGACGAAAGAGCATTTGAGACATTTTTATAAACATAATAATAGCTCCAACGTCTGCAAACCCCTCTAGCGCTTGTCTTCCACCATACCAAACAATCAACCCCAAAGCAACAGAAGATAAGATTTCTGCAATGGGAAAGAAAATAGAGTAATACCATATTGTTTTGATATATGCTTTTTTGTGTTTGTCGTTGATTGATACAAAGTTTTGATATTCTATTTTTTCCCTGTTAAAAAGCTGTACAATTTTTATCCCTGTAACCCGCTCCTGTACAAATCCGTTGAGGTTTGCCACTTGGTCTCTTACCTCCTGAAAAGTAGCTTTTATGGCTATCTGAAATATTTTTGTAGCATAGATCAAAACAGGAAGTACCGCTATGGCAAAACATGCCAATTTCCAGTTCATTACAAACATCACCACCAAAACAACCAACATTTTTAGAATATCACTTACTATGGTAAATACCCCGTTAGAAAAAAATGCGGCAATGGTTTCAATATCAGAAACAACACGTGTAACCAGTCTCCCAACAGCGTGATTGTCGAAATAAGCCATTTTAAAATTTAAAATTCTATGAAAGACCTCCGTTCTAATGTCTCTAATGATATGCTGCCCTACCCAGTTTGCATAAAAAACATATAGAAATTGTAGCAGTACCTCTCCCAAGGTGAGCACTAACAAAATGAACATATAGGAATTCAAATTTTCTATGCTTCTCGTTTGAGTAAAATCATTGACTGTTTCTCCCAGCACATAGGGATTTGTAGCAGCAACGAGGGCGAGTAGTATCGTGGACGTTGCTGCAATAGCAAAACGGAACTTATAAGGTTTGGCAAAACTCATTAACCTTCTAAAAACCTTCACGTCAAACGCTTTTCCCGATACCTTTTCTGACATTATCCTTTAATTGATTATTTCTGAGTCACTAAACCCATTGTTACATCGTATTTAACCTCCGATAAAAATAAGCCTTGTGAGGGAACTGACCATCCTGCTTTGCTTCTTTTTTTACTTTCTATCACATTTTTAAAATCCTCTACCGACCTTTTGCCCTGCCCAACCTCTATCAAGGTTCCCACAATTGCCCGAACCATATTTCGTAAAAAACGGTTTGCTGTGATGTGAAAAGTAAGTTGCGATCCCTCTTGTACCCAAAACGCTTCTGTAATGTTACAGTTAAATGTTTTTACATCTGTCTTTACCTTAGAAAAACATTCAAAGTCGGTGTATTTCAAAAGAAGTGCCGCAGCTTTATTCATCGTTTCAATCGCTAGTTGTTGCTGATACAATTGCCAGCTCAAATCAGTTAAAAAAGGGGTTCTTCCCAACCAAATGTGATATTCATAGCTTCTGCTCAAAGCATCAAATCTTGCATGAGCATCCTCAGCCACTTTTGATATCTGATGAATGACAATATCATGAGGCAGTACTGCATTAAACTTATACACAAAGCTAGTGTTCAATTCTTTATTGGTGTCAAAATGTGCAAACATCTGTTTGGCATGAACACCAGCATCTGTTCTGCCTGCTCCTACAACCATTACAGTCTCTTGTAATATCTCACCAATAGCATTGTTCAGCTCTGCTTGTACAGAGTTTGCGTAGGGCTGTATTTGCCAACCATGATAGGCTGTTCCTTTGTATGATAATTCGATAAAGTACCTCAAAAAATATTATCTGTTGAAGGGTAAGAAGAAGCTTCGCTGTTCATAGGGTAAAAGTACTAAATCCCTAAGACTTCCTAGGAGTTGAATACTCCAATTCCCAGTACTTATGAAGCTAAAATTTTAAAATGCTTATTTCCTCTGGCTAACAGCCCATACCAATACCAGAGCACTCCTGGTAATTACAATGACAAATTTTATCCTGTCCATTTTAAAAAAGTTCCTTTTTAACTTGTATCTTAGAATCGCGAAACCCTTACAGAGGAATTGGTTAAATAGAGATCAGTACCTCGATAAAAGTAAATGATTAAATAGTGAGCATCAATTTAAACGAGTGAAAAATATTCTCTTACTTTCGGACACGCATAGCTTTATAGACTCTCAGATCCTCAAATATGTAAAGCAAGCAGACGAGGTGTGGCATGCAGGTGATATTGGAACGATAGAAGTTACAGATACCATTAAAAATATCAAACCCCTTCGTGCTGTTTATGGCAATATAGATGGCAAGGAACTGAGAGCTGAGTTCCCCTTAGATCACAAATTTGAGGTAGAGGGCGTCAGCGTATGGATGACCCATATTGGGGGATATCCGAATAAATACCACCAACGTATAAGAGCTGCATTAAGCTCACAAACACCTCAATTATTTATTTGTGGTCACTCTCATATTTTAAAAATACAATATGATAAAACGTTAGAACTGCTTCACCTCAACCCCGGGGCCTCAGGAAAACACGGATTTCACAAAATCCGCACCATGTTGCGTTTTTCCTTAGACAAAGGACAAATAAAAGATTTGGAAATTATAGAGCTAGCTACACGTTCATAACGACTCTTTCTACAATAGGAAGCTGAACGGTCACTTTAGTTCCTTTGCCTGATTTACTTTCTATGTCTAGTTTTCCGCCCATCATCTGTATCCTAGCCTTTATCTGACTGATTCCTATGCCGTCTTTTTGTTGGGTATTTTTTTCTTCAAAGCCCCGACCGTTATCTTCTACAACCAAAACGACTTTTCTGTTCTTTTCTACAAGGACAATCTTGGCTGCTTTCGCCTTACTGTGCTTAAGAACATTGTTGAGGAATTCCTGAGCAATATTGTATAATTTAATTTCAAACCCCAGATCATACCGCCTCATATATCGCGCGTCGTGATCTATGGTGAGCTCAGAATTTGAAAATTTTTCGGCGATATCTTTAATGGCGAATTCCAATCCAAATTTCAACAAAATAGAAGATACTAGGGTGTGAGACAGGTCTCTAATTTTTTTAGCAGCTTCGTCAATAATGGTTTGAGACTTATCTACTTCTACAGGTGTTGACCCATTAAACTGCGACTTACACGCCTCAAGGTGGAGGTGGGCAGAGGACAGCATGGTACTTACACTGTCGTGTAGGGTTTCTGCAATCTGTTTACGTTCCGATTCTTTACCATCTAGCGTGGCGTTTAAAATACGTATTTGAGCCTCGTTTTTGAGCTTTTCTATATGTTGCTGCTGCTCCAACTCCTGTTGAGAAAGCTCCAGACTTAGGTATTTTTGACGAAGTTGATACTGCTTAAGAATCAGTATCAACGAGACAATTACAAAACAACTGCCTATACCGACAACCCATGTGATGTTTTGGGCTCGTTGCCTTTTAATCTCTTGTTGTAAAATGCCTTCTCGCATACCTTTATCGTAGTTTCTGGAGGCATATATATCTGCAATGGCTTGTTGATTTTCTCTGTCTTTAATTTCATCATAAAGATTCCAAGATTTTTCTTGGTACTCATATGCTTCATAATCCTTTAGCATGTACATATTATATGCTATGTTTAAGAATAAAGCAGCTCTGATTTCATCTGCTTTTTCTCCACTGATTTTCTTTAAGACCTCAACCCCTTCAAAGAGAACTTTTTTTGACTTTTCATAATTCTTTCTAGAGGAATGAATGTTGGATAATAAATTATAATCAGATGCAATATCATACTGATCACCATGAATTTTATCCATCTCAACTGCCTTTGAAGCATAATCTTCTGCTAAATCATAAATACTGTCCCTGAAATACAGAGTTGATAAGTTATAGTAGGTCTTGGATTTTAAAATATTTCCATCTCTGGATTTAGGAGCGGATTTTTCTACCATATCATAATAATACATAGAACTATCTCTGTTGATTCTTATCAAACTATCATTTCTCTCAGTATTTGATTTTTCAAATAATCGATGGTAAGACCTAGCAATATTAAAGTCCCCTTCAATAATTTCAATATCATTATTGAAAAAAGTATCATCATTATTAAATGAGTCATACAGTTCGTTTCTTTTCAACAAATAATAGTAATCCAAACCAGACTGAAAATACAAGATTGCCTTATCATAGGATCTAGTATCATACCATATATTACCTAAGAGAAAATTTGTTTCGGCTATTAACTTTAGATCTTCTTTCTTATCTGATTCATCCAAGACTTTTAACGCAATCTCCAGAGCAAGATTGTATCTTTTTCTTTGATATAGACTATCGGCTTTGTTTTTTAGATCATATAAAATAGAATCTAATTGTTGTGAATAAAAATTAGTTAGGTAAGAAGGGGTATTTTTTTTGTTCAAGTTTTTTCCATACATCGACTCGCAAGCAGATAAGAGGACTACGAGAGTACACGTTTTTAAAAGCCTAATTCTGTATTTCAAATTAAAAAAACATGTTATTATTACTTGATGATTATCTGTGGTCTTGGTTCAGATATAGCTTCTTTATGAACTGTTTTTAAATCTATATTGTTAAACTCAATATTCAATGCAACCCCTTCTTCTTTTGTAAAGGTCTGTATAAAATCTGCTTGTGTAGCATTGTCGTCTTCCGTAAGGTGAATTTCATACACGTTTCTATCACCATCATATATGTAATCTACGCTCACTCCGTCCTCTACAACAAATTCCAAGTCATAGGTACCGTCTCCGTTTCCTGCGATTCCATAAGAGGCCAATAGTTCATTTTCGTCTGCACTCTTTGTTTTAATAAATTCATCGTCTAAAATGGTAATTGATTTAATTCTTTGATCGTTGTTGTTAAATACTATATTCAATTCACCATCTTGGGCATATAATTCTTGACTCTGTTTTGATTGCGTTTGTCCTTCAGTCAAATATAAGTTAATATTGTTAATATTTGCTTTGGTATCTAAAATATTGTCTGAAGCAAGGCCTTTACCTAACTGGTAGCCTAGAGAAAAGTCTCCTTTGGCACTCACGTCGAGGTCAAACGACTTTAGTAAATCTTCTGCCGTGGGTTCTTCTAGTAAGAGATTATCTTCCTGTGTGCACGACGTAAAAATTAATGTTGTTACAATTAATAATGCTGTTAAATTTAAATTTTTCATGATAAATGGTTTTAATTGGGAATTATTTTTATTTGGGGTAAAAAAGTAGGCTTAGCACGTATGCGACAAAATATATAGAATGGTTTGGGGGATAACTAAACTCTCTTAATTTCTAGGGGGCAACTTAATTAATAGAATTTAGAGAACGACTTATTCACAAGGGGGCTTCTATATAAACTTGTTTTTTACCGCATACATCGCTAAGCCTACTGCGTTTTTAACATTTGTTTTCTTCAGTAAACTTTTTCTGTAAGTGTCTACTGTACTTTGACTTATATTTAAAATATTGGCAATCTCTGGGGAACTATGTTCCCGAGAAATGAGTATTAATACCTCTACTTCTCTATCTGTTAAACTGTGTGCTATAGTACTCTCTGGTCTCTCACCAGATTTTACTTTTTGACCTGTAAACAGTTTTAATAAATTTGTTTTAATTGATTCACTGAAATACTGTTCACCTTCGTGAACCGTCTTAATGGCTTTGATAATGTGGTCGCCTGCACCTCGTTTTGATATAAAACCTGATGCTCCTAAAGCAATCAATTCTTCCACGAGTTTTACATCATCATAACTGGATAAGATAATGGTTCTAATCTTTATATTATTTTCTTTAAAAGACTTTAATACATCTATCCCATCGTTTTCTGGCATATTAATATCCAAAATTAGAACATCTGCAGTATTATTTTGAGACCACTCTATGACCTCTGTTCCAGTCAAAGAATGTCCTTCGATTTCAATCTCGTTATCTGTATTGATGACCGCCGTGATACCTTCTATGAGTAACATGTGATCATCTGCGACGTGAACATGAATCTTTTTTTCCATAAATACCATACAAATATATAAGGGTTAATTACACGAGACAATACCACCATGTAGTGAAATTTACCCCTCCCCATAAATGGGGAGATTTTTTGAGGGTTTTGCTATAACACGAACTCTCAAATTCCCCTAAAACGTCCCTCAAATTCGCTTTAAAGATAAAAAACCAGAGAATTACCTCTGGTTTTCGCACTAAATATACTAAGGTGTTAGGTTTATCGCAATCTATCAACAGATTTTACAAGATCTTCGTCCTTCTTGATTGCCTTATTTGCCATAACAGAAAATAAAACTACAAAAATAGGGATGAACATCCCAATACCCTTCTCAGAAGTTTCTTCTCCAGGTAAACTTAGCAACAGATATATCAATATTCCTAATAAAAAAAGGTGTATCAACATAATTATTCGCACAATAACAAACTGCTTTTTTCGATCTTTAAAAGAAAAGATCGCATATAGCGCTAAGATAGCAGCGCCTAAAAACATGACGAGAACCGATCTACTAACATATGACGACTCGGAAAATAAACTCCAAGCAGATGTATTGATCCCTGTTTGTATCCATAGTGGAAAAACAAAAATTAGCCCTCCAGAGAATAGGGCAGCAAGCAATAGATATATAGATTGTACTCTTTGAATCATTAATTGTATAATCGGATCACAAAATTATCATTTTATTTTTTTAAAATACTAGAAATGAAAATATTTGTATATATTTGTTCTATACAAATCCGTCCGAAACAGTTGTATAATCACTTTATACAATCCTTAGTATATCCAAAAACATTTAATCGTTTCTTAAACTTAAAAGAAAGACATCTAACTAACAGTACACATGTTTGAAATTTCTGAATTAAAAGCAAAAACTCTTGTTGAATTGCAACAAATTGCCAAGACTAGTGGTTTAAAAAAAATCAGTCAATTAAAAAAATTGGAACTCATTTATCAAATTCTAGACACACAGGCTACTAATCCTACAAAAACTCAACCGCCAAAAACAGAACCTCCTAAGGCTGAGCAACCAAAGGTTGAGCGACCCAAAAGAAAGAGAGTTGTACGTAAAGCTACTCCCGAGAGAGAGGAAGCTGAAAGTAAAGTAACAGCGCCAAAACTTGAGGTAAAAAAGGAAGAAGTGATCAACACAGGTGTACAAGCCAAAGCAAAGGAATCTACTCCTGTAAATACAAATCCGATACAACAATATAATAACAAACAAAAAAATAACAATCAACAAAATAATCACAAAAACAAAAATAATCAGCATAGAGAACAGAAAAACCAACGAAATCAAAAAGCAGGAGGAAATCGTTATAAAGATCCTGATTTTGAATTTGATGGAATTATTCGTAGTGAAGGAGTGCTGGAAATGATGCCAGACGGATATGGTTTTTTGCGTTCCTCTGATTATAACTATTTATCTTCTCCTGACGACATCTACGTTTCTCAATCTCAAATTAAATTGTTTGGGTTAAAAACAGGAGATACCGTTAGAGGAAATGTAAGACCTCCAAAAGAAGGCGAGAAGTACTTCCCTCTCATTCGAGTTTCTAAGATTAATGGGTTAAATCCGAATATTGTTAGAGATCGTGTATCCTTTGAGCATCTCACACCACTATTTCCGAACGAAAAATTTAACCTCGCAGACAAAGGCAGTAGCCTATCTACTAGAATTATCGATTTGTTTTCTCCCATAGGGAAAGGACAGCGAGGAATGATTGTTGCACAGCCCAAAACAGGTAAAACGATGCTGTTGAAGGATGTTGCCAACTCGATTGCCGCAAACCACCCAGAAGTATATCAGATTGTATTACTTATCGACGAAAGACCTGAAGAGGTCACAGATATGCAACGTAGTGTTCGTGGAGAAGTGGTAGCCTCTACCTTTGATGAGCCTGCCGACAAACACGTTCGTGTTGCCAATATTGTCTTAGAAAAGGCAAAACGTTTAGTAGAATGTGGTCATGATGTTGTGATTCTTTTAGACTCTATTACACGTTTAGCAAGAGCCTATAATACCGTCGCTCCAGCCTCTGGGAAAATCCTCTCTGGAGGTATAGATGCCAATGCGCTTCACAAACCCAAACGCTTCTTTGGAGCTGCCAGAAATATTGAAAATGGAGGCTCTTTAACCATTATTGCCACAGCACTCACAGAGACAGGCTCTAAAATGGATGAAGTCATTTTTGAAGAGTTTAAGGGAACAGGAAACATGGAACTTCAGCTAGAGCGAAATATTGCCAATAGAAGAATTTATCCTGCTATCGACTTGATTAAATCTAGTACGCGTAGAGACGACCTATTGTTAGATGCTAAGACCGTTCAGCGAATGTGGGTGCTTCGTAAATACCTTGCTGACATGAATCCTATAGAGGCTATGGAATTTATTAGTGAGAGAATTAAATTCTCGAAAAATAATGATGAATTTTTGATATCTATGAATGGATAGATGTATTTGAGATAACAACTTGGATGTCTCAACGATTTTATCATCCATCGACCTTAAAAATAAAGACCTGATTTTAGTTATACTAAAATCAGGTCTTTTTGATTCACTCACGTGCCAGCTTCTATATCTTCAATTTTAGAAGTCTTCTTTTGGCGATTCATTGCTTTGTGAAACCTAAAGTGGTCTATGAGTAGTAGTAAACTCATCAAACACGAAGCAATTAAAAAAATGAACAAGGCATCATATGAGCTTGCAGCTTCTGAATCAGCTTTTATAGTGTTGTTAGATGCCTCTAAGTCTATACAAACCCAAAAGTGTAGGGAAACACAAAACTTGGAACGGTAAATAAAATTAATATCAACAGGATATATAGACTAGGATCGGCTTCTAATTCAAAAGTTAAACCTCTATCTTTGGTAGCAAAGCATAGCATCCATATGCAGAAGGAAAATATGGATAGCACAAAGGTGGATAAAAATAGACGAAGCCATTTTTTCATTCGCTTTAATTGATGCTAACCGTTTGATGACGAATCATTTCATTTTTTTGAGTCGTTGACCCTTATTTAACCAATCCTTTTACAAGAATTTGACTGGTTAAAAGTAGTCAAAAACTTTCAGTCATCCCACTTTACAAGCTAGCTAGAAAGCCTTATTTTTGATTAAGAAATAAGTTAT
The DNA here is from genome assembly GCA_964228785.1 of Flavobacteriaceae bacterium. GTDB lineage: Bacteria > Bacteroidota > Bacteroidia > Flavobacteriales > Flavobacteriaceae > Polaribacter. The sequence goes on from CAXRAW010000051.1 coordinate 11,827, forward strand.
TGAATGCTACCAAAGTGGGTTATCCTGTAAAAGATATGTTGTATAGAGGTAAAATTCAGATGATCAAGTAATGTATTGTGGAAAAAATGTTTAGATGTAACGCAGATGATTTCTAAAGAAAGACTTACACAACTTAGAAATACCCTTAAAGGAGAACTCTTTTTAGATGATCTTCACAAGAGTATTTATGCCACTGATGCTTCAGTCTATCGCAAGATTCCTCTGGCAGTTGCTTGTCCGAGAGAAGTGTCAGATATTCAGCAATTAATCAAATTTGCAGAGGATCACCGTACAACATTAATTCCAAGAACTGCTGGTACTTCGTTGGCTGGACAATGTGTTGGTGATGGAATTATTGTTGATGTTTCAAAACATTTTACACGCATTTTAGTATTTGATGAACTTGAAAAAACCATCACTGTGCAACCAGGCGTTATTCGTGATGAGCTCAATCTTTTTCTCAAGCCTTTTGGATTATTTTTTGGTCCCAATACATCCACTTCAAACCGATGTATGATTGGTGGGATGGTTGGTAACAATTCATCTGGAAGTACTTCTATTCAATACGGGGTAACACGCGATAAGGTATTGCAGATAGATGGTGTCCTTAGCGATGGTACAGAAGCTTCTTTTTCTGAGCTAACTTCTGATGAATTCAAAGCAAAGAGAAAAGAAAAAACCCGAGAAGGAGAAATTTATACCTCTCTTTACAGGGAACTCTCGCAGCAAGCCATACAGCAAGAAATTCTTTCTCAGTTTCCAAAAAAGAGCATCCACAGGAGAAATACAGGCTATGCAGTTGATGAGTTGCTGCACTTTGAGCTCTTTGGCGGAAATCACAAAAAAATTAATATTGCTAAATTGCTTTCGGGCAGCGAGGGTACTCTGGTATTTTCTACCGCTATTACGCTTCAGCTAGACGATATTCAACCTAAAGAAAGTGTTATTGTGGCCTCCCATTTTAAAAGTATCGACGAAAGTTTACGTGCTACTGTCTTGGCCATGAATCATAACTTGTATGCCTGCGAACTCATGGACAGCGTTATTTTAGACTGTACAAAAAACAATAGAACCCAAGCAAAAAACCGCTTTTTTATACAAGGAGATCCCAAGGCTATTTTAATTTTAGAGGTTGCTGCCGATACCTTAGAAGAGGCCAAAAAATTGGCTAGCAGTCTTGTAGAGGATCTAGAAAAAAATAATTTTGGATATCATCACCCAATAATCGGTGGAGATGAAATTACCCGTGTTTTTGAACTCAGAAAGGCCGGATTGGGATTGTTAGGCAATATAATAGGAGATGCTAAGGCTGTTGCTTGTATTGAAGATACCGCTGTAGATCTAAGCGACCTGCCAAATTATATAACAGATTTCACCAAAATTATGGATAAGTACAAGCAGAAAGCGGTGTATTACGCTCATGCTGGTGCTGGTGAACTGCACCTTCGTCCTATCCTGAATTTAAAAAAGGTGGAAGACGTAGATCTGTTCAGAAAGATTACCACAGAAACCGCCAGGTTAGTTAAGCAATATGGTGGTTCTTTTAGTGGTGAACATGGTGATGGAATTGTTAGGGCAGAATTTATTCCTCTGATGATCGGTGAAAGGAACTATGAGTTACTGAGGCGTATTAAAAAAGCTTTTGACCCCAACAATGTCTTTAACAAAGGAAAGATTACGGATGCTTTTCCTATGGATAAAAGTCTTCGGTATGAAGTGGATCGCAGCGAGCCTGAGATTGCAACCATTCAAGATTTTTCTGACAATCAAGGAATCCTTCGATTGACAGAGAAGTGTAACGGCTCTGGGGATTGTAGAAAGCCTGCCTCTGTGGGAGGTGCTATGTGTCCGAGTTATCGCGCTACTAAAAATGAGAAAGATACTACCAGAGCAAGGGCGAATACCTTACGTGAATTTTTGACCCATTCAGAAAATATGAACAGGTTTAATCACGAAGAGTTGAAAGAAGTTTTTGACCTCTGTTTGAGTTGCAAGGCTTGTGCTTCTGAATGTCCCAGCAATGTGGATGTCGCTGCATTAAAAAGTGAGTTCCTATACCAATACCAAGAAGAAAACGGGTATTCGTTTAGAAGTAAATCTTTTGCCTACTCCACAAAATTTAATCGGATTGCTTCTAAAATACCAAATGTATATAATGCCTTTGCTGGACATCCTCTTTCGGGTGGGTTGATTAAACGCATCATAGGCATTCACCCTAAACGAACAATCCCAAAAGCAACTAAGAGTTTTGCTACTGTTAGGAAGCAACAAAGACAGACCTTAAAAAATCCACTAAAAACCGTGTATCTTTTTGTGGATGAGTTTACCAATTATCTAGAGTCTGAACTAGCCTTAGATGCCTTATTTTTATTAGAGTCCTTAAACTTTAAGGTCGTTCCTATTCATCACCTAGAAAGTGGTCGTGCTTATATTTCTAAAGGGTTTTTGAGAGAAGCTAAAGAATTGATTAATAGCAATATTGCTTATTTTAAGGATCTTATTACTGAGAAAACTCCGCTGATTGGAATTGAGCCTTCGGGTATTTTAACTTTTAGAGATGAAAGCTTGCGGTTGGCAGACGACAGGGAGTCGGCCAGACTTATTGCTCAAAGCACCTACACCATAGAAGAGTTTTTAAGTAAGGAGTTTGATTGTGGAAATATCCAATCTACACAATTTACTGATCGAGAGAGGACTCTTAAAATCCATGGGCATTGCCATCAAAAAGCATTATCAACTACTCATGCTAGCTTCAGAGTTTTGAACATTCCCAAAAACTTTAAACCGACGATTATGAACACTGGCTGTTGTGGGATGGCAGGATCTTTTGGATATGAAAAAGAACATTATAAGGTGAGTATGCAGATAGGAGAAGACACTTTGTTTCCTAAGGTGAGAAAGACTCCAAAAGACGTGATTATTGTAGCTGCAGGCACTAGTTGCCGGCATCAAATTTACGATGGTACTCAGCGGATTGCTAAACATCCTGTTACTGTGCTTAGAGAAGGTCTTTTGTAGTTATTAATAACAACGAGTCTAGCTTAATTCATTATACTCGTTTATCTGGTATTATCTGTGATGATAGCCACAAAACCGTAGATAAAGCTCCTGTCAATATCTCCTTTAAGTGATTGTAAATATCTTTTTATATACAGAATAGTCGTCTTTCTTGCACAAAACTATTGATTTACTTACATTTATCAACTTCTTGATAAGAGTATATTACTACATGCCTCATTAATCAAGAATAAGAATCAAATTATAATTCCATGTTATACTTTTTCCAAATAAATCGTTTATCGAAAAGTAAACATAAAACCTACAAATTAAAATGAAACTTGAAAAGATTTTAGACAATCTCAATTCACTTGAAAGAAACTCCTTCATAAAAACAGTTGATAGCATTATCACAAATGGTGCAAAAAACCAAAAAGCAGTTGACAAAATAATTGCTGAGTCTGATAAATCAAACATTAAGAGTCTTGACAACATAGTAATTTCTAAAATTTTTGAACTTATTAAAGATGAGTTTGCTCAGTTAATAAAAGATGAATTTGTTAATACTTCATCACAACTAGATATTTTAACTGATATAATAGTGCGTGATGGAAATTGTATTATGAAGCAGGACTGGTTTGCCAATTTATACGAAACAGAACTTCAAAAAATTAATGGTAAAATTAAACAACTTCAGAAGGATATTGAAGACCCAAAATCTGATTTAACAGAAAGTCGAAAGAGAGATTACAAAATTTATCAATCTTGTGTACAAACTGCCTTACAAAATGATGTTGACAATAATAGAGAAGCTAAGATAACTAATGATGAACTTTCAATTCTTTTAACTCTTGCTCAAAATTTGGAGCTTTCACAAGAGGAGATTAAGTTAATTAATTATTCCGTAGTGCGTGTTAGAAAGGTAGAAATTGATGACATTATTTCAAGTCTAAAAAATCTTGGAGTAATTTTCTTTTACAGAAAATCAAGAACCGTTTTTATAGCAGATGAAATGGTTCGACTGCTGCGGAAAATTCGTGAAAAAGAAGTCGCTGATAAGTTTTTTAGAAGGATTCTACGATCACTACGAGAGCCACAAATTAACTTAATTTGCCGCAAACACAATATTGACCGAAAACTACCTGCTGAGCAAAAAATTAAAGAGATAATTAATGAGGGACTCTCATTTTCTGGAGTTCTTAAAAACGATATTTACAAGCAAGGTACT
>CAXRAW010000052.1:0-75217 GCA_964228785.1 Flavobacteriaceae bacterium
GCTGTGATGATTTGTAGTCAGTAACCTGAGCCCTGTAAGATTCCAAATCTTTTAGACTCTCTTGAATTGTGAATTTCCTGTGTCTTCCCATGATAGAAGGATACAAAATATGTATCTCATTTTAAAATAGATTTGGTATAAGGCTAGTTTATATGAGACTAGGAAGCAACTCAATTTTTTAAATGATCGAGATGAGTTTAGATTGGTTTGATGTTCTCTTTTATTATTTGTTCCGCGATGAGTAAGGCTTCATTAGTGTCAGTATCTCTCAGATGAATAGGTTTAAAACTTTCAATTTTAATGTTGTTAAACATTCCCAAAGGAAATTTACCATATTTAAATACTTTCCAAGAGTTATTCATTGTAATTGGGACTATGTAAGCTTCGGGATTATTTTTGATGATCATTTTTAACCCATTTGAAGCAAATTTTTTAGGCTGACCATTTCTACTCCTAGTCCCTTCTGGAAAAATCACTACCGACCAAGTGTTTCTGTCTATGGTTTTCCCAAAATTTTCTAGAGTTGATAATGACTGTTTTGAATCTTTTCTATTGATTAAAGCTGCACCCCCGTGACGAAGATTAAAGGAAACACTTGGAATTCCTCTTCCAAGTTCAATTTTAGAAACAAATTTGGGATGATATTTTCTCATGTACCAGATAATGGGAGGAATGTCAAACATACTCTGGTGGTTTGAAATGAAAATAATGCTTACTCCTCTTGGAATCGGGTAATGCTTTTTAAAAGTGACCGTATTTCCGAGTAAAAGCAAAGATTTCATTAGGAACCAGTTGAGCCAATCAACAGAGATTTTATGGTACTGGTATCCAAACTTTAGGGCTATCCACTGGATAACATGAAAGATAAGTAAGATAAGATAGAAAACAACCGCAAAAACAAACGAGGAAAAATAACTTATAATCTTCATCATCAAAAATTTCTGAAAGAATCTGATTTTTGATAGACTGGATAGCTATTTTCCTTCTTGTTCTCTTCTTTTTCGTACTCCTATAAAACTTCTTATAAAAGTAATTAAAGCTAAAGCAGTAGAGAAAATCATCACAGATACCCTTGCAATTCCGATAGTACTTCCTCTTTTTATGGCTCCCATCAACGGTGGTATGAAACCTATTAATACGACAAGAGTGAGAAGCACAGCTACGTGTGCAGGAATTTTTGCTTCTTTCTTTACTCCCGGCACCATGACTAATAGGATTCCGCCAATGAAGACTGGAATTAAAGCTGTCATTGAAGGATTTTCAGATGTAAAATACGCCCATAGCCCAAGAGTGATTAAGATAACAGCATTGAAAAAACTCGCGATGTAAGGTTTCATATTTTGTATTTTAATGATGTAAAAATACAAAAACCACCTCAAATGAGGTGGTTTTGTATTTGAATAGTTCTAGGAAACTATTAGAAACTATATCTCGCTGTGAAATTCCATGTAGTCCCCCATCCAAAGAATACCTTATTATCTACATGAACCCCTAAATATGTTGGATCTCCAGATTGAGCGGCAATATTAGTCTCAGACTCTACGATGTATTCTGTTCCCCATAAGTTATTCACATTTAGGCGAAGACTTAATTCAGAATCGTCATTGAAATCAAATCTGTAAGTTGCTCCAAAATCTGCCAGAGAGTATCCCGGCAACTGAAGTGAACCGTCAGCATTTACATTACCCGTAATTGGATCAACAGCAAAATCATCGGCGTTTAATCTAGCATACAATCTGTCGATAAATCTCTGACTGTAGTCAATACTAAAATCTTCTGTAATACCCAAGTCAAATCCAATTCTTGCAGTAAATTGCGCAGCATCCCCAACTTTTATATCATCTAAATCTAGGGTAATAGTACCGATAGACGTGGCATTTTGGTCAAATGCAATACCAGATGGATTTCCAGCATAACTCCAATCTGCCACAGAAATCATCCCTAAGAACCTAAAATTATCTGTAATGTCATAAGTCATATCTAATTCAGCGCCAAGGTGTAATTGCTCTACTCCATTGATATCCGCATTACCCTGCTCATCATCTTCAAGATTATTTGGTGTATTATTCACATCAAAATCAGATGATACTGATATGAATCTATCTTTCCAACTTGTTCTATACAAGTTTAAATTAGCTCTAAATTTCTGGCTCGTATATCCGTATCCTATCTCCATACCTACAATCTTCTCATTTCTTGGATCTGGATTTATGTCATTTCTAGAATTTTGGAATACCGAATCAAAGAATGGTTGCTTTGAGTAGTAACCAACATTACCAAAAATATTATGGTTCTCATCTATGTTCCAGTTCAACCCACCTTTAATGTTTCCTCCTAGGAAATTTTCCCAGTTAGTTTCCTGATCTGGATCAGAATTGAGGTAATTAAAATAGTCAATTCTCTTAAATCCTTGTTGAGAGATACCAGCTTGTACAAAAAAGGAAACCTCATCAGTCACATATTCTAGTTGACCAAAAGCTCCGTACCAACGGACTTTTCCATCATTCCAATAGTTGATTTTTTGCTCTTTGTCTGTTCCTCTGAAAACATTCCACAAGCTAGCGATATCTGAAGCGTATTGGGTTCTTTGGATGATTAAAGGATTGTTAATATCATCATTGTCTCTATAACCATCAGCTCCTAACAAATTATCGATTCTTCTGTAGTGAATTCCTGTGTAAGAGCGTAAGTCAATACCAAAATCTAATGACAAATTCTCACTTAATTGGGTATTAAAATTGGATAATACCCCATACCAATTGTGAGAATTAATCGATGCTCTTCTTATAAAACCGTTTCTCCTAGTTAGTCCAGTTGGAATATCATCTGGACGTAGTTCGTCGTCATTTACGATAAATTGTCCAGTAGCTGGATCTACTGGGTTTGCATAAGAGAACCCATTGCTAAACGTTCCTCCTACACCCGAGTTTGCTTTTACAATCTCATCCCACAACACATGTCCACTTACTGGGTCTCTAAAACGGCTAGAACTTGCGTAATTTCCGTCCATTCTTCCAATATCACCAGTTCCACCACCACGTCCGAATGATACATAAGCAGAAGTAGATAAGGTAGAATTTTCATTAACATCCCACACCCAGTTGACAGAGGTTAGGGGTTTGTGATAGAAGTTTTTCCTCCAGTTAAATTCATCTCCATTCAAATAACCGTGGTTGTAATTGTATTTTTTACCGTATACCAAATAGTCTTCCAAAGTTGCCATATTAAAAAAACTAGTTGTTCTTTGGTTGTGTATTTGAGGGGCTCCAGTTAGCATAAACTGCAGATTGTGATCGCCTTTTTCCCAGCCCAATCCAATGAAGTAGTTATACCCTTCAAATCTAGTTCCGCTAATATATCCATCTCCTGCAGTCCTGCTCAAAAGAAAAGATGCGGCAAAACCATTTTCATTTTGGCCTGTGTTGTAGGAAAATGCGTTTTTAAAGTATCCATCGTTTCCGACAGAAGAGGTAATGACTCCTCCTTCTTTTTTATCTGTTGATTTTGTAATAATATTGATTGTCCCACCAACAGAGGAAATAGCTAATTTAGAAGACCCTAATCCTCTTTGTACCTGCATTGCTGTGGTAACATCTGAAAGCCCAGCCCAATTGGACCAGTATACTCTTCCATTTTCCATGTCGTTTACAGGAACACCATTGATTAAAACAGCAATGTTTTCTTGAGAGAATCCACGAATATTAATTCTCGAATCTCCAAATCCACCTCCCGACTTTGTAGCATACACAGAAGGTGTATTATTCAAAATTTCAGGGAATTCTTGAGAGCCTAACCTTTCTTGAATTTCGGCGGCCTTGATCGTAGATTTTGCCACTGGTGTCTGTCTGTCCTTAGCAACATCTATAAGTCCCTTAATGACAACCTCATTTAAAATATTATCATCCTCAACCAACTGGATCATCCCTAAATCTCCTGCTCCTGAGTAAGCAACTTCTTTGGTTTTATATCCTAAATAAGATATTACAATAGTTCCACTTTCAGAACCTGCTACTAGCTCAAACTTACCGTCTAAATTTGTATCAGTCCCCTTCGATGTTCCCTTGACCACAATACTAGCTCCTGGTAACCCTTCGTTAGCTTCGTCAACTACGGTTCCAGTAATTTTTATTTGTCCAATTGCAGAAGCAAAACAAAAAAGTAATGCTGCAAATAATACGTGTTTAAAATGTTTCATCAATAAATTTTTAGTGTGATTAGATACGGTACAAAAATCTTTTATTTTAAGGGGGAAAATGTTAAGATAATGTTAACCTTTGCTAGGATCTAAATTAACGTGTTATGCATTTAAAAATCAAATATCGTGAAACTAAATATCAACTATTTTATTAACAAAACACAATTATCGATTTAAATAATCATCTGATAACTATTCATGTATCATTCAACAATTTTTTAGCTAATTCTTTTCCCAATTCTACACCAAACTGATCGTAACTAAAAATATTCCAAAGTACTCCTTGGACAAAGATTTTATGTTCATACATTGCGATTAATTCTCCTAGCGAAGCTGGAGTTAATTTTTTAAAGAGAATTGCATTACTGGGTCTGTTACCTTCAAATACTTTAAAAGACATTAACCTTGCAACTTGGTCTATTTGCCCTGACGACTTTAATTCTAAATGCACTTGCTCTTTGGATTTACCAAAAGCTAAAGCGTCCATTTGGGCAACATAATTTGCCATCAATTTTTTATGATGATCTTTCAAACCATGCAAAGATGATTCGTAGCCAATAAAGTCTGCTGGAATTAATTTTGTCCCTTGATGCACTAGCTGCATAAAAGCATGCTGCATGTTGGTGCCAGTGCTTCCCCAAACAATAGTCCCTGTTTGATATGCTACAGGGATTCCATCTCTATCAACACTTTTCCCATTACTCTCCATAATTGCTTGTTGTAGGTATGGCGCAAGTTTGGTTAAATATTGGGTATATGGCAGGATTGCTTCAGATTCAGCTTTATAAAAGTTGTTGTACCATATGCTCAAAAGAGCAAGGATTACTGGAATATTTTCACCAAATGGAGCCTCTTTAAAATGGAGATCCATTTTTTCTGCCCCATCCAATAAGGCTTTGTAATGAGTATATCCCACAGAGAGACTTATAGAGAGTCCTACAGCAGACCATAAGGAAAATCTACCGCCAACCCAATTCCACATGGGAAAGACATTATCTGAATCGATTCCAAAAGCATCAACAGCTTCTAAATTGGTAGATACTGCTACAAAATGCTTTGCAATGTCAAATTGAGATGCTGACTTTAGAAACCAATTTTTTATCGTATTGGCATTGGTTATCGTTTCTTGTGTTGTAAATGTTTTTGAAACAATCACAAACATCGTTGTTTCAGGATCTATTTTCTCTAGTATCTCAGAAACATGATCGCCATCTATGTTAGAAACAAAATGCGTGGTTAAATGATTTTTATAGTATTGTAAGGCTTCTACAACCATATCTGGTCCTAGATCAGAGCCTCCAATTCCAATGTTGACAATATCTGTAATTTTCTTCCCTGTATATCCTTTCCAATCACCAGAGATTACTTTTTTTGAAAAGACCCTAATTTTTCGTAAGGTTTTTTTTATCAGAGGTTTAATGTCTTTGTTATCAACAAAAATAGGCTCGTCGGATGTGCTTCTTAAAGCAGTATGTAATACAGATCTCTCTTCTGTCACATTGATTTTATCGCCACAAAAATACTTTTCGATGGCATCTTGAAGCTGTAATTCATTGGCCAAATCAACAAGCAGATCAACCGTTCTTTGTTGAATTCTATTTTTGGAAAAGTCCACCGTTAAATCATCCATACGAATAGAAAAGTCATCTTTTCTATTTGGGTTTTCTCTAAAAGCTTTTTCGAGCGAAAATGAACTCATTTCTTCAAAGTGAGTTACTAGTTTTTTCCAAGCGCTGGTCTTGGTTGGATTGTTATTCAATAACGGCATAGTGGTTAGTTTTGTGCAACAATTTCAGTCAATATTAGTGTTTTTTCAGGGAAGGAAATACTGTCTAGCTGTACTTTCAATGGCTTTATAAATTCCAGATATCGTGGCTTAATACTTTCTTTTAGCGGTTTTGCAGAAGGGAGTTTTTGCTTGAAGGGGTCTACCTGTCGACCGTATTTCCAAAAACGATAGCAAACGTGAGGACCGCTAGTATTTCCTGTCAACCCAACCCAACCTATAATATCACCTTGTTTGACATACTGTCCTTTTCTCACATTTCTTCTTCTCATGTGTAAATATTGAGTGGAATAGATATTATTATGTCTAATCTTCACATAATTCCCGTTCCCTCTGTTTCTCGTTGATGCAATTACTGTCCCACTTGCAGTTGTCATAATGGGTGTCCCAACGGCAGCAGCAAAGTCGGTTCCCTTGTGAGGTCTTACTTTATTACCATAAAGAGCAATCCTTCTTCGTAAATTATATCTCGATGAAATGCGATATCTAAATTTGATAGGTGACCTTAAAAATTGACTGCGGAGCATATTTCCTTTTTCGTCATAATACTCTGGAATCCCTTTGATCGTATCCTCGGTAAACCTGTAGGCATACAGGGCTTTTCTATTGTGTTTGAAAAGGGCTGCTTTTACTCTTCCATAACCAACAAAAATGGTGTCATCTATGAATTTCTCCTCGTAGATAAGTTTGAACTGATCCCCTTTCTGGAGTTTGTAAAAATCGAGTGTCCAGGCATAAATATCTGCAACGTCATAGGTTAGGTTAGGATTCAAATGGAGGCTATCCATGGCCTCTGATAGCGTTGAATAAATCTCCCCAGCAATTTCCTTTTCAACAATTTTTAACGGTTTTCTGAATGTATGTGCTTTGATAATTGAGTCCTGAAAATCTACAACGGTTGCCTGTGTTTTATTATTCTTGTAAATAAAAACTTGGGCTTTTTCTGTTGAATCTTTTTTGGCAAGAATCATGTAAGGTTTTCCTGCTCGAACTCTTCTCACATCAAATGTGTCTTTAATGGTTCTAGCAATCTTGTTAATTTTAGGATAGAAAATGTGATGTCTATCTAAAATAATTCCAAAACTTTCACCTTGACGAATGGTGTCTTTAATGACTTTGTAATCGTTTAAGCTATAGCCATATTCAAAAATTTCCTTGGGAATTTGTATTTTTTCAGCTATTTGTACAGAGTTCTTGTTCTTATTTTCTCCGCAAGAAATTAGGACTACAAAACATAAAATGGCAAAAACTAATTTTTTCAAGAGATCTTACATTTATCTATTTCTCATTCAATTTATTTGAAGGCAAAATACAACTTAATCAATGATTATTTTAAATGAATTTGCCAATCCTTTAAAGGATTTTAGTTCTGCTTTTAACGATCCAACAGTTAAAGACGCCTTTAACTTTATTAGAATTTTATTCTTGTCGGCAGTAACCCAGATTGTAACGCTTTCGTTCTCTTTAAAGACTCTACCCGCCTGCACTGAGGGTCGAAACTTTAGTGTTTTTATTTTACCAAATTTGGTTTTTAAAACTTCTGTACCCAGAAATCGGAGTTTGAACGGGAAGGTTTTTGAGTCAAAAAATATATCCAGTGTCACTTCTTCTCCTTGTTCTAGTGTATCGGTTTCAATATTTCTTAAAAAATAAAATGATGAGATCATATCTTGAACCTCACCTATCTCGAAGGTCTTTACGGTCTTGTGTTTGTGATCCTCAACGGTTGCAAGCTGTTTTTCATAATCGAACTTTGTATCTCGTCTAATGGTGTAGCCTCCTTCATTGACATCTCTTTTAAAAAAGTATGGTTTTGGTATTTCTGTGTCAAAATATGATTCGTAGGTATCACTAACTTTAAAAAACCATCCAATAATGGTACTAGTTTCACCGTAACCTTTTGCGTAGAATACTTTTTTCTCATCCAGGGTTGTCTCTTTGAGTTCTAAGGTAGCTGTTCCTGCCTTCAAAAATCCGCTATAGCTCATTTTATATTCTAGCCACTCACCACTTTGATAAGGCTTTACCTTTTCTAGCTGAGAAAAAACTGATAGATTTACAAGAATATAAAGGGAGAAAAAAAAGACGCTTTTCATATGTTTCAAACTTATAAAAAATGCATGATATAATACTTTCTTGTGAGACAAAAAGTGATCTAAATATCTTATTTCGCTTCCTTTTTAACTTTTTATTTGCTTTTCTAAAAGGTTCCCCAATTTTTTAGTTCCTCCTCTGACCACAGGTAGGGGTAGAAAATTCTTTTCTGATATTTTGGGTGCAGGTATCTTCGCCAGCTACTTCCTCCAGTGGCCTCCAACTCTTTATGGTCTCCTCCTAAATATTTTCCTGCAGCATTGTAATGTGCCATGACCCATTTAACGTTTACTGTATGATCATAATGACGCATAGCATCCATTAGATCAGAATTTTTTTGGACTTCTTCTGGTAATTGTTTGAATTTTTTCGACAGATTACACTGATTGTAATCTTCCATAAAGTCGATAAAATCACCCATGTATTTTTTATCAAAAAGTTCAATCAATATCGATTTTTCACCTGTATTGTGATTTTTCCCCACTGCCTGCCAATAAAGATGATCGTAGGCATTTTTAAATGACGATGTTCTGTCTATGGTATTTCTGTAGCGTATATCGATTAAATTGATTAATTCGGTAGATGCAAACTCTATCTTCCTGTATTGTGCGCTCTGAAATCCACTGGCTGGGGTGAGGGTATTTCTAAACTTTAGATACTGTTCTGGTTCCATTCCCTCTGCCATCACAGTAAAAGAATCGGATAACATATCAAAATAGCGACTAATTCGCATTAGGTGCAATGTGAATTTTTTGGCATTAATTTCTTCTGATGTTGCAACTTGATCTATTTCCCAGAGCACCATTTTAAAGAGCAACTCATTGATTTGATGATACATGATAAAAACCATCTCGTCTGGCTGAGTAGTCCTTGGTGTTTGTAGCCCCAGTAAGGCGTCGGTTTGGATATAGTCCCAGTAGGTGATGGGACTACTCCATAACAAGCCTTCTAACATGGAATTGAGAGGAACACCTAACTTTTTGTATTTCTCTTCTATGGCTTTTAAAATATCGTCTTTACTCATAATTTTTTTAAGCATCTAATCTTAAGAGAGTCAATAGAGAATCCTACTTCTTGGGTTGAATCGTATTGTTTTTACAGTGTTCCTCTTTTTTGTTGTTCTCTTTCAATGGATTCAAATAAGGCTTTAAAGTTTCCTGCTCCAAACCCTCGTGCACCCATCCGTTGGATTATTTCAAAAAACAATGTGGGTCTGTCTTCCACGGGTTTGGTAAAGATTTGTAGCAGATATCCTTCTTCATCTGCATCAATCATGATCCCCAAACCTTTTAATTTTTCAATATCCTCTCTGAGCTCGTGGCTAAACTCTTCTAGTCGATCAGGAACAGCTTTGTAATATTCTTCAGGAGGTGTAGATAAAAACTCAACACCTTGAGATTTTAATTGCCCTACGGTCTTAATAATGTCATCAGTAGCTACAGCTATGTGTTGTACACCAGCTCCCTCATAAAAATCTAAATATTCTTCAATTTGAGAACGTTTTTTACCCTCTGCTGGCTCATTAATGGGAAATTTAATACGGCCATTTCCATTGGACATTACTTTACTCATTAAGGCAGAATATTCGGTGTGGATTTGCTTGTCATCAAAGGAAAGAAAGTTTTCAAAGCCCATAACGTCTTCGTACCATTTCACCCACATATTCATCTGATTCCATCCTACATTTCCAACCATATGATCAATGTATTTTAACCCCGCTGCGGGTGGGTTGTAATCTGATTTCCATGCAACAAATCCTGGCATAAAGGTTCCGTTGTAGTTTTTTCGTTCTATAAACATATGAACAGTTTCTCCGTAAGTATAAATCCCTGCCTTGATGATTTGTCCGTATTCATCGGTTTCAACAGTTGGTTCTAGATAGGACTTTGCACCTCTGGATGTGGTTTCTTGGTATGCGTTTCTAGCATCTTCTACCCAAAGAGCGATTACTTTTACACCGTCGCCATGTTTTACAATATGCTCGTTAATAGGTGATTTACTTGTTAAAGGAGTCGTTAAAATCAATCGGATTTTATCTTGTTTAAGCACGTAGCTTACTGCATCTGTAGCTCCAGTTTCTAATCCTTTATAGGCAAAGGACTGAAAGCCAAATGCTGTTTTATAAAAATGTGCGGACTGTTTTGCATTTCCTACATAAAATTCAACATAATCTGTTCCCAGCAGTGGTAGAAAATCCTGAGCACCCTCAAATATTTTTTCTAAACCGTAGTTTACTGATTGTATTTCTTTTGACATGATTTGTGATTTGTTGGTTGATGTTTATTCTAGCCAAGATTTATGGTAATCCCCATCGGCAATCTTCATTGCTTCTTCTGTAACCTTTAAGGGTTTAAAGGTATCTACCATCACAGCCAGTTCTTCTGTTTCAGTCTGACCAATACTTCTTTCGGTGGCTCCCGGGTGTGGTCCGTGAGGGATGCCTGCTGGATGTAACGATATATGACCTGCATCAATATCATTTCTACTCATAAAGTCGCCATCTACGTAATAAAGCACTTCATCAGAGTCTATGTTACTGTGATTATACGGTGCTGGGATAGCATCTAGATGATAGTCGTACAATCGAGGTACAAAACTACAGATCACAAAGGCATCAGTCTCGAAGGTTTGATGTACGGGTGGCGGTTGATGAATTCTGCCAGTAATGGGCTCAAAGTCGTGAATAGAAAAGGCATAGGGATAGTTGTACCCGTCATATCCAATAACGTCAAAAGGGTGAGAGGCGTAGATCATATCAAAGATCTCATTTTGCTTTTTTATTTTCATCAGAAAATCTCCTTTTTCGTTGTGGGTTTCTAACTCTAGTGGTCTTCGAATATCGCGCTCGCAGAAGGGTGAATGCTCCAGTAATTGCCCAAACCAATTGCGGTAACGCTTAGGGGTATATACTGGTCGATACGACTCGACAATAAACAGCCGATTGTCTTGGGTATCAAAATCCATTTTATAAATCATTCCGCGAGGAATCACGAGGTAATCTCCGTATTTAAAATCGATGTTCCCCATGTGAGTTCTCAATTTCCCAGTTCCTTGATGTACAAAAATAACCTCATCAGCATCCGTATTTTTATAAAAATAATCCTCGGTAGATTGTTTTGGGGCTGCTAGGATGATATTGCAGTCTGAGTTGGTCAGGATCACTTTTCTGCTGTCTAAATAATCGGCCACTTGTGGAACTTGAAATCCTCTAAACCGATAAGATTGCATGTTATTACTCTTGGCAACTTTAGGAGCAACAGAATACTGTTTTCTGATTTCTCTGACCATCGTGGGTCTTTGCTCATGATACAAATTAGATGACATCCCATCAAACCCAATGGTGCCAAAAAGCTGCTCATAGTAAAGACTTCCGTCTTCTTTTCTAAATTGTGTGTGTCGTTTGGGTGGTATTTTCCCCAGTTGATGATAAAAAGGCATGTATTGGTGTAATAATGTATTGCTGATTTTAAATTGAAAGTGATTTGCTGCTGCTTTATTGTTTTGCTGATGCAGCTACTCTGGATTTCTTTTAACTAGATTTTTCAGAAGAACTAATAACTCTTTGTACATTATTTGTTGCGCTTTATGCGTGGCGCTCTACAAATATAATCAAAAGTGTTTATGGAGCTAACTCTCTGGTGCAATTTCTATTTCTAAACCGTTTAATGCTGGTGTGATGGGAATTTGACATCCCAACCTGCTATTGTCCTCTACATAAAAAGCTTCGGCTAACATTAGGTCCTCATCAGGACTCATTTCTGGCAGCTCGTGGTCTGAATTGACATAACATTGGCATGAGGCACACATTGCCATTCCTCCACAAACGCCAATAGTTCCCTCGGGTGCCAATTCATAGGAACGAATGATCTCCATTAAGTTCATCGCCATATCTGTGGGAGCTTGTATCTCATGTAAAACACCTTCTCTGTCTGTTATTTTAATAGTAACATCTGACATTTAAATAAACTATTGGATGCTCAAAAGTTGGTGTAATGGTATGAACAAAATGGATAGCACCAACAAGAAGGCAATCATCCTTAAAACTATTGATACTGAGCTTGACTCTGGGATCTCATTTGCTTCAGAGCAACTCTCTTGCAACAGCATATCTTTATAGGCATACAGAGGCTTTGACACATCTGATATGTCTGTGTTTGATTCTCTTTTAGAGATCTTATTGTAGTAGATGATCAATAACACCGTAATAGCTATACCCCCAAGAGCAAACATCAGTAAGTCGTTCCCTGACAATTCCAAGCTGTAATGTTGGGATGAAAAAGTATTTAGAGGCATTATTTTAATATCCATGAGACTACTCGATCTTTCTTACTACTGCCTTGGGTGCTTCTTTCTTAGTTCCGTCAAATCCCTCAACTCCTCCTACTGTAGTGTATTTCATCACATACCTTTTGTTTGGAAAAATTCGTTGGTAAGCACTTTGACACATCAGAGTTGCCTCGTGGAAGCCGCATAAAATTAGTTTCAATTTACCGGGATAAGTGTTCACATCTCCGATGGCATAAATTCCTGGAATGTTCGTTTGATAGTCCAACGCATTATTCACTTTAATAGCATTTTTTTCTATTTCTAGTCCCCAATTGGCAATGGGGCCTAGCTTTGGAGAAAGCCCAAACAAAGGAATAAAATGATCTGTTTGCAGGGTTATTTTTTCAGTTTTATCCTGGATTATAGTCACTGCATCAACATGATTTTCTCCATGAATTTCTTTGACTTCAGCGGGAGTTATGAGTGTTATTCTTCCACTATTTTTTAGTTCTTGAACTCTGTCCACAGAGTCCAAAGCTCCACGGAACTCATTTCTTCGATGTACTAGTGTCACCTTTGAGGCTACATCGGTAAGGAAAATTGCCCAGTCTAGAGCAGAGTCGCCTCCTCCTGCGATTACCACCTTTCTATCTCTGTAAACTTCAGGATCGCGGATGATGTATTCCACACCTTTGTCTTCAAAGTCTGTAATGTTTGGAATGGGTGGTTTTCGAGGCTCAAAACTTCCTAGGCCTCCTGCAATAGCTACTACAGGAGCTTGGTGTTTGGTTCCTTTGTTTGTGGTAACGATAAAGGATTTATCACTGGTCTTTTCTATGGTTTCAGCTCTCTCTCCAAGGGTAAATCTAGGTTCAAAGGGTTTTATTTGTTCCATTAAACGGTCGGTTAGATTCCCCGCTAAAATTTCAGGATAGGCTGGAATGTCATATATTGGTTTTTTGGGATAAATCTCTGAACATTGTCCTCCTGGCTGTGGCAGTGCGTCAATTAAATGACATTTTAACTTTAACAATCCTGCTTCAAATACAGTGAATAAGCCTGTTGGTCCAGCACCAATTATTAAGATGTCTGTTTTAATCATTCCTTGAGATACGAGTAAACATGTGCACTGCAATTCTTGTAAAACTAATCTTTATCAGTTATTCTACATTGATGACCTGCTTTATGCTTGGTGCATATTTTTTAATGGTTGCTTCTACACCATTTTTTAACGTCATTTGGTTTACAGAGCAACTGGTACATGCTCCTTCTAACTGAACTTTAACGATGGTGTCTTCAATAGACAGGAGCTTGATGTTGCCACCATCACTAGCCAGAAAAGGACGAATCTCTGTCAACGCTTTTTCTACATTTTCTAGTATTTCTTGTGCTGTCATAATGTTACTTTTTTACGGCGCTACATCCGCTCATCGTTGTGATACGAACAACTTCTGTAGGCGGCAAGTTAGCATTTCTTTTTAATAGTTCGGAAACAATCTCTTTGGTAATCTCGTTAAATGCTTTTTCCAGGGGTGTGTCTTTTTGTAATGCAACAGGGTGACCTACGTCTCCAGATTCCCGTATGCTTTGTACTAAAGGCACTTCTCCTAAAAACTTAGTGGTTAGATCTTCGGCAAGGTGCTTGGCTCCATCTTTACCAAAGATATAGTATTGATTGTTGGGTAATTCTTCTGGTGTAAAGTAGGCCATATTTTCTACAATGCCCAAAACAGGAACTTTGATGCTCTTTTGCTGGAACATGGCTACTCCCTTTTTAGCATCGGCTAGGGCAATATTCTGTGGTGTACTAACGATTACTGCCCCGTTAATGGGGACTGCTTGAACAATTGACAGGTGAACGTCTCCAGTTCCTGGAGGTAAGTCGATGAGTAAAAAGTCTAATGTTCCCCAGTCTGCATCAAAAATTAATTGGTTTAATGCTTTGGATGCCATTGGTCCACGCCAGATGACAGCTTGGTTGGGATTGGTAAAAAATCCTAGGGATAGTAACTTGACACCGTAGTTCTCTACTGGCTTCATTTTAGAGCGACCGTTGATCATCACAGATCGTGGTCTTTCGTTTTCTACATCAAACATAAGATGCATAGAGGGTCCGTAAATGTCTGCATCTAAGATTCCTACCTTGAATCCCATTTTAGCTAGAGTTACCGCTGTATTTGCAGTGATGGTCGATTTCCCGACACCTCCTTTTCCCGAGGCGATGGCAATTATATTTTGAATATTGGGAATGGCTTTACCACGAATGACATTGGGGGTCTCTTCTTTGGGCTTGGGAACGGATTTTACATTGACTTTTATGTTGATCTTTTGATCGACATGGGTATGAATGGCTTTGATCACTTCAGCTTCTACTTTCTTTTTTGCTTGCAGTGTAGGGTTGGTAATCGTGATATCTACAACCACCTCGTCACCAAAAATAACGACATTGATTCGATTATTATTTTCTACTAAACTCTTTCCTTCACCGGGTGCGGTAACGGTTTCTAGGGCTTTGTTGATATCTTGCTTTTTGATAGGCATGAGTCTTCTTTACAGACTTCAAAGATACTGTGAAAGCTTTAGATAGGAAAGTATACAGATTTCAAATGTTTATGATCTTATCGTTAAATCCTATGGGCAAGAGTTTCTTGTGTTAACGCAACTCTTTTGTGGGATCCCAGAAAATACTGTCGAAGTCTTGAATCTGATTTTCGACAACGGTAATGCCTTCGTTCTCTAGCAATTGCTGCATTAAATTAATTCCTTGAAAGTGATGTTTGCCTGTGAGAAGCCCTTTTCTATTGACAACGCGATGGGCGGGTACGTCGTTATATCGATCTGAATTATTCATGGCCCAGCCAACCATTCTAGCGGAGCGGGCAGCACCTAGGTATTTGGCTATGGCACCGTAGCTTGTGACTCTACCAAAAGGAATTTGGCGGGCGACTTGATAGACTCTCTCAAAAAAATTGTCGTTTTGATTCATTATGTGAATGTACAAAATAATATCATTTCTAATGTTAGATGCTTCTGAGATGGTGGTCTAAACGATTAACGGAGTGTTTTTTAAAATCAGTTCTTACAGCTGATCTTGATTTGACAGAACTAATGGATCTTATGTTATCTTTTTATTGAAATGTTGTTCTTCGTGCTGCGTAAGGGATAGCAGCGGCATCCTTTTTTGCTCTTTTTTAAGGCAAAAAAGATATAGCGGATAGCCCGACCCGTAGGGAACGCCCAACATCATATGATGAACAAAGAAGGTTTCTGAAGAAATTTCAGAAACCTTTTGGTGAGTGGAGCATATCGGAGTCGAACCGATGACCTCTACGCTGCCAGCGTAGCGCTCTAGCCAGCTGAGCTAATGCCCCTTATTGTTTATTACCTCCCGCATAAGACTAGCAATGGGATGGTGGTGTAAAACTCAGATTTTAGCACTGTATTCTTTTCCCATAGTTTTTGAAAAAAGCCTCTTTTACGCCTGAATACACATAGTAAGTCGGGATTATTTGATCTGAAATGTTCTAAAACTCCTTGGAATATGGTGCTGTTTTCTGAGATTGTTAGCGTGTTCTGTATGGTCTTTAAAGCATTGTCTAGTATTAAATCTTCTTCTTTGTATTCGGGTGTTTTGACCAATAGTAGGTTGACTGTGGTTTTAAACTTTGTGATGAAATCATACAGAGGAAGTAGCATGTTCTTTTTTTTGAGAACTCCTGATTGAAAGGCTATGAGAGCTCTGTTGAATGGCTTAAACTGATAGCCTTCTGGAACGATGAGAGTGGGAATGGTCATTTGCTTGACAATACTTCCTGAGGTGCTTCCCAAAAATACTTCTTCTCTGATAGCATTACTTTTCGGTCCTGCTATGATTAAATCTATTCCCAATTGGTGATCAATGGCATTGATGCTTTCTACAACTCCTCCTTTGGCTGCAACAATTTTAATTTC
Source organism: Flavobacteriaceae bacterium (assembly GCA_964228785.1). Classification (GTDB taxonomy): domain Bacteria; phylum Bacteroidota; class Bacteroidia; order Flavobacteriales; family Flavobacteriaceae; genus Polaribacter. The sequence goes on from CAXRAW010000052.1 coordinate 16,293, forward strand.
TACATCTTTTGTGTCTATGGTATTTACAATGGATCTAAGGTATAGATTTGTTTCTTTTGCAACAATCTCATCGATGCTAATCATTGTTCCTGCTTTTGACAGGACTTTGTAGGCTCTGAACACATATACTTTTGCCGCAAATTCTGAAGCGACATCTATAGCATATTGTAGCGTGTTTGAGGCATTCTCTGAGGAACCAATAGGAACTAAAATATGTTTCATAAAGAAGCTATTGTTGTGGACAAAGGTACGTTTTTAGCCTTGAAATCTCCACAAAATTATTGCTTATCCTTAAATTTGCTGTTCATTAGGAATCCGTGACAACCGATATTCGTTTTAAGCAAATTAACAAGCTAGCGATCCCTGCTTTGATTGCGGGTGTTGCTGAGCCTTTGATCTCGATTACTGATACTGCTATTATAGGAAATATCGATGTTAATGCCACAGAGTGTTTGGGTGCTGTTGCAATTGTTGGGTCGTTTTTATCGATGCTTATTTGGGTTTTTGCTCAAACGCGAAGTGCTGTGTCCTCTGTCATCTCACAATATTTGGGGGCTCAGAAATTAGAAAGGGTAAAGACGCTCCCTGCTCAGGCGGTGTTTATTGTTGTTGTTTTAAATGTTTTGATCATCTTCTTCACTTATCCTTTTACTAGGTTTATTTTTGGGTTTTATGGGGCTGAGGACCTTATTTTAGACTATGCTGTAGACTATTATCAAATACGTGTTTTTGGGCTTCCTTTTACCCTTTTTGTATTCACTATTTTTGGGACGTTCAGAGGGCTTCAGAACACTTATTATCCGATGATCATTGCATTGTTGGGTGCTGTTCTTAATGTGATTTTTGACTGGGTTTTGGTGTATGGGGTTGATGGGTGGATTCCGAGTATGAATATTCAAGGGGCTGCGTATGCTAGTGTGATTTCTCAGGTGGTTATGGCGGTTGTCTCTGCCGTTCTTTTGTTGAGAAAAACATCCATTAAGTTACGATTGACATTCCCTTTCAATGAAGAAGTCCCTAGGCTTCTGAAAATGGTGTTGGATCTTTTTTTAAGGACTATCGCATTGAATATCGCACTAATTTTTGCTGTAAAGCAAGCTACCGATTTGGGCAAAGAAATGTTAGCGGCATACGAGATAGGAATTCAGATTTGGTTATTTGGTGCTTTCTTTATAGACGGATACTCTAGTGCTGGAAATATTTTGTCTGGAAAATTGCTAGGGGCTAAAGCTTATGGCTCTTTACTGAAATTGGGAAAACATATGATCTTTTATGGATTCTTTACGGGTCTTGCTTTGGCGGGAATAGGTTTTATTTTTTACGGTGCTATTGGGTCTGTTTTTATTAAGAATCAGGATGTATTGGAGCATTTTTATGAGGTTTTTTGGATTGTCCTTATCATGCAACCTCTTTGTGGGGTGATGTATGTGTATGATGGGATGTTCAAAGGCATGGGTAAGACAGCCTTTTTAAGAAATTTACTACTTGTGGCTACATGCCTGGTTTTTATTCCCTCAGCGATGCTTTTCAAGGTGTTTGACTTTAAATTATACGGAATATGGTACACCTTTATCTTATGGATTATTGTTAGGGGACTCCCTCTGATGATCAATTTCCGAAGCACCTTTTTGCCATTGGCTGAAAAGGTTTAATTTTAACGAAATTTATTTTATGGCGTTAGAGGAAGGAAGCTTATTTACTCGTATACATCGCGGTGTTGCTACTGTTCAGTTTGGACATCCTGCTAGCAACTCTTTTCCTATGAAATTGCTGGAAAAATTGACAAAGGAACTCCATTTGCTATCGCAACACCCAGAGGTTTGCGTCATTATTCTTACATCTGAGGGTGATAGAGCATTTTGCGCTGGTGCCTCTTTTAATGAATTGATTGCCATTTCAAATGAAGAGGAAGGCACGCTATTTTTCTCGGGTTTTGCGCATGTAATTAATGCTATGAGAACCTGTTCTAAGCTTATTATTGGTCGGGTACAAGGGAAGGCCGTAGGAGGTGGTGTTGGATTAGCAGCTGCTTGTGATTATGTTTTTGCCACTCGAAACGCATCTGTTAAATTATCTGAATTCACGATTGGTATTGGTCCGTTTGTCATTGCCCCTGCTGTAGAGAGAAAAATAGGTGTTTCTGGTCTTGCTGAACTAACCTTAGCGGCTACCAATTGGAAAGATGCTCATTGGGCAAAGGAAAAAGGCCTATATGCCGAAGTCTTTGAAAATATGACCGATATGGATAAGAGAATTGATGCGTTTGCAAATGAACTAGCCTCTTACAATTCTGAAGCATTGCGAAAAATGAAAAAAGTGCTATGGGAACATACAGATCATTGGAGGGAGCTACTTGCGGAGAGAGCAGCAATTTCGGGTCAATTGGTTTTATCTGATGTTACAAAACGAGCTTTAGAGCAGTTTAAAAAGTAGTTTTTTTTCGATGGAAAAAAACTTTTCAATTCTTACATTTGCAGCATGAAGTCAATCCGAATTACGAAGCAGTTTAGTTTTGAAACGGCGCATGCATTGCACGGTTATGATGGTAAGTGTAAGAACATACACGGACATAGTTACAAGTTATTTGTGACTGTTTTAGGAACGCCTATTCTTGATCCTTTAGACCCAAAGTACGGTATGGTCATGGATTTTGGAGATTTAAAGAACATCGTCAAAGAGGAGATTGTTGATGTTTTTGATCATGCAACGATTTTCAATAAAAATACTCCTCATCTAGATTTGGGTGAGCAACTTATACAGCTTGGACATCACATACTTTTGTTGGACTATCAGCCCACGACTGAAATGATGGTCATTGATTTTGCCCAAAAAATTAGCAAAAGACTGCCAGAAAATATTCAGCTTCATTCCCTTAAACTCAGAGAAACTGAAAGTTCTTTTGCTGAGTGGTATGCCAGTGACAACGCATAAGTCAATGAGTATTATTCTACATTGTTGTGTAGAATTAACTACCAGATAAGCCTCAGGGGTTTTCACCCTTAACTATCGCTCTGAAATTAAATGCTGAAGGATTGCCATTTTGAACTTGTAAGATTGCTGTGTGTTATTTTCCGTTGAAGTTATTCATAGTATTGTCGATTCCATCGGTTCCAAAAGATAACGCAGCTTTTGCTGCCACAGGAATACGCTCAATTAACCGACTTTCTTCTTCTTTATTCCATGCTCCAAGAACAAAATCGACTTGACGACCTTTGGTATAATCACTTCCAACACCAAATCGGAATCTTGGGTATTTTTGGGTGCCTAGTTTGATTTCAATATCTCTCAAGCCGTTATGCCCACCTGCACTTCCTTTTGCCTTTATTCTTATGGTTCCAAACTCTAAGTTTACATCATCAGTAATGACCAACAAGTTTTCCGCAGCAATCTTTTCTTTAGTCATCCAATATTTTACTGCTTTTCCACTAAGATTCATATACGTATTGGGTTTTAGCAGCGTAAATGTCCTTCCTTTGAATCGAAAATGAGCAAAATCGCCCAACTTAGCTGTTTCAAATTTGACCTTGTGTTCGTTGGCGATTGCATTGACAATTTGAAAACCAATATTGTGTCGTGTGTGAATATATTTCTCTCCGATATTTCCCAATCCAACAATTAGAATTTTCTTCATGTGTTTAAATTTATACTCGCCATTTGATATTTGACAGATTTAGACCAATTCACAAGGTAAAAATAGCAAAATAAAAAAGCGCTACGGAAGTAACGCTTTTGATATCTCTTGATGTAAAAAAATCTGTAGTCTAGGCACCAGCAGTCTCTGCTTCTTCCTCTTCTTCGCTAGCTACAACAGCGTTACGAGATGTTCTTACTTGAACCACTACAGTGTTGTCTGGATGCATCAATGTATAGTCGTCGTTGAATAACTCTGTAATATATAATTTGCTTCCAATTTTTAATTTTGAAATATCTGCCTCGATAAAATCTGGCAAGTTGGCTGGAACTGCTTTAACTCTTAGCTTTCGGTTAGTAAAACGCAGAGACCCTCCGTTTAAAACTCCTGGTGATGTTCCTTTCAACTTTACAGGGATATTCATGGTAACCGCCTTATCATCATGCAATTGATAAAAATCGACATGCAAGATTTTGTCTGATACTGGATGGAACTGAATATCTTGTAAAATTGCAGCAAATGTTTGTCCGTCAAGTTCAATCGCTGCGGTATATACGTTTGGGGTATATACCAAGTTTTTGAACGCTTTTTCTTCTGCTGAAAAGTGTACAGGTTGGTCTCCTCCGTATATCACGCAAGGAACCTCTCCAGCATTACGTAAGGCTTTTGTTGAAACTTTGCCCACGCTTTCTCTTTTAGATCCTTTGATTGTAATTGATTTCATTACTTTCTATTAATTAATGTTTATTTGTTCTCTCAGTTTTCAAACAGGCTAGCTATGCGTATAGCCGAAGCTACATTAAAAACTGATCGCTTATCGATGTGTTGTGCTGAACTTTTTTCATCACATCGGCGAATAAGGGCGCGCAAGATACAACTTTTATTTTAGAAATTTCTTTTCTTAAGGGAATGGTATCTGAGACGATAAGTTCTGTTAATTTTGAATTCTGAATCTTCTCATAGGCAGTTCCAGAGAGGATTGGGTGTGTACAGATTGCACGGACACTTAAGGCTCCTCTTTCCATCATCAAATCGGCAGCTCTTGTGAGTGTTCCTCCGGTGTCTATCATATCATCTACAAGAATGACATTTTTCCCTTCTACTTCTCCAATGAGTTCCATGCGTCCAATCACATTGGCTTTTTTTCGCTGCTTATAGCAGATAACCACGTCAGACATCAAATATTTAGAATATGCATAAGCCCTTTTGGATCCTCCCATATCTGGAGAGGCAATGGTCAAATTATCTAGATGTAGTTGGTTGATGTACGACATAAAAATGGTTGAGGCAAACAAGTGGTCTACTGGCTTTTCAAAAAATCCCTGAATTTGATCCGCATGTAAATCCATCGTCATAATTCTCGTAGCACCTGCTGCTTGTAACAGATTGGCTACTAACTTAGCTCCAATGGCTACTCTGGGCTTGTCTTTTCTGTCTTGGCGTGCCCATCCAAAATAGGGCATAACAGCTGTAATATGTCTTGCTGATGCTCTTTTGGCTGCATCTAGCATAAGCAGCATTTCCATCAGGTGATCTGCACTTGGAAATGTAGAACCAATGATGAATACCCGTCTGCCTCTTACCGATTCTTCAAAGGCAGGTTGGAATTCACCATCGCTAAAGGTGGTTGTGATTACCCTTCCTAATTCTGCTCCATATTCTTTTGCAATTTTTTCAGCTAGTTCTGTGCTCTGTTGGCACGCAAATAGCTTGGGCGCTAGAGTGGTTAGTGACATTGAGTTGTGTAGTTTGAGTTGCTAAGTCACAAAAGTAAAATTATTTGATGACTATTGATAGATTAAATCTTACAATCATAAAATATTTTTTATGTTTGTAATCTCCACTATAGAACTATGGGTGATAATTCTATCTTATAATGAGAATTGTTTCTTTAGTTAATTGCCAGAGTGGTGGAATTGGTAGACACGTTGGATTCAAAATCCAATGCCCCTTGGGCGTGTGGGTTCGAGTCCCACCTCTGGTACGTGAGTCGGCTGTAACTTATGTTACAGTTGGCTTTTTCTTTTACAACTTCTCAGTTGAAATTTATAAAATCTAGTCCAAAGACGAGTGTCCGTGCCATGATTCTATACCAGTTTAAAGACACTAATTGTGTTAAAGTATCTTTTTTGAGTATTCCTTTGAATAATTTTGTATGGGTTGGAGCAAAATAGATCCATGTCAATCGCCATATGGATAGGATGATGATCAATTTTGTCCAAGATAAGAATGTACATGATCTATTACCGAGTGTATTGAAATTCCTAGCTGAACCAGCATCAATGGAATTACAATTATTGCAAGAGTATGTCAACCTCATAGAAGAAATAAACCACTATGGATTTAAAATCCATAGTTTTAGTTAATGAATGAAATTCATTAGTCCACATACTACTCCAGTATCCAGTTTGCTTGCTCTCAATTACGTATTTGAACCAGAAGGTATCGACAATGAATTTGAATATCTTCCTTTAAAATTGATATAGATATATCTAATCACTCATGGCTTAGCCCCCTATTAATCGGATTTTAACATTTTATTTTTTCAAAGTTAGTATTTTTTGTGTTATTGAGTAATGACGATCCAAATGTAAGGTTAGTATGTTTCACTTCATAGCGCACAAGTATCTGAAAATATATTTACATTCACTGTTTCATTCCTCTTTGTTATCTTTGGAAAATTCAAAAAGAAGTTTATGAGCAATTTCACCACTCATATAGAATTAGGATTTAAACATGTGCTGGATTTCAATGGCTATGACCATATTTTATTTTTAATTGTTTTGGCTGTTATTTTTAGTTTTAGCCAGTGGAAAAAGGTTTTATTAATGATTACTTTTTTTACTGTTGGCCACACGTTTACTTTAAGTCTTGCCACGTATCAAATTGTTACGATAAAAGAGACTGTTATTGAGTTTTTAATTCCAATTACTATCCTGATTACTGCTGTTGTGAATATCCTTAAATTCAGTGTAAATTCTTCTAAGAGAGAGAAAACAAATCTCTTTTTTGCTTTGTTTTTTGGATTAATACACGGCTTAGGATTTTCAAATTTTTTAAGGGTAACTCTTGGAAAAAGTGAGGATAAGTTAATTCCCATGCTTGAATTTGCGCTTGGAATAGAATTGGCTCAAATGGTTATTGTTTTATCTGTATTAATTCTTGGAACTGTTCTCATACATTTTTTCAGAGTTTCAAAAAGAGACTGGGTTGTCATTACTTCCGCAATAGTCATCGGTATTACCATTCCAATTATAAGGGATAGCTATTTTGCGTGGACCTCTTAGTTTTGGTAAAGATTTAACGCTCTAAATTTGAAAATCTCTGTATTTTTACCGCTTATGAATTCCAAACAGCTTAGGTACGATATTGCTTATCTGAAAATGGCTCGTGAATGGGCTAAACTATCTCACTGTAAGCGCAAGCAAGTAGGTGCCTTAATTGTTAAAAATCGAATGATCATCTCTGATGGTTTTAATGGAACTCCTTCTGGGTTTGATAATTGTTGCGAGGATGAAGAAGGCGTGACTAAATGGGAGGTGCTACACGCAGAGGCCAATGCTATTTTAAAAGTAGCTAGGTCTACCCAATCTTGTGAAGGTGCAACTTTGTACATCACACTTTCTCCTTGTCGGCAATGCAGCAAACTCATTCATCAGGCAGGAATCAAAAGAGTGGTGTATTCCAGTGAGTATAAAGATGCCTCTGGCTTGGAATTTTTGGAAAAAGCGGGTGTTGAATTAACATTTTTATCTGTAGATGAATAAAAATAACTTTCCCATATATCTTTCTTTTGCTACTATTTTTGGTATTCTTATTGGAACGTTTTTTAGTGGTGATTCCAGAGGAATTCTTCTTCAAAGAGGATCAGCAAATGAAATGAAAATGAGGCGTTTATTGGATTATATTGAACGTGATTATGTGGATAATGTAAATACCGATGTTTTACTGGATGAAGCGATCACTCAAATGCTGGGTAAACTAGATCCTCATTCTGTGTATATTCCTAAAGAAAATTTACAAGCGATTCAAGAGAATATGCAAGGAAATTTTGTGGGTATTGGAATTCAGTTTAGAATGATTCAAGATTCAATCACTGTCATACAGCCCATTGAAGGCGGTCCAAGCATCAAGGCAGGAATCAAGTCAGGCGATCGTATTATTTCTGCAAATCAAGATACCCTGTCAGGTAAAAAATTATCAAGCAATGATGTCCCTAAATATCTAAAGGGAAAGGACAATACAGAGCTTACGCTTCAAGTGTATAGAAAAACGAACGACTCCTTATTTAATATCAATATTAAAAGAGGAAAGGTAAATATTAAGAGCGTTGATATCGCTTACATGCTTAATGACCACTTAGGCTATGTTAAACTTGATCGTTTTGCCAGGAATACCTACAAAGAATTTAAGAGTGCGTTAACAGAACTTAAAGATCAAGGCATGATTGACTTGGTGTTGGATTTGAGGGGGAATGGAGGTGGATTTGTAGATATTGCCACCCAGATTGCTGATGAGTTTCTTGATGAGGATAAGCTTATTGTCTTTACCAAAAACAATAAAAAAGAAATCCACAAATCTTATGCCACTAGCAAAGGTGATTTTGAAAAGGGTGGTTTATATATTCTCATCGATGAAAACTCTGCATCAGCCTCAGAAATTGTTGCGGGTGCTATGCAGGACAATGATAAAGGAATTATCATAGGACGACGTTCTTTTGGTAAAGGTTTAGTTCAAATAGAAATGGATTTAGGGGATGGTTCTGCTGTTCGACTAACAACAGCAAGGTACTACACTCCCACAGGCCGTTCTATTCAGAAACCATATACTAAAAATGGACATCCTAACTATTATGATGACTACCAAAAAAGAATGCTTCGTGGAGAGCTTTTAAATCAGGACAGTATTCCAATAATTGATTCACTAAAATATACTACTCCAAAAGGAAAAGTTGTCTACGGTGGCGGTGGGATTATTCCAGATGTTTTTGTTGCGGTAGATACTACTGGTAATATCAATAACGTACACTTTATATCCATGACTGACTTTGCTTTTAATTTTGTAGATCAACATCGAAAGGAAATGACCAACAAATGGACTCTTGATCACTTTATTGAGAGTTTTGATCAGGACGATCGTATTTTTCAATCCTACTTATCCAAGATACCTGTGGGAGCTGATTCTCGTAATCACAGCGCTACAGAGGTGCTTCGTACCTATTTAAGGGCTTCTATTGCCAATGAACTTTTTGGAAATGTTGGCTCGTATCGCATTATCCACAAAAAAGACAAAATGTTAGAACGTGTACTTGAATTGGATTCTAAAGCGGAATAGTGTTACTTTGTACGTATGATATCCATTCAAACTTCAGAAAACAAGAAGGTGTATTTTGCATCAGATCAACATTTAGGAGCTCCCACCTACAAGGCAAGTCTTCCCCGTGAGAAAAAGTTTGTAGCTTGGTTAAATGACGTTAAAAAAGATGCAGAGGTTATCTTTCTTTTGGGAGATCTTTTTGATTTTTGGTTCGAATATAAAACCGTTGTTCCCAGGGGGTTCGTCCGCATACTGGGAAAACTTGCCGAAATAAAAGATGCAGGGATTCCTATTTACTTCTTTGTGGGCAACCATGATCTATGGATGCGTGATTATTTTAAAAAAGAACTTGGGATTCTAGTATTTTTTAGCCCTCAAGAATTTAACATTAATGGAAAATCTTTTTTTATAGGTCATGGCGATGGTCTTGGCCCTGGTGATAAAGGATACAAACGAATGAAAAAGATTTTTAAATCCCCCTTTTTCCAGTGGCTGTTTCGTTGGTTGCATCCTGATTTAGGAATGAAACTTGGACAATATATGTCTGTGAGAAATAAGCTCATCTCTGGGGACAAGGATACCCAGTTTTTGGGGAACAATCGTGAGTGGCTAGTTCAATATTGTCATAGAAAACTGACTAAAGGTCATTATGACTACTTCATCTTTGGTCACAGACACCTTCCTTTAAATATTCAACTTAATGAAAGTAGTACATACATTAATTTGGGAGATTGGATCCAATATTTTACCTATGGTGAGTTTATGACAACCTTTGAACTTAAAGAGTACTGATTTGGGTGATGGATCTGAAAAATTCTCTAAATATAGTTTTCTAGAGATCTTTTACAAATTGTATTAATTGATGCGTCTCCCAATGCAATATTTGGACGCTCCTTTTGAATAAAATCAGGGTCTATTTCTCCTTGAAAAAATTTTATGACCTTTTTGCCATCAAAATCTACAAAAGCTAATCGAAAATAGAACTCTGTTTCTTCGAAGCCAAAATCTGATCCTGACAATAAAGCTACCTAATATTTTTCTAATAAATACAATGCTAATTCTTCGCTGTTTCTAATTTCTAATTTGTGAATTTGTTCTGAAAAACTGTTAAAGCCGATGATCATGTAAAAAGCCCCCTTGGGGCTTGTACAATCTATATTATTGGACACTAGAGATTTATAGATAAATAGGGATATGCCATATGAGATTGCCGTAGCATCTACAACATATTATTTTAGTGTCAACAAGTTTTGGTTAATCTTCATTTATTGATAAAAAAAGAGGCTAATGAATAGCCTCTTAATTATTTTATAGTGTCTTTTTGTTAGGCTGGATCTTCTGTGTAAAAGGTGTAACTCACAACTCCACTTGCGTTGGTACTTTTGGTAAACCATAGGACATTTCCATCTTCAAAAGTCAAAACATCAAAAGAGAAGTTTCCTCCAGCAGTTATCAATGCATAATTAGCCTCCACATCAGCAGGTGTTGTATAAAACTGTGCAAAGACTGCATAGTTTCCATCGGCAAGTGAACCTCCCTCTAAGAATTCTGGTGGAAAAAACTCCAAGCTAACATCGATCCACGCAAAGGTGCTTCCCCAAGATGGTGTCATCGGTTGTAACCCAAAATCAATATCATTCGAAGCATCAGCCCACGTAATTGTAATTGCTATGTATCCCTGCTTCATTACTTTTGTGGTTGTAAGCCCAGAAATTGATGGAAGTATATTTCTTGCATTAGCATTTACAACATGAAATCCCACAATGCTTACATCGCGAAAATTGACTCCAATTTCAAAATTCAAAGGAATAGTTACTGAGGTATCACCCGTATTCCCACTAACGCTTCCTAACTCACCATCCACAGTATATTCTATGGATGAATAGCTGGGTAATGCTTCGGAAAAGTTAACCACTAGTTCATAACTCGTTAAGTTATCGTCAATCGCAATAATCTCTGCCTGCATCTCTAAACTTGCTTCTAAACTCTTTTTTTCTGCAATTGTTACAGGGTCGTCATCATCTACATTACAGCTTGAAAAAGTGAATACTGCAAGTGTTAATATGGTTATTTTATATACGAATCTCTTCATTTTGGTGCTTTTTATAGTTCGGTAATTGTGTAGGTTACAGTCGATCCACTAGTCTGTTTTTCAATCTCAAGAACAGTAAACTCCTCTGCCCAAAAACTAGCTCCCAAAGTTAGGGTTCCTGTAAACGTTTCTACCCCTGTAGGATAAGTAAAATCGATAGTATAGTCTGATGTTGGATCTGTTACAAACCAAGGTCTTATGGAGAAAGTATATACTCCGTCAAGGTTTGATTGTCCCAAAGTAACTAACTCTCCTGGCGATGTGGAATATCCAACATCAACAGTAACCAATGAGGCATTTCTAATTCTACAATCCAAATCGCTGGATCCTGTCCAGTTAAGATCGAAGTTTACATCAGAGGGTGTTGTTGTAACAATTGTTGGAAATGTATCAGCAATTTCCAACGTCCTAGAGCCGTCTGCTGTGGTAATGTAATATTTATTATCTGTATTTCCTTGAATTACAGCATTGGAGATAGACATTGTGTAGGTCTCCATATCTCCTGATATCCCATCATCATTTAATGTACAGGTGAAAGTAACAGATGTTTGTCCTGCGGGAATAATAACTTGATCTGGGAAGGTCGCTTCAACGCTTCCATCAGAAGAACTCATTGATAGGCTAACGACCATATCATTAGGTAGAGCTCCTATACTGTGACTTATGGTAAAGTCAGAAGTTCCACCATCTTCCAAAAGAAGTAATCCATCATTTGTATCTGTAAATCCAACACTAATCTCGCTTGTAGGAGAATAGGTTCCGTCATTCGTAATGCTATCCACATCATCCTCTCCACATCCCATCAATAGAGTGAGGGTTAATAGCATTGCTATGTGTTTAAAATTTTTCATGCGTCTACTTTTTAAAGTTTGAAGTTTAATCTACCAAATACTGTTCTACCATTGATTCCAAACTGAGAAGTCACTCGTGGATAAATAAAATTATTACCACTTGTTAGGTTTGATGGTGATTTGTCTGGGTAAACATCAAGAATGTTACTAGATCCAACAGTTAAGGTTAAGTTATCTGTAATATCATATCCAAAAGACATGTCTGTAATAATTTTTGATCCAAATTCTGGATGGAAGTTAGGACCTCCATCGCTTGTAGTATCAGGATTAAATACAGAGCCAAAAAAGGAGTTCCGAACAAATAATTTCCATTTATCAGATTGAAGGATATGTCCTAAATTCGCCTTTACCCTTGGTGATGCTAACTCTAAGAAATATTGTTCTCTTTCGCCAAAGTATGTTCCTGCTTGGGAAGCCAAAACAGATGATGAATTAATTTCATCTATTTGCTGAGTTTTGTTGTATGTAAACGCAAAGTCAGATGTGAAACGCAAATCAGAAATAGTGGTTTTATGTGAGATTACGATGTCAAATCCTTTTGTTTCGGTATCAATTGCATTAGAGAAGAAACGCGCTCTAGTTGCATTTGCCTGATCAAACAGTGCTTGGGTAGCGTCATCAGGAGAGAAGTTTCCAGTTAACACAACCCGATCGTCAATAGCCGTGTAGAAGGCATCGATCGTTAGTGTTAAGTTGGCATCGGGAATCTTGGCTGTAAGTCCAAAGCTCCCACTAAAGGATTCTTCTTGTTTTAACTCTGGAATTCCAAATAACCCAGCAATTCTACTGTCATTAGAAAACGTTCCTACTTCAAATGGCACACCTCCAATAAAGTTAGTGCTTACCGTATTAAAGTTTGCTTGATGCAATGATGGAGCTCTAAATCCAGTACTCATGGCAGCTCTTAGGTTTACATTGTCACTGACTTTTAACAAGGTTGCCAACTTCCAATTGAGTGTGGATCCAAAGTCACTGTAGTTCTCAAAGCGAACTGCTCCAGAAAGCATCACGCTTTCTGTAAGGTCTGCCTCAACATCTGCATAAAATGCATAACTGTTTCTTGTTGCATTTCTTTCATTCTCAGGTCTAAAACCAGGGAATACTTGAATTCCTCCTGGTCTTGCTCTTCCGAAGAAATCAGTTGCTTGAGTTGCTGGGTCTCCATCCCAAATTTCTCCGTTAATGTCGTAAGTAGCCCAAGATTCTTCTTGACCAGCAAATATTTCGTACAATTCCATTCTATATTCTGCACCAATCGCCACGTTTATGCCAGAGAGAATGCCATCATAAAATTTGGATATATCTAAATTAGTTGTGTTTTGGGTAAATGCAAATCCTCCAGCATAAACACTTAAAGGTGAATCCTGCCCTAGACTGGCATTACTTGAATTTCCAATATTAAAATCGAATGAGTTGGTTCCAAACGTATTACTGAAATCAACATCCCAATCACCTTGTTTTCCAGTAATTCCAAAAGCAATCGATTTGTCATTTACCTGTGTATTAATTTCAGGTAAAAATCCTCCAGGATAGAGTCCGGTAAAAGCTCTTGATTGTGCAGGTCTTCTGTAGAAGCCTCCTGCGTTTCCTTTTCGGTGGCTCATCCCTCCAAAAGCATAGAAATTAAAATCTTCGTTGATAGGGAGTTCCATATTGGCAAAGAATTTTCCGTTTCTGAGTTGAGACTGACCTACTCTCATGCTAAAATCTTGTCTTGTTAAACCTCTAACAGCCAATTCAGCATCAGACGTGTCAAAATTCAGTAATGGTCTTACATCATCTACAGATGTAGCTGTGTTGATTGCGTTTTTCAATGCTAAATCGAAATGTGTTACTCCTTGAGCAAAGGTTTGAATTTGAGTCAGGCTATATAAGGTAATGTCTGAACCTGCTCCACTTTGCAATCCAATCCACTCTACTGAGTTACTCCCATCAAAAATTTGTCCTGTAAACCCGTCTGCTCCTGCTCTGAATGATGGAGCTCTTGTAGAAAGTGAGCCTGTTAAATTGATGAAACCTCCTTTATCTCCTAAAGCAGTACCATAATTAACATCTACTTGAAAGTTCTCGCCATCAATTCCACCACTTTGGTTGTTGGTTTCACTACCCCAGTTGGTTCCCTGGTTTACCTGAACCTCCAAGTCTTGGCTGTCTTTAAGAACAATGTTAATGACTCCGGCCACAGCGTCACTACCATATTGTGCAGAGGCGCCATCTTTTAATATTTCAATTCTTTTGATGGCAAATGAAGGAATCGCATTCATGTCTGTTCCCACACTACCTCTACCAACGGTGCTGTTTACATTTACTAGAGACGTGTTATGTCTTCTCTTACCGTTGATAAGCACCAAAACTTGGTCTGGTCCTAATCCCCTTAAAGCGGCGGGATCAATATGGTCTGTACCATCAGAAATGGTTTGTGATGTAGACGTAAATGAGGGAGCTACATAGTTCAAGATGTCGTTCACAGACACCTGTGGTCCAGCACTAACCAATTCTGTAATGTCAATAATATCTACAGGAACGGGGGTATTTGCCACCGTTCTGCTCTTGTTTCTTGAACCCACCAACACAACCTCATCTAAGGCTAAATTTTCATCTTCAAGAGTGATTGTTAACGGATTTGTATTTGTTACTTCTTGTTCAACGGTTTTGAAGCCTAAAGAAGATATTACAAGGGTTGTTGGCAATGATGTGACATCTAGAGAAAACGTTCCATCTTCTCCAGTAGTTGTTCCATTTGTTGATTTTTTTTCTTGCACATTGATGAACGCTAGTGCTTCACCAGAAGAATCTACAACTTTTCCTTTAATAGTCTGAGCATTTAAGCCCACCCCCGATAATAAAAATACAACCGCAATGATTTTAAAAAAAGTATTTTTTTTCATGTGTGATATATTTATTAGTTTTTAATCAACGCAAATGTTAGTGTTTTTTCCGATATATACAAATGTTCTCTAAATTAATCTCTTATGATCCAAAATTTGGTTCTGAAACAAATACCATAAAAAAATTAGATTGAGAGTGATTTGTTGATCAAGTTTCCACACAGGATATAATGTATAATGCTCAAGAAATGGAAAATTTTTACAGGTATTTAAAGACGAAAGATCGAATTGAACTCTGTAAAACTTTAATTTACCAAAGAAATAATGGTAGAACCTAATATTTCAACTCAGAACACAAACTTTGGCAACCCCTTTCTAGGTTACCTACACTAAATTTTATTGAACCTTTTCATACGAACACCTTTAACCAATATTTAACAAGATAGAAATTCCTAATATTTTACATTTGTATTTACTCTTAAAGATATGCTAAATATGGAAATAGATGTTAGAGCTGTAAATGAAAAAATTGAACGCGAGAGCGCTTTTATAGATTTACTGACAACAGAAATGAACAAGGTAATCATAGGTCAGAGACAAATGATTGAGCGTTTGCTAATTGGTTTATTAGGTAATGGTCATATCCTTCTAGAAGGTGTTCCCGGATTGGCAAAAACCTTAGCGATTAATACCCTTTCCAAAGCCGTTCAAGGTTCTTTCAGTAGAATCCAATTTACCCCTGACTTGTTACCCGCAGATGTTGTAGGAACAATGATTTATAATGTGAAAAAAAATGATTTTTCCATTAAAAAAGGGCCTATTTTTGCAAATTTTGTGTTGGCAGACGAGATTAACCGTGCACCTGCCAAAGTACAATCTGCATTATTAGAAGCTATGCAGGAGCGTCAGGTGACCATTGGAGATGAAACCTTCAAATTGCAAGAGCCCTTTCTTGTCATGGCTACACAGAATCCTGTAGAGCAAGAGGGAACCTACCCATTACCTGAAGCACAAGTAGATCGTTTTATGCTTAAAACCGTAATTGGTTATCCAAGGCTGGAAGACGAGCAAACTATTATGCGTCAGAATTTGAACGGTAGATTTGGTACGGTAAATCCAGTAGTGTCTGTTGATCAAATTATAAAAGCCAGAGAAGTGATTAACGAGGTATATATGGATGAAAAAATTGAAAAATATATCTTAGATATTATTTTCGCCACTCGTTATCCAGACCGATATCACCTGTCAAACTTAACCCCTTTGATTAGTTTTGGAGCTTCACCTAGAGGTAGTATCAACTTAGCAAAAGCTGCAAAATGTTTTGCTTTTATCAAACGAAGAGGATATGTGATTCCTGAAGATGTAAGAGCTGTAGTTTATGATGTACTTCGACATAGAATTGGAATTACCTATGAGGCAGAAGCTGAAAATATTTTATCAACAGATATTATCAATTCTATCATTAATGAAATAGAAGTACCCTAAAAATCTCACATATTACAACAGAAAAAGAATGTTTAATTATACAGTTTATATTTGCTATGAAATACAAGACAACAAGATATAAAACCCTAATGGGGGTGATAGAGGTTTTAGAATTTGTTGACAACGATTATGGACAATGGATCGTTTATCAAGACAAGAAACCAAAATTTCACATCAATTGCTTCGATTTCAGTTCAGAATCCAATCAGTTGTTAAATAACTGGGTCTTATCCAAACAGAGATCTATTGACCAAGTATTAAATATCATTAATAGAAGAAATAATATAAATTTAACTTTAAAAAAGACTCCTCTATTTGTATTAAAGGCCGAATCCGAAACTACAGAAATTAGTTTAAAACCGTTGCCGTTGGAGTGGTTAAATTAGCGAATGAACACAAAAGAGATCCTCAAAAAAGTTCGAAAAATAGAGATCAAGACTCGCAGATTGTCAGATCACATTTTTGGAGGTGAGTACCACTCTACTTTTAAGGGAAGAGGAATGACTTTTTCTGAAGTTCGTCAATATCAATTTGGAGACGATGTCAGAGCAATTGACTGGAATGTCACTGCTCGTTATAATGAACCTTATATAAAAGTATTTGAAGAAGAGCGTGAACTTACGATGATGCTCATGGTTGACGTCTCTGGATCTGAACTCTTTGGCACTTCTGAGCAGTTTAAAAAAGATACTATAACCGAAATTGCTGCAACTCTTGCCTTTTCTGCTATACAAAATAATGATAAGGTTGGGTTAATCTTATTTACTGATGAAATAGAATTGTTCATTCCACCAAAAAAAGGAAAGAGTCATGTGCTGAGGATTATCAGAGACCTTATAGAATTTATGCCAAAAAGTCGAAAAACAGATATTGCGCTGGCCTTTAAATTTCTGAGTAATGTCATGAAAAAAAAGGCCATCATCTTTATGCTTTCTGATTTTATGACCGAGGGTTACGAGAATACCCTCAAAATTATAGGTAACAAGCACGATATTACAGGAATTAGGGTTTATGATAAACATGATGAAGAAATCCCAAACCTAGGAATGGTGCCCATGCTTGATGCTGAAAGACATCAAGTACAACTGATCAATACTTCATCTAAACGTGTCAGAAAAAATTATAAAGCCAATGCGCTTCGACTGGCAGATTACTATCATTCTTCCTTTAAAAAAAGTGGTGCTGGGACTATAGACACAAGAGTTGATGAAAGCTACGTGAAAAAATTATTAGGCTATTTCAAACACAAGTGCAATTGATGCATAAATGAATTTGATGACTTTCTTTCAAAATATAAACATCCCAATCCACATAAACCTAAAACAGGGCTTCAAATACCTTGTTTTATTATCTTCTTTATATCTATTTCCTTTTACGATTTTTGCTCAAAAGGTAAGTGTTGAAGCAGACACTACCAACATTCGAATTGGTGAACAGTTCGAATATCAAATTACTGTAGGAGATACGGCTAACGTTACAATCCCTAAACTAGAAAACACCACTGGATTGGAGATTGTAGAAGACCTCCCCTTGGATACCATCAAAAATAATTTACTTAAAAAATACATTCTCACTGGGTTTGATAGTGGTGCTTTCTACATTCCCTCTCAACAGGTTTTTATACGAAATAGAGCATACATAACAGATTCTATTCTGATCAACGTTGCAACTGTTGCTGTAGATACCTTAAAACAAAAAATGTTCCCTATCAAATCAATCCAAAGTGAGCCTTGGGTATTTGACGATTTTAAGCCTTATTTGATTTGGGTTGTTCTTGGTATCCTTCTCATTGCAGCACTTATTATATACCTAAGAACACGCAAGAAAAAAGAGTCCTTAGAAAAGGTAGTTATTCCAACAATTCCTGCCTTTGAAGAGGCAATTGCTAAGTTAAAAGAACTCGATGAAAAACTTCTTTGGCAGAATAATAGAGTTAAGGAATATTACACTGAGCTCACTGAAATCCTGCAAAACTATCTAGGTAAAGACGTAGAGATCCCCACTCAAGAATTAACTTCTTCAGAAATCATTGAATTGGTAAAAACCCAGAATAAAACTAGACATTTAGGAATCGAACAAAACACTCTTAAAAATTTACACTTAGTCCTTAAAAACGCTGATTTGGTAAAATTTGCCAAATCAAAGCCCTTATCTCATGAAATAGAAGTAGACCGAAAACTGACGGAAAATATCATCAGCAGTATTCAACCAAAAATAAAAGCGTACAAAACAATCATTGCCAAAGAACAAGAAATACTAACCAATCAGGAAGAGACAGTAACACCTCAAAAAACTTCATCAGAGACTCTGAAACCATCGGTATTGAGAAAAGTTGATCGCAAGAAAACCGTCGGAATTATCATTGCTATTACTACGATTATCTTGGCTGTAAATTTTGTGCCAAAGATGATCAACCATTTGATTCCACTTAGCTCTGAGGGTCTTCTCAAAAAAGCATGGGTAACGAAAACTTATGGAGTTGCTCCTTCAATAACTATTTCTACACCTGTTGAACTCACCAAACAACCCGATCTCGACATCCCAGACAACATCAAAAATTTGATTATTTCGTCAAGCAATTATGGTTATTCAAACAGGAGAGCTTCACTAGAGATTGCCTTAACTACCAATAGTTTTGACTCATCAGTTCAAACAAGTCTAGATAATGCTGTTAGTGGTGCACAACGCGAGCTATCTAAAGATGTAGGTGTTACTGATCTCACCTCCCAAATTGAAGTCATTGACATTGATGGGGTCAGTGGGAAAAAAGTGACAGGGACACTCAAAAAGAAAGGTACACCTTTGGTGTATACTTCTATTTTTTTACTCGATAAAAATAAATTAGGGGTAATCATGTTGACTTCTTTAAAAGGTGATATTGCTGCTCAAAATATTGTAGAAAAAATTGTAAACTCTATAAAAATTGATTCGGCTTATGTGGAGTAACTTTGAGTTTCAACATCCAGCTTTTTTGTGGTTACTGTCAGTCATCCCTTTTTTAGCGGTATGGTACTTTTCTACCCACAAGAGAAATACTGCGGTGCTTACTATTTCCAATACGGAGGGATTTAACCCAAGTGCTGATTTTCTGCCAAAATTAAAACCTTTTCTATATTTACTAAGGCTTCTAGCACTAAGTTTTCTGTTTGTAGCACTGGCACGTCCTCAAAATGTTGCAGTAACAACTAAAATAAAAGCCAACAAGGGAATCGATATTGTCATGGCTATTGATGTCTCTGCAAGCATGTTAGCAAAAGACTTAAAACCAAGCAGGCTTGAAGCCCTAAAAAAAGTGGCTACTAAATTTGTGAATAGAAGACCTAACGATAGAATTGGTATTGTAGTTTATGCTGGTGAAAGTTTTACACAAACACCTATTACGAGCGATAAAGGCATTGTAAAAAGAACCATTTCTGAAATTAAATGGGGACAGATAGATGGTGGAACAGCCATTGGAATGGGGCTAGGCTCTGGTGTCAATCGTCTTAAAAATAGCAAAGCGAAAAGCAAAGTCATTATTCTCTTGACCGATGGGGTAAATAATACAGGGAATATTGATCCGAAAACCGCTACAGAACTATCCAAAGAGTTAAATATTAAAGTCTATACTATTGGAATTGGAACCAATGGAACGGCAGAGTTTCCGTATGCGAAAAATCCGAGAACAGGAGAATTACTCTTTAGAAGGCAACAAGTAGAAATTGACGAAGACCTATTAAAGTTCATTGCATCTGAAACAGGAGGGCGATATTTTAGAGCTACCAACAATAGTAAACTACAAGAGATTTATGATGAAATTGATCAACTAGAGAAAACAAAAGTAGAAGAGCTAAAGTACACCTCATTTGATGAGAAATATCGAATATTTGTCTTCATCGCAGGCGGATTACTATTACTAGAATTTCTGATAAGTAATACCTTGTTCAGAAGTTTTATTTAACAATAGGTGAATGCTGATGCTAGAATGTACACTTTATAAGAATGGCTTTTACAACCAAAAACAGAGGTCTAAGATCAAAAGCTCAACAAAAGCAAGTGATTGGATGCCTAAAGATTAAAAATAAATCTAAACAGATGAATTATTTCAATTTGAAGACTAGAATTTTTAAAACTTCAAACACATTGAAAACGCTCAAGTTAACAGTTCAATGGAGAATTGATAAAAACATCCCATGTATAAGATAGAAGAACCCATATATTTTTATTTATTTGGAATTATCCCAGTCATTGTGACTATTTTCCTTTTTATATGGTGGTGGAAAAAGAGAACACAACAGAAGTTCTCTAATATAACACTCCTGCGTAAACTGGCGCCAGACAGTTCCACTTTCAAATCAACATTAAAACTCATCGTTTTTACCATAGGAATTTCATTCCTGATTCTATCGCTTGTCAACCCAAAAATAGGTGTCAAGTTAAAAACAGTAAAAAGAGAAGGTGTGGATGTAGTGTTTGCGCTAGATGTTTCTAAAAGCATGTTAGCAGAAGACATTGCTCCTAATCGGTTAGAAAAATCAAAGCAAATCATCTCTAGAATAATTGACCAACTAGGAAGTGACCGTGTTGGAATCATTATTTATGCTGGCAACGCCTATCCACTTTTACCCATTACAACAGATCATGCAGCAGCTAAGATGTTTTTACAGAATGCCAATCCCGATTTGGTTTCAAGTCAAGGAACTGCTATGAACGAAGCATTGGATCTGGCAAAGACTTTTTATAATAATGACGAACAAACAAATCGTTTTTTAATCATTATTTCAGATGGTGAAGATCATCAAGAAGAAAGCAAGCAGACCATCAACATGACTGATGAAGGTATTAAGGTGTATACAATTGGTGTGGGGACAGAAACTGGCGGTCGAATTCCACTAAAGATTAACGGTTCTTTGATTGGCTACAAGAAAGATCGAAAAGGAGAGACTGTTATCACGCAAAGAAAGCCAGATGTTCTTCAAGAAATTGCTCAGTCATCAGAAGGAAGTTATATTGATGGAAACAAGACGGATCAACCTGTAAATACGATAGGAAATGCCATAAGAAATGCTCAAAAAAGTGAATTTGAAACAAAGCAATTTTCAGATTATGAAGACCAATTTCAATGGTTTTTGGGAATTGGGATCCTATTTTTATTTTTAGATATTTTTTTACTAGACAAAAAAACAAAATGGTTAAGAAAAGTTGATCTATTCAATGAAGAAGATTGATAGGATTGGTCAAATTATTATTAGATTCCATTAAAATTTGAACGTATGAAGCGCAACATTATTACCTTTACACTTATCATGATTTCTGGCATTTTTTTTGCTCAGAAGGATTCTATTGCCTTACAAAGAGAGGCTAGAAAGTACGTGAGAGAAGGTAATGAACTCTACAAGAAAAAGAATTACTCAGAAGCTACAGTTTCCTACAAAAAAGCACTTGAAAAAAATAGTGCATACAAGAAGGCCAGCTACAACATGGGAAATGCTTTTTATCAAGATAAAAATTATAAAGAAGCCATCCCTCAATATGAGCTAACAGTAAAAACAGCAAAAGACAAAACTGAAAAGGCAGAAGCTTTTCACAATATGGGAAATGCTCATATGGAAGGCAAAAACTATCAGGGGGCTGTAGATGCCTTTAAGAACGCATTGCGTAATAACCCTAATGATGACGAGACTCGTTACAACCTTGCTGTTGCGCAAAAACTTCTAGATAAGGAAAAGCAACAAAATAAGAACAAGGAAAAAGATAAAAAGGATAAAGGAAAAGATGATCAAAAGAAGGATAAGAAAGAAGGTGAAGACAAAAAAGACCCCGAGAAAAAAAAGGATAAAAACGATCAAAATCAGAATAAAAATAGATCAGATAAAAAAGACGAGGGGAAAAAGCAACAGCCTAAACCTCGTCAAGGTAAAATGACTCCTCAGCAAATTAAGCAACTGCTAGAAAATTTAAACAACGAGGAAAAAAAGACACAAAAAAAATTAAATGCAAAAAAAGCAAAAGGCAGAAAAGTTAAGCAAGAAAAAGATTGGTAGGCTTTATATTTGCAACTTTAAGAGTGAGATCCATGAGGCAAACAGTACAATACATCACTATTTTACTTTTTACGTTAGTTAGCGCCTCTGTTTATTCCCAAAAAGCAGAACTCACCTCTAGCGTTAGTAAAAATAAACTAGGATTAAACCAACGTTTTCGCATTACTTTTACTGTAAATAAGCAAGGTGCCGATAACTTTATACGACCTAATTTCAAAGATTTTAAAGTTGTTAGCGGTCCTGTTCATTCTATCAGTCAATCGTGGAGAAATGGTCAGTCAAGCTTTTCACAATCCTACGCCTTTACTCTCGAACCTAGAAAGAAAGGTGAGTTTATCATCCCCTCAGCATCCATTCAACTAAATGGTAAAACACTAACATCACAACCCGTAAAAATCATTGTTTTAGACCCTGTTGAAATACCAGAGGATCCTAATGACCCCAATTTTATTGCTCAGCAGAACGTTCATTTAGTTGCTGAAATTTCTAAATCAAATCCTTATGTTGGTGAAGGTGTTTATGTGGAGTACAAACTCTATGTGAGCGAGGATATCAGTGTAAGTGACTACTCGATAACTGAGCCTCCGCAATACAACGGTTTTTGGCATCAAGATATTCAAGTCAACGGATCACCTCCTCGAAGGGGTGCCTACAACGGAGAACAATACCGATATGTAGTTATTAGAAAAGCATTGCTCATCCCAACCAGGTCTGGAAAACTTACTATTGAACCCATGGAAATGAATATTGTTGTTGGAGTTCCTACAGGTAGAGGTGATTTTTTTGGAAACCCAATCGTTAGAAATATTACTAAGAGTTTCTCATCTGCAAAAAAAAATCTGAATATAAAAGAACTCCCTTTAGATGGAAAACCATTGAACTATGGAGGGGCAGTAGGAACATTTGATTTTGAAGTTACTGCCAACAAAACCAGTTTAAAATCTAATGAATCGGCGAGAATTTCTGTAACCGTAAGCGGAAAAGGAAACTTGAAATTATTTGAATTACCTGAAATTAAAACACCTTCCAAGCTTGAAGTATTCACCCCAGAACAAAAAGAAAAAGTATCTGTAACTCCATCAGGTATCAGAGGTTCTGTCTCTAAAAATTACGCGGTAGTACCAGAATACAAGGGAAAATACAAAATCCCAAGTACTGAATTCTCCTATTTCGACCCGAAAAAAGAAAAATATATCAACGTATCTTCCGATGATATTTTTATAGAAGTGCTGGGCGGGAGAGAAATAGTAACCAACTCCGAAAATTCTGTCATCAAAAGAGATGTTTTAAGTACTGGATCAAGTTTTAGATATATACAAACTAAATCTTCTTTTGTAACAGTTGAATCTACAGATTTTTTCAAATCGTCTTTATACTATCTTTTACTTTTTTTACCGATACTCCTCATACCTATAGCTATTGTCATTGCTAAAAGGAACAACGTAAGAAATAGCGATGTAGAAGGTAATAGACTCAGGAAGGCAGATCGGCTAGCAAAGAGATATCTCTCTGAAGCCAAAAAACAACTCGGTAAAAAAGAGGCATTTTACGTGGCTTTAGAAAAGGCATTACACAATTACCTTAAGGCAAAATTACGCATCGAAACTTCAGATATCAGTAAGGAAAAAATTACAGCCCTGCTCACTAAAAAGCGTGTTGACAACCTTACTATCGATGCTTTTATCGACGTATTTAAAAGCTGTGATATGGCCCGTTACTCTCCAATAACAGATGGAGAAATGAACGAAGACTTTGAACAAGCAAAGCTGGTAATTTCTCAAATAGATAAGCAACTGTAGCATGCACATTACTGAAATACACAAAGATTTAAAGTCGGGTAGTAAAATCATATGTACTCTTCTACTGCTCATAAGTCAGGTTATAAGTTCACAATCTGCGCAGGAGTTATTTGAAAAAGGAAACGAGCAATACAAACTTGAGCAATATGAAGATGCCATTCAGACTTACAATCAAATAGAACAGTTAAGCGTTACTTCTTCCTCCTTGTACTACAATTTAGGAAATTGCTACTATAAACTTAATAGAGTAGCCCCTTCTATCTACAATTACGAAAAAGCCCTGCTAATTGATCCATTAAATAAAGATGCGAAAAATAACCTTGTCTTTGCAAAAAGACTAGCTATAGACAATATTGAAGCTCTTCCAAAATCTGTTTTACAGAAAGTGGATGAAGCCGTTGTTAAAAAACTTTCTTACAACGGTTGGGCAATCACCTCTGTAGTACTATCTGTTGTAGGGTGTTCTCTCTTTATGCTGTTTTATTTTTCTTTCTCACCCAGAAACAAAAGACTTTTCTTTGTAACGAGTATCATCTGTTTTATGCTGCTTGTCACAACATCTATATTGACTTTTAAGGAATATTCATTTGCACAAAACAACCTAGAAGCCATCGTTTTTGCAGTTGAGACCAAGGTAAAAAATGCGCCCTCACTGAATGGAGAAACCGTTTTTACATTGCATGAAGGGACAAAAGTAAAAGTCTTGGACACGATTGACAATTGGAAGAAGGTTAAAATTGATGATGGAAAAACAGGATGGATCACCTCTGGTGATTTAAAAATGTTACGTGTTTTTTAAGAAAATTTAACATTTCTCACTTCATTGAGTTGTATATTTGCCTATCTAAAACTATTAGGTTGAAAACATTGATCACATGTTTCTTTTCACTACTACTGATGACATCAGTAACCACCCCCACCTATTTTACCTTAATTGAAGGGACATGTGAAGTTGCTGCGTTAGCAGATCTGGGAGAAGAAGAAGAAAATAAAGGTCAGGAGACAGCAAAAGATATAGATGTAGAAATCTATTATTCGCACAGCAGTTTACTCCTTCACATTGTTTCAGAAAAAAATAAGGGAGTCAACTTTTACTCAAAGAATTACACCTCTTTTCTAAAAAAATTAGTCTCACCTCCGCCGGAATTAGTCTCATAACTTCCGTTCTCAAAAAAAATATAATAATCAGCTTAGCCTTTGATCTGAAGGTTAACAAACACATATATCATGTTTAAAACTATCAAAAATGATTTACCCGCTAGTATAGTGGTATTTTTCGTAGCGTTGCCTCTGTGTCTGGGAATTGCATTAGCCAGTGGGGCGCCTCTTTTTTCCGGGTTGATTGCAGGAATTGTAGGAGGCATTGTTGTAGCCAGTATTAGTGGATCTAGTATTGGAGTTAGTGGACCAGCAGCAGGACTGGCAGCAATAGTATTAGCAGCAATAGCAACTTTAGGTGGTCTGGAAAATGGCGGATTTGAAAAATTCTTAGTTGCAGTGGTTCTAGGAGGTGTCATCCAAATACTTCTTGGTTTTGCCAGAGCGGGTATTATCGCTTATTTCTTTCCCTCTTCTGTAATCAAAGGAATGTTAACAGGTATTGGAATTATCATCATCTTAAAACAAATTCCTTATTTCTTTGGAATGGACAAAAACCCCACTGGTAAATATTCTTTTCTTCAAGTGGACTGGGATAATTTAATTTCTGGATTGTTAAACTCCTTGAATGCTCTTCTTAGTGGCAATATTAGTATGGGAGCTACGTTAGTTGGGATTATTTCCTTGGGAATTTTACTTTTATGGTCTAATGTTTTATCAAAAAAAGCAAAAATTTTTCAGTTAATCCAAGGTCCTTTAGTGGCTGTTGTCGTAGGGATTATTTTCTTTATCGTTACCAAAGGTGGTTCTTTAGGTTTGGCAAAAGAGCAACTGGTCTCGGTTCCAATTCCCGATAGCTTTGAGAATTTCAAAGGGCAGTTTAGTTTTCCTAATTTTTCTGTAATCAATGATAAAGATGTTTGGGTAATTGCTATCACAATAGCAATTGTAGCGAGCTTGGAAACCCTGTTATGTGTGGAAGCCACTGATAAATTAGATCCCGAAAAAAATGTAACTCCTACCAATAGAGAGTTAATCGCACAAGGAACAGGAAATATCATTTCAGGGATGATTGGAGGACTACCAATAACTCAGGTAATTGTTAGAAGCTCTGCAAATATTCAATCAGGTGGTAAAAGTAAAATGTCTGCTATTATTCACGGATTTTTCTTATTAATTTCTGTGATTCTGATTCCTAAGCTATTAAATCAGATTCCTCTATCTGTATTAGCAGCCGTATTATTCGTTGTTGGTTTTAAATTAGCCAAACCTTCCACATTTAGAAGTATGTTTAAATTAGGTTGGAAACAGTGGATTCCTTTCATGACAACAGTTCTACCAATGGCGATCACTGGCGATTTATTGCTTGGTATCGGTTTGGGATTAACTGTTGGTATTGTTGTAATTCTTATCAAAAGTTTCCAAAATTCACACTTTCTAAATATTGAAGATCAAAGCACAGGAAGTAATAACGTTAAAATGACATTAGCGGAAGAGGTAACTTTCTTTAATAAAGGGGCCATTCTCACAGAGTTGGATCGTTTACCAGAAAATACTTATTTAGAACTAGACGTAAGAAAAACAAGATATTTAGACAACGATATCATTGAAATTTTAGAAGATTTCGCATTTAAGGCAAAAGAGAGAAATATCAATATAAAACTTGTTTCTGAAAGAGGAATTGTAGAAAACCCAGACAGTTTTATTGAGTTTTTCAAATTAAGACCAAAAACAGCTTAGTACTAAACATCATTAATTATCAAATTTAAATACATAAAAAATGAGTCATCAAATTACAGAACAAGAAATTCTTGACGCTCAACAAGCATGGGGAGAGGGAATCGTAAAAATTGGAAATGTTTTTCAAGGCAAAGGAGATTACAGCGCAGCTGCTGAAGCTCATATTGATCAATTCTATAATTATGGTAAAGACCGTGATGGTAGTGTTTTATTTAAACCAACTCTTGCTGCTGAAAAACAATTTAGATTAACCTTTGAGGGAGCATTGTCTTACTTTGTTGGAGGAAACTCAAACTTTTCAGAAGATCACGGTTTTGCAATCAAACCATGGTCTCACGTTCGATGGGAAAGTATGGGAACTCATATCATCGGAAATATGGCTGTTGCCATGGGGAATTACTACTTTACCGTTGTAGGGACAGGAGATGTCGTAAAAGTAGAGTATTCATTTGCTTATACCAAGAATGATGACGGAGAATTAAAAATCATTCTTCACGGATCACATATCCCTTACGCTGGAGCTTAACATCGCAATTTTAAATTTCGTAAGACGCTCACGTAACGTTGGTTAAACAAAGGAGATTGCTCCAAAAAAGAAGGTTTTTAAAGCTCAAACAGTTACTATTAATTGAAGCATGTGAAAAAAATTATATGTATCATAGGAACGACGCTCATCTCTTTGAGCGCTGCCTCTCAAGAGAATGATCCAGGAAATTGGCTGATTTATATTGGCAGCAAACAACTGAATTCTAAATGGAATTTACACCACGAAATCCAGTACAGAAATTACAATACTCTTGGCGATCTCGAGCAACTGCTCATTCGTACAGGGCTTGGATACGACATCGGTTCAAAAAGTAATATCTTACTGGGATATGGGTATATCAATTCCGAGAATTTTACTGGAAATGTCAACGACCAAACTACTGTGGAGGAACATAGAATCTTTCAACAATTCATTACTAAGCAGACTATCGGTAGCGTAAGTTTACAGCACCGATACCGGTTTGAGCAACGATTTGTTGAAAATGATTTTAAAACACGGTTTCGTTACTTTTTGGGGATAAATCTCCCTTTAAAGAATCCTAAGTATTACCTCTCTGCCTACAACGAAATTTTCTTAAATGGAAAATCAAACGTGTTTGACAGAAATCGAGTTTATGGCGGGCTTGGGTGTGAGATAAGTAAGGGAGTTAAACTTGAACTGGGCTATATGAGTCAAGTTTTTGAGACCTCTAGTAGAGATCAGATCAATATCATCACCTTTGTCAACTTTTAAAAAAACCATCTAAAAGCCAATGAAAATTCATTGGCTTTTTTAATCCAAAAAACAGCGACTTTATAGTGAATTTATTTAGCTTATGAAACATCTTTTTTCCAATCTTCGCGGGGATCTCTTTGGAGGAGTTACAGCGGGAATCGTAGCCCTGCCATTAGCGTTGGCTTTTGGTGTGGCCTCTGGGCTGGGACCTAGTGCTGGTTTATATGGTGCTATTTTCATCAGCTTCTTTGCAGCGCTATTCGGAGGAACTTCAACACAAATTTCTGGCCCCACAGCGCCAATGACAGCCTTAAGTACAGTTGTGATTGCTGGAGTTATTGCTACCAATAATGGCGATATTAATCATGCACTTCCCGCTATCCTAACGGTCTTTCTTCTTGCAGGAATTTTCCAAATTGGACTGGGAGGTTTGGGGTTAGGAAAGTACATTCGTTACATTCCTTATCCCGTGGTTTCTGGATTTATGACTGCTATCGGATTGATGATTATCATCTCTCAGTTTGCTCCTTCACTTGGATACAATGTAAAAGAGGATACCCAATTTGTTCAACAGTTTGAAACTCTTGCAGAACAAGTTGTGCTGAAAACTATATTGGATGAAAAAGCAAAGAAAGAGGGTGTTTTAACCTTGGAGGACTATCAAGAAACTGTCAATCAAGGGAAGCTTATTTCCTCTGATAAGGTGTACAAAGAAGCTCAGAATTTAGCAAAAAAAGAAGCCTCTGGAGTTTTGGGGTCTCTTAAAACACTCTCTAGAATGCTTCAAAAGGTTCGCTGGTTAGAGCTTTTACTAACATTGGTCACTATTTTTATTATTTATGGATTCAAGCGAATTACAACAAAAATTCCCAGTTCACTAGTTGCATTGATTGTTGTTTCAGGGGTTGCTGTCGGGTTGAATTTGAACTACGCTTCAATTGAGAAAATACCAACAGACTTTCCCATGCCTAATGTAGACATTTTTACTTCTTTCGATCTAAGTACTGTGAGTCCATATATTCTCACAGCGTTGACTCTAGCCCTTTTAGGATCTATTGATTCGCTACTTACGAGTGTTGTAGCCGATAACATGACCAAAACCAAACACAAACCCAATAGAGAATTGATAGGGCAAGGGATTGGTAACAGTATTGCATCGATTTTTGGAGGTATACCGGGCGCAGGTGCAACCATTAGAACAGTAGTGAATATCAATGCAGGAGGAAAAACAAAATTATCAGGAATGATTGCTGGCATCATGCTACTCGTTGTACTTCTGGGCCTAGGGTCTGTGGCCTCTAAAATACCACAAGCTGTTTTGGCGGGAATCCTAGTTACCGTAGGTATCGGTGTGATGGATTATAAAGGGTTAAGAGCAATCTCTTCTTTACCCAAAGATCTTAAAATTGGGGCTATAAAGCTTAGTTCAGAAGTATTGATTATGTTTACTGTAATGGCTCTTGCCACATTCTGGGATTTAATCTATGCTGTGGGTATTGGTCTAGTTTTTGCCTCTTTGATCTTTATGAAAAAAACAGGTGATTTAACTGCCCAAAAATCGACCGTAACACCTTTGGGTGAGGACTCTTGGGACGATGAAAAAGACATTACTAAAGAATTAAAAAATACTGTTTTCGTAAAGCATATCAACGGTCCGTTATTCTTCGGTTTTACCAGTGAATTTCAGCAATTATCCAAGCAAATTCCTTCTTTTGCTCATACTATTGTCATTCGTATGGATCGGATGCCCTACATGGATCAGTCTGGATTATATGCTTTAGAAGACATGCTCGTAAGCTTAAGAGATTCAGGTAAAACGGTACTTTTTGTACATCCTCAACAACAACCGCGATTTATGATGGAGCGCATTGATATTATCCCTGATCTTGTTGGAGAGGATAAGATATTTGAAGAGTTTGATGCTTGTATCCAATGGCTTAAGAAGAACTCATCATCTTCTCTGTAAATAAGGTTTTCTTCGAAGGTCTTGCTCTTCGAGAAGGGTTTTATTCTGACTTTAAGGATTCTGAAGATGCTGTATGCTCTTTTGCCTTGGATTGCTCGGTTTCAAATTTTCTTGTAATTGAAGGAAAAATAACTTGAACGACGCTTTTTACTGGAACGTATAGCACAGAATTTTCGAGTGTTGATTTCTTTACAATGGTGATGGTATTGTTCAACTTGGTAAAAAATATAAGAACTACACTAATAATTACCAAGCTTTTCAAGAAGGCAAAAATCCCTCCTGTCACTTTATTAACCAAGCCTAGAGCCACAATATCGGCCATTTTAGTCAATCCTTTGCCTAGATAGGAAATCCCCAGGGTAATTGCAATAAACGTAATAGCGAATGCAACGAGTAGGATATAATTTTTATTCCAGTCTACATAATCTTCCAACAATGCTACAGCAAAATTTGAAAAGTGGATTGCCCCCCAAATACCACCAACTAAAGCCACTAAAGATGCAACTTCTACAAAAAAGCCCTTTACAAAACCTCTTACAAAGGCAAAGACAAGCAGGACAACAATTATAACATCTAGGATATTCATCACAAATTGTTTTAGGCGTTAAAAGTACGTGATTTTTTTCATGAAGGCATCGTTAGTATATCCTGAGTATAGGCATTATTGACTCAATACGATCTCTAATTTCCTCAAGTATAGCTTTGTATCCTCCAAAACAGCTTGCTTTCAGCAGTGCTATCAAGCATTTATTTTACTTAGATTAAACCCTTTTTTACATGCCTAAAAAAGTTATATCTTACACATGCCATTTCCACTTCATCACCCGTTGGTCGATTATTGTTAGGGCAAACACAAGGATCTGAGCTAGTTTGGAATGGACGAAAAATCAATATTGACCGTATTTCCTGATGGGATTTGTGTTGTATGCTGAAAAAAAATAACTCCATCGTCAAACACAGCTTCAATGAGCCAATAAAACCCTTTATAATAGGATTTATTCACTGTTGCTCGGTGCTCTGATGAGGGTACCATTTTAATTTGATGAGGATACAGCAAGTGTTTTTTACCATCGATTATCATCACATTCACGTCATCAAATAAAGTAGCCACATCCAGATGTGGTGGGTTTTGATATAATTTAGATGGAATTCCTTTTGCTAAAATTTGGCCATCTTTAATCACCATTACTTGATCTGCAAAGGATAACGCACCACTTCCGTCGTGAGTGGCTTCAACACAGGAAATATTATTTTCTTTTAAATAGGCAAATAGCGTCCTTCTGAGCGAGTTCTTTCTAAAGGTATCTATCTGACTGAATGGTTCATCAAGTAAGATTAATTCTGGCTGTTTTGCCAAAGCTCTAGCTATAGCAATACGTTGTTGTTGCCCTCCACTCAAAGTCTTTACTTTTTGTTTTGCAAAAGGTTGCATTTCTACAACTTCTAATAACTCTTGAGCCCTTTGTTGAGCTTCTTCAAGATCAAAACGAGAGAGGAATTTTACGATATTTTCTTCTACAGAGGTATAAGGCATTAAATCAAAATCCTGAGGAACATATTTAAAAAAATCCATTCCAGGAACTAGGTGAAAAGCAGGGCCTAAAATTGGTTGATTTTTCCAAGAAAGCTTTCCACCTTTAAGATCTAGCAAACCGTAAATAGCTTTGAGTAAAGTAGATTTTCCAGAACCACTTTCTCCCATAATACAGAGATGCTCCCCTGCGGTAAGCTCAAAAGAAAAGTGTTTCAGAATTTCTTTTTGCCCGTTATATCCAAAAGAGATATTTTTAACCTTTAGCATAAAAAATCACACATATGAATGCGGGACAAACATACGATGTTTTTAAGGTATTTACTCTTTAACCTCTGCTTTTGGTGGATTGGGGAGTTGATCGTACCCCATATTGTAGAAAGTAAACCCATAGATATCCGAGTACTCGTTAATGACTTGATCTAAGGATTTTCCAGCACCATGACCTGCTTTTACATCAATTCTAATGAGAACGGGATTTGCACCCGCTTGTTTGTCTTGTAACTCAGCAGCAAACTTAAAGCTATGAGCTGGTACAACGCGATCATCGTGATCACCTGTTGTGACGAGTGTAGCAGGATATTCTACACCTGTTTTTACGTTATGCACAGGAGAGTATCCTTTTAAATATTCAAACATCTCTTTACTCTGCTCAGCGGTACCATAATCATATGCCCAGCCTGCACCTGCGGTAAAGGTATGATAACGCAACATGTCCAAGACTCCAACGGCAGGTAAAGCAACTCGCATAAGGTCGGGTCTTTGAGTCATCGTTGCCCCTACAAGCAACCCGCCATTTGATCCTCCGCTTATGGCTAAATAATCCGATGAGGTGTACTCATTTCCAATTAAATATTCAGCGGCTGCAATAAAATCGTCAAATACATTTTGTTTTTGCAGCTGCGTCCCCGCTTTGTGCCATTCTTTTCCATATTCGCCGCCACCTCGCAAATTAGGCACTGCATAGATTCCTCCCTGCTCCATCCAAACAGCTCGTAGGACGCTAAACCTAGGATTCAAAGAAATATTAAACCCTCCATATCCGTATAAGATCGTGGGATTTTTACTGTTGTATTCAAGTCCCTTTTTATGAGTGATAATCATAGGAATTTTTGTACCATCTT
The DNA here is from genome assembly GCA_964228785.1 of Flavobacteriaceae bacterium. Taxonomy (GTDB): domain Bacteria; phylum Bacteroidota; class Bacteroidia; order Flavobacteriales; family Flavobacteriaceae; genus Polaribacter. The sequence goes on from CAXRAW010000052.1 coordinate 49,038, forward strand.
TTGAAGTGTAGAACACTTGAGTACTTTCATAGTCATCTGGATTAAAATCAATAGCGGGACTCCAGTACAACTCAGAAGTTCCACGTTCCATGTTGTATTTGTAGATACTTGCTGGGGTTTTATAATTGGTAAAAGAGTAATAACAGGTTGTATCTCCTTTTTTCCCTCCAAAGCCGCTGGCATTTCCAACACTAGGTAATTTAACTTCGCGAATGAATGTTCCCTCCATATCGTACTGTAACACCTTAGAAATGGCATCAACCATATACTCTGTAAAGAAATAACCGCCTCCGCTAGAAGGACTTAATACATACTCGGTTTCTGCGATAAAATCCTGCCAATTTTCTGGAGTAGGATTCCCAGCATCAACAGTAACAATCTTTTGGTTTGGTGCGTCTAAATTAGTAACCAGATATAATTTACTTCCAACATTGTCAATAACATAGGTGTCGCTATCAAAATGATCAATAACAGAAATTAGTTTACTATTTTTCTTTGTAAGATCTTTTATAAAGAGCTTATTTCCTGAGGTAGACGTAGACGCAGAGATCACCAAATAACGATCGTCTTCTGTTAGATATCCACTCACGTAACGGTGTTTTTCTGCTTCAATTTCTCCAAAGATAACAAGGTCATTCTCTTGTGGGGTGCCCAACTTGTGATAGTACAATTTGTGTTGATCTGTTTTAGCTGAAAGCTCACTTCCTTTAGGCTTATCGTAGCTAGAATAATAAAACCCATCGTTGCCCTTCCAGCTGATTCCCGAGAATTTAATATCAACCAACGTATCTTCTTTGATTGTTTTTGTCACAGCATCCATAACGATGATTTTTCTCCAATCACTTCCTCCTTCAGAAATAGAATAGGCCGCTGTTTTCCCATCTTTAGAAAATTGTAATCCCCCTAAAGACGTAGTTGCATCCTCAGAAAAAGTATTTGGGTCTAAAAAGACTTCCTCTTCTCCGTTGTCACCTTTTTTTCTGTAAATCACAGACTGATTCTGAAGGCCATCATTCTTGCTATAATAAGTATAATCACCTTCTTTAAATGGGGAACCTATTTTTTTGTAGTTCCATAAAGTTTTTAGTCGGTTCTTAATCTGATCTCGGTATGGAACCTGATCTAAATAGTTAAAGGTAACTTCGTTTTCGGTCTTCACCCAGGCTTCTGTTTCTTGACTTCTGTCGTCTTCCAACCATCGGTAGTTATCGGTTACCTCTGTATTAAAATAGATGTCAACAACGGGCTGCTTTTCGGTTTTAGGATAATTCACAGTAATGGTTCTTTTATTTGATTCAACCTGACAAGAGGTAAGAATCATCATTGCACAAAATGCAGAAATAATAGGTGTCTTCATATAAGCTGTTTCTTAATGCTATTTTATTGACTAATACAAGAAAACGAAATGGGTTTTTATGTGACTCTTAACAGATAATAATTTTTTTTACCTCGCTGTAATAATACATACGTATTGGCAATTAAGTCGTCTAGGGTAATGATATGGTGTTCTTTTACTTTTTCCTTGTTAACGGAAATAGAATTTTCTTTTAAGGCTCTACGAGCATCTCCATTGGATTTTAAAAACCCTGTTTTGGCAGCCAAAGCTCCAATCATATCCAACCCATTTTCGATATCTTTTTTTGATATAGAAGCTTGAGGCACACCGTCAAAAACATCTAAAAATGTTTGTTCATCTAGCGATTTTAAATCGCTAGCCGTTGATTTCCCAAAAAGGATATTGGTTGCCTTAATCACATTTTCATAAGCCTCTTGTCCATGAGTCATAACAGTAACTTCTTCCCCTATTTTCTTTTGTAGCAATCGCAAGTGTGGAGCTTCTTGATGCTTTTCTATAAGCTGATTAATGGTTTCTTGATCTAGAAATGTGAATATTTTGATGTATTTTTCTGAGTCCCCATCCGATGAGTTAAACCAATACTGGTAGAATTTGTAGGGAGAAGTTCTATTAGCATCAAGCCAAACGTTCCCTCCTTCTGTTTTTCCAAACTTTGTTCCGTCGGCTTTTGTGACTAGGGGGACTGTAATTGCATACGCTTTGCCTTGAGATTTTCTTCGTATGAGTTCTGTTCCTGTGGTGATGTTTCCCCACTGATCTGAACCGCCTATCTGTATCTTACAATTATATTCTTGATACAAGTGGTAAAAATCATATCCTTGAAACAGTTGATAGGTAAACTCAGTAAAACTCATCCCCTCCTTAGAAGTAGCACCTAAGCGTTTTTTTACAGAATCTTTTGCCATCATATAGTTCACAGTGATGTGCTTTCCTGTATCTCGAACAAAGTCAATCAATGAAATATCTTCCATCCAATCATAGTTATTGACCAAAATGGCAGCATTGCTAGTGGTAATATCAAAATCTAAAAAGCGAGACAATTGATCTTTCACCCCTTTGATATTTTTCTGAAGCGTTTCTTCGGTCAGTAAATTGCGTTCTTTGGATTTTCCTGAAGGATCCCCAACCATTCCAGTAGCACCACCAACTAGAGCAATGGGTTGATGACCAGCTCTTTGAAAGTGTTTTAAGACAATAATCTGAACCAAACTTCCAATATGCAAAGAATCAGCTGTTGGGTCAAAACCAATATATCCTACAGTCGATTTTTTTAATAGGTATTCTTCTGTCTCTGGCATGATATCATGCAGCAAGCCTCTCCATCGTAGCTCTTCAACGAAATTTGTCATAATTTTCTAGTTAAAATACGCATTCAGAATATCCTTAAGGAACTTAGACAATAGAATTTCTTTTATCAATAACAAAGATACATTTCTAGCGTAAATAACCTAACTTCGTTATATGATTTTAGTTACTGGAGGAACAGGACTAGTAGGTTCTCATTTGTTGTATCATTTAACCTTAAGAAACGATCGTGTAAGAGCAGTCTATCGAACTCGTGACGGACTACCCAATGTGCGAAAAGTCTTTTCTTACTACACCAAAAAAGGAGATGAATATTTCACTAAAATTGATTGGCATCAGGCGGACATTACCGATGTACCAAGTATGATTCCCGTTTTTGAGGGAGTCTCTCAGGTTTATCATTGTGCTGCGCTTATTTCTTTTGATCCTTCTGATTATCGCAAAATGCGAAAAGTAAATATCCATGGAACAGCTATCATGGTGAACCTTTCCATAGATGTGGGTGTAAAAAAGTTTTGCTATGTAAGTTCAATTGCAGCCCTAGGAGGGAATTCAAAAAAACTAGTTTCTGATGAAGATAACCAGTGGTCGAATAGTGAGAAAAATCACGGATATGCCATTACCAAACACGGGGGTGAAATGGAAGTTTGGAGAGCCAGTCAAGAGGGAGTTGATGTGGTTATTGTGAATCCTGGTGTTATTTTGGGAAGTGGGTTTTGGAACTCAGGTTTTGGAAAAGTATTTACTAAGGTTCATAAAGGATTTTCGTATTACACAAAAGGTGTTACGGGGTTTGTAGGAGTGAAAGATGTGGTTAGTGCAATGATCCAGTTAATGAATAGCACCCTGAAAAATGAACGATTTGTCTTGGTTGCAGAGCATAAGAGTTTTGCCGAAATCCTCAATACCATTGCCGATGAATTTAGAAAGAAACACCCATCTAGAGCAGTAGCTGCTTGGGTCTCTGAAGCCTTTTGGAGATGGGAGTGGTTTTTGTTTAAGCTCACCTCCAGAAAACCAAGGATAAGCAAATACTCAGCACGATCGCTACATTCGAAAACATACTACAGCTCTGAGAAAATAAAAAATGCATTGGACTTTCAGTTTCAAAAAATTAGAGATGTGATTAAACAGGTATGCAATGACTATTGATTGCTTTTTTTTACGACTTTAGATTCTTTTATCATTTTTTCTTCAGGAACAAAGTTATTCGTGTTCTTCTTACGATTTTTTGTGCGAACTTTTTTTAGAGAATCCCGTCTGGTAGAGTCTTTTATCTTTTTTTGTTTGGCATACAAAGACCTATCTTTTTCAAGAGAGGCCAATACCTTTTTTAACATTGGCTCGTAAAGATCTATTTTAGAGGTATAATAAAGATTGCTTCTTTGAAATCTGTTGCTATCAATTTTGTGTTTTTCATATACCAGAGGAATGTAGCTAAATTTGCGCTGTAGATTTTTATTTTTGAAGTTCTTTGCTGAGGTTGCTAGATATAAATCTCTTAGTAATACAACCATAGAATCTTCAGAAATCAAATCTTCTGGCTTCTTATAGATAGTATTGCTTGTGCATGATAACACAAGAAAGAATGTTCCTAATATCATTGAGATAGTCCTCATAACTCTCGATTAAATGTAATTCTCTTTCCTTTAATTTTGTCATTAAAAGCCCCATTATCGTAAATCAAAGCCCCATTCACAAAAGTATGTGTTACTGTAGAGGAGAAGGTAGTTCCTTCAAAGGGAGACCAACCACATTTGTACAAAATGGTGTCTTTATTTACAGTCTGAGTTTTTTTATCATCCAAAAGAACAAGGTCTGCAAAATAACCCTCTCTAATAAAACCTCGTTTTTCTATCTGAAAGATTTTGGCAGGATTATGACAGGCTTTTTCCACGAGTTTCTCCATTGTCCAGACTCCTTCTTTTACCTTCTCTACAAGTGCTAGAAGTGCATGCTGTACCAGAGGGCCTCCACTGGGAGCTTTTGTATAAGACCGCTGCTTCTCCTCTAGGGTGTGGGGAGCATGATCGGTGGCTATAACATCTAGACGATCATCTAGTAAGGCTTCCCACAAGGCCGCTCTATCGGTTGCTTTTTTTACTGCTGGATTCCATTTAATAAGGGTGCCCTTGTCTTTGTAGTCTTCCTCTGAGAACCACAGGTGATGCACACACACTTCAGCAGTAATTTGCTTTTTTTCTAAAGGAATGTCATTTCTAAACAAGACCATTTCTTTGGCAGTAGATAGATGGAAGATATGCAGTCGGGCACCTGTCTTCTTTGCCAGTTCTATGGCCTTAGAAGAAGAAAGATAACAGGCCTTATCACTCCTAATTACTGGATGTAGCTCAACAGGAATATCATCGCCATAAATGGACTTGTAGTGCAGAGTATTTGCTTTGATAGTCGCTTCATCCTCGCAGTGTACAGAAATAATCAGTTTTGTAGAAGAAAAAATATCCTCTAAGACTTCGGGATTGTCCACTAACATATTCCCCGTTGAAGATCCCAAAAATAATTTGATGCCAGCCACATTCTTTGGATTTGTTTTAAGCAATTCTTCTAGGTTGTCATTGGTTCCTCCAAACATAAATGAGTAATTGACGTAGGAAGATTTTTCCGCAATATCAAACTTTTCCTGTAGTAATTTTTGTGTTGTTGCTTGGGGAATAGTGTTCGGTTGCTCTATAAAAGTTGTGATTCCTCCAGAGACTGCAGCCCTGCTCTCTGTAGCGATATTTGCTTTGTGAGTAAGTCCAGGTTCTCTAAAATGAACTTGATCATCGATAAGCCCTGGAATTAGGAACTTATCCTTTGCATCCAAAAGTGGAATACCTTCTTTAAAAATGTTAGACCCTGTTTGCTGGATAATTCCATTTTCAACAAGAACATCGCCGTGTAGTATGGTACCTTCATTAACAATTCTAGCGTTTTTAATCAGATATGAGTTCATCGCAGTCCTTTTAATCTCATTTTAATCACACCAAACAGGGCTTCATGTACAATCCCACCACTCATTTTAGACTCTCCTGCTGTTCTATCAGTAAAAATTACTGAAACCTCCTGAATGTTAAACTGATGTTTCCATGATTTAAATTTCATTTCAATTTGAAAAGCATAACCCACAAAACGGATCTTATCAAGTTGAATTGTCTCCAAGACAGAACGTTTATAACATACAAATCCAGCAGTCGTGTCGTGTACTGGAAGTCCTGTAACAAAACGCACGTATTTAGAAGCAAAATAAGAGAGCAAGACTCTTTTCATAGGCCAGTTTACCACGTTCACTCCTTTAGAATATCGCGACCCTACGGAAACGTCAGCTCCGTTTTTTGCACAGGCATTGTATAGTCGAATCAAATCTTCTGGATTGTGAGAGAAATCTGCATCCATTTCAATAATGTACTCATAACTTTTTGCGAGACCCCATTTAAAACCGTGTATGTAGGCAGTACCTAAACCATTTTTGCCTTTTCGTTCCTCGATAAAAAGTTGATTGGGATGTTTTTTTATTAAGGTTTTAACAATTTCTCCTGTCCCGTCAGGAGAGTTGTCATCTACCACAAGTATGTGGAAGTCTTTCTCTTGATTAAAGATAGCATGAATGATCCCTTCAATGTTTTCTCTCTCATTGTAGGTAGGAATAATAACAAGTGCATCTGCCATAAAACGATCAAGTGAGATCACAAAGATACATTTTTTTACTCCCAAAAATTTTAGTGAGGACGCTAAAGTTTATTTAAAAAAATACTAAAAAACAGTGTCTTTAGTCAAAGATACAGTTGGATTTAAAATATCACTGCAGTAGAAAATCCGAAGGGATTCATTCAAAAAATCACGTACTTTTGCTGGGGTAGCATTGATAAAGCCCTTTTTGATAGATTGACCAAAAAATCCAATATCTCGACAAAAGGAAATGCTTAAAATCAAACATCTAATGTAAATCTAAACGTGTGAAACCCTCATCGAGGGATTGGTCGAATAAAGGTCGACGCCTAAATGAGAGGAAATAGTTAAATGCTAAATAGTTAGTATAAATTTAAACGTGTGAAATATCTCTTAACACAAGCAAATGAACGAGTAATCGTGTCCTATGATTGGATTACTGCAATATTTGTGTTGTGTTTGCTCATTTTATTTTTACTCAAACTATTTAATGCTGAGAAGATGAAAGGGTATGCATTGTCTATTTTCAATAGAGGGTTCATAGAGATCAATGTACAGGAAAAGAAGCCATTTTTAGGCATCTTTGACCTGAGCTTTCTTTTCTTTTCATTCGTAAACATATCACTGTCGTCCTATTTTTTACTCAGCTATAGTCAAGGAAAGTGGATGTTTTCTTTTTTAGAATTTTCTCAAGTTGCATCGTATATTTTAGTCTATATCTTGGGAAGAATTATAGTAGAAAACCTCCTTTTAAATCTTTTTCAAATAACAGAGCAACTGAGCTGTTTTTTTATCTCTAAAAGAGTGTATTTATGCTCCATCTCTATTGGAATATTCTTTTTAAACCTGTGTTGCTTTTACGGATTTGAAAATGCAAAGGGAGACTTTACGTGGATTGTATTGCTATCGATAGGAATTGCTGCATTATTTTTAGTTCGATTTGTAATTATTTTGATATACAACAAAAATCTAATCCTAAAAGAGTTGTTTTATTTTATTTTGTACCTTTGCGCCTTCGAAATACCACCGTTATTGGTGGTATTAAAGCTGATGATATAATTAAAGAAGCTGTAGATTATGAAAGTGAAAACTATATTGGTTTCCCAGCCAGCACCTAAGACAGAGACATCCCCTTATTTGGAACTTTCTGAAAAGCAAAAAGTGAAGATAGATTTCAGACCTTTCATTCATATAGAGGGTGTGAACTCCAAAGAAGTCAGAACACAAAAAATCGATTTGTCTAAGTTCACTGCCATCATTCTAACAAGTAGAAATGCTGTAGATCATTTTTTTAGGATTGCAGAAGAGATGCGTTTTAAAGTTCCAGACACTATGAAGTATTTTTGTCAGTCTGAAGCTGTAGCCTATTATCTACAAAAATATGTTGTGTATAGAAAGCGTAAGATTTACGTGGGAACAAGAACATTTTCAGAATTGCTGAAACTCATCAAAAAGCATAAAAATGAAAAATTCTTACTGCCGTCATCTGATAAATTAAAACCACTCATTCCCGTAGAGTTAGACTCCCTTGGGGTTCAATGGAAAAGAGCAATTTTGTACAAAACCGTTGTTAGTGATCTGTCCGATTTAGAAGACGTATTCTATGATGTTTTGGTATTTTTTAGTCCATCGGGAATTGACTCTCTCTTTAAAAATTTCCCCAATTTTAAACAAAACAGTACGAGGATCGCAGTATTTGGGAATTCAACTGTTAAAGCAGCCAACGAAGCAGGTTTAAAATGTAATATTACTGCACCAACACCAGAGACACCGTCTATGACAATGGCATTAGAGAGGTACATCAAACAGGTAAATAAGAGATAAAAACCTCTTCTAATAATTTCTAGTTGCTAGAAAGCTCAAGCAAATAACGCTGCAAAAACTTCATTAATTTTGCCAACTAAGATAAGTTGTATTTCTTCCTCTTGGACAGTAACTTGGTTATACTTGGAAATGACAATGGTCCTATAACCTAACTTTCGTGCTTCAGTGATTCGCTGGTCAATCTTAGAGACAGGCCTTATTTCGCCAGCCAAGCCCACTTCCCCAGTAAAGCAGATATGAGGAGAGATGGCAATATCTTGATTAGATGACAAGATTGAAGCAACAACAGCAAGATCAATAGCAGGGTCATCAACAGAAATACCTCCTGTAATATTAAGAAAGACATCTTTAGTCCCCAACTTAAAACCTGCGCGTTTTTCTAAAACAGCCAGTACCATGTGAAGCCGTTTTAGATTATAGCCTGTAGTCGTTCGCTGTGGAGTTCCATAGACCGCACTACTCACCAGAGCCTGAATTTCGATCATCAACGGCCGAATCCCTTCTAAGGTCGATGCAATCGCTGTTCCGCTAAGATCGGCATCCTTCTTTGAAATAAGTATTTCAGATGGGTTGGAAACTTCGTGCAATCCATTTGATCGCATTTCGTAGATGCCTAACTCTGCCGTAGAGCCAAATCGGTTTTTTTGTGATCTCAGAATTCTGTAAGCATGATTTCGATCGCCTTCAAACTGAAGTACCACATCTACCATGTGTTCCAAAATTTTAGGCCCTGCTATCTGTCCCTCTTTGTTGATGTGACCAATGAGCAGCACAGGAGTAGCAGTTTCCTTGGCATATTTAATCAGTTCAGCTGTGGTTTCTCTAATTTGAGAAATGCTCCCAGGAGAAGCATCAATAGAATTTGTATGCAGTGTTTGAATGGAATCAATGACCAGTACGTTTGGCTCTATCTCTTCAATACTTCGAAAAATATTTTGTGTATTCGTTTCAGTAAGAATTAAACACTCTGAAGAACGATTTATCAGCCGTTCTGCTCGCATTTTAACCTGCGACTGACTTTCCTCACCAGAGACATACAACACTTTTTGTGGAATAGAAAGAGCTATTTGTAGTAGTAAAGTAGATTTCCCAATACCTGGTTCGCCACCAAGTAAAGTAACCGAACCACGCACTAACCCACCACCCAAAACAGGATCTAATTCTGAGTTATTGGTTGAAATTCGTTCCTCAGGATTAAGAACAATCTCATTAATTTTAAGCGGCTTAGAGACTCCTTTAGCAGAAGTAGATTGTTTCCACTCTCGTTGTACTTCTTTTTGAACTACTTCCTCTACAATCGTATTCCATTCACCACAAATAGTACATTGTCCCATCCATTTGGCGTGTTGAGTTCCGCAATTCTGGCAGAAAAAAGAGGTCTTAGTTTTAGTCATCCAGTAAATGATTTACACACAAAAAAGAAAATTACTGCTGTTTATTGTATATGGGAAGCAACAAGAATGACAACCCTCCAAAGAAAATCACCATAGCTGTTTGCGATCCCCACATCATCCAACCAAATGAATCGCTGAGCTCCTTAGAGACACCAAACAAGACAAATGCCGCACTCACAGAGACCGGATAAGATCCAATCCCGCCAGGTGTTGCAACAATACTAAATGCCCCTGCAATAAAACCTACTAAGATAGCACCAATAGGAACAGATAACCCATCAATAGAGAAGGTCACCACCCAAAACATAAGAATGTACATGATCCAAATAAAGATGGTGTGGAAGATAAACAACCATTTCTTTTTCATTTTAAAGATACTCAACATACCTTCAACCAAACCATTTAACATATTCTTGATCTTTAAACCAAACCCCGATGTTGCTTTTTTGACATAAACAAAAAAAACCATTGTCCCGAAGACTAAGATACCAAAGAAAACCCACAGCCACCAAGAATTCGCATCCACATCATCTTTTTTGGTCAAGAGTCCAAGAATAAAATCGAATTGTAAAAATAACGTAACAATCACAACCACAACCAGCATTAGTAAATCTGCTACCCGCTCTGCAACAATAGTTCCAAAGCTTTTCTCAAAAGGAATACCTTCATAGTTGGTAAGTACCAATGCCCTAGAAGCCTCTCCTGCTCTAGGAATAGTGTAATTGACCAAGTAACCAACCAATACAGCCAATACATTATTAGCAAGCCTTGGTGTATAGCCCATGGGTTCCAGCATAAAACTCCATCTGTACGCCCTTGAAGTATGACTCAAAATTCCAAATAACAAACTTAGCCCTATCCACCAGTAATTGGCATTTTTTAGATCCGCAGTAAACTTGTTAAAATCAATATCAGAAAAAGAATACCAAACCAAAAATCCGCCAAAAACGAAAGGAATGATCATCTTCAAGGACTTCTTAAAAGTTAGATTCAAAATTACGTGAGTGTATTGGTCATTTCATTAGGGAAAACAAGAGCGGGATCAAACGTTTTTGCTTCTTCAAAGTCCATAAAAGCATAAGCAATGAGAATCAACACATCACCCACAGCAACCCTTCTTGCCGCAGCACCATTTAATGTGATTTCTCCACTACCACAAGCACCAGGAATCACGTAGGTTTCTAATCGTTCACCATTGTTGTTGTTAACGATCTGCACACGTTCACCCTCAATAATATTTGCGGCATCCATAAGATCCTTATCAATCGTAATGCTCCCGATATAATTTAAATCAGCACCTGTTACCTTAACGCGGTGGATTTTAGATTTCACTACTTGTACTAACATAAGGCAAAAGTACTATTTTTTTGATTCTGAAAATGGATAATAAAACTAAAAAAGGCAAGCTTAGATACGCGTTCTTCTTTAAGGGCGTTCCCCTTTGGGTCGCGCTATCCGCTATATCTTTTTTGCACTTTACAGGCAAAAAAGGATGCCGCTGCTATCGCTAACGCAGCATTCAAATATCCTTTAGGCCAAACAAAAAAATCACGGTAAATAGCAGCATTTCGTTTAATGACTCTAACAAGGTCAAATCAGACAAGCAGAATACAGTTGTAAATTGGTCACAAGAACCCTTCGTTTTAAAAAATTCTCTATCCCCAAAGCGCAATATTATCAATCAACCGAACGGAACCGACCTTAACCGCTATAAAAGCCCTGTAGCAAATTTTAGGATCAATAATTGTAGCTGTTTGCAGCGTACTTTCATCAGCAATAATAAAATATTTCAGGGAAAAGAGAGGGTGGTCCTTGAATTGAAGACAGACCCATTGATGAATATCCTCAAGCGAATGATTTGTCGTCATTTCTCTAACAACGGTCAAAACACGATAGATCAAAGCGGCTTCCTGTCTTGCACTTTTAGACAACCGTTCATTTCGAGAACTCATGGCAAGTCCGTTGTACTCTCTAAAAATAGAACACCCAATAATTTGTATAGGAAGTTGATATTTTTCAACCATCTTACGGATAATTAGCAACTGCTGAAAGTCTTTCTCTCCAAAATAGGCACGAGTAGGATTTATCATCTCAAATAGCAATTTAACAACTGTTCCCACACCATTAAAATGCCCTGATCTAAACGCTCCCTCCATTGTATCCTCCAAGCCATCAAAATCAAACTGCAACGTAGAGCTATTTTTTGAATACATTTCATCCACAGATGGAGTAAAAACTACATCGCAGCCTTCATCTTCTAATAATCTTAAATCACTCGATAAGGTTCGTGGATATCTTTCCAAATCATCCTTTTTGTCAAATTGAATGGGATTTACAAAAATGCTCACCACGCTAATAGAGTTATTCTTTTTGCACTCTCTCAACAACGAGAGATGACCTTCGTGAAGAGCTCCCATTGTAGGAACAAATCCTATCTGCTTTGCGCATAGCGAAGAATTATTTAGGTGGGTTTTAAGCGCTTCCTTAGTGGTAAAAACCTTCATGTGTAGTTCCTGTGAATCTGTGCAAACTTAGCATTTTAACATGGATTTTGCATAATAATTCGTAGTTTTGCAGCCATATCAAAGGCATAGATTTAATGAAAGATAAGAGAATACTATACGTTTCGTCAGAAGTTGTCCCCTACCTACCAGAAACAGAAATTGCATCTACAGCATTTAACGTTGCAAAAAAAGCACACGGAAACGGAATACAGACAAGAATATTTATGCCACGTTTTGGGGTAATCAACGAGAGAAGACATCAATTACATGAAGTCATTCGTTTGTCTGGGATGAATTTAATAATTAATGACATGGACATGCCGCTAATTATTAAAGTGGCTTCTATTCCTAAAGAGAGAATGCAAGTGTACTTCATAGACAACGACGAATATTTTAAAAGAAAAGCAGTATTTACTGATGAAGATGACCAATTATTCTCCGATAATGACGAGAGAGCGATCTTTTTTGCAAAAGGCGTTATAGAAACAGTAAAAAAGTTAAATTGGGCTCCAGACATAATTCATGTTCATGGTTGGATGGCGTCGCTATTACCGCTTTACCTAAAAAAATATTATGGCGAAGAACCATTATTTGCAGAAAGTAAAATTGTAACCTCAGTCTATGACAATGGTTTTGAAGGCGTTCTAAACAAAGAACTTTTAGACAAGTTAAAATTTGATAAATTAGACGAGTTAAATATCAGTAGCCTAGAAACCCCAAGCTATCCAAATATTATCAAATGTGCTATTGATAATTCTGATGCAATAGTACAAGGAAGCAATTCACTTTCAAAAGAACTGCAAGATTACATCAATGACAGTTCAACACACCAACTTTCATTTCAACATGAGGACTCCTTTGACCCCTATTTAAACTTTTACAAAGAACTCATATCCCAGGAATAATTGACAAAGTAGTTATGATCAAAAAAATGGCAAAATCATTGCTTTGTGTGGGTTGTTTTACCCTCTTAGCAAGCGTTGTGATCTCATGTGAAGAAGACTTTACAGACATTGGTACGACCATTGTTAGTAATAATGAATTTTCAACTGGAGATACTGTCCTAGAAGTAATTGTTACAGGAAAGAATGTTGAAACTGTAAGAGCAGATGGGTTAGCGATTGGGGGGTCTTTAGGCCAATATTTATTAGGTGTTTACAACAATGCAAACTATAAAAAAATAGAAGCTTCTATCATCTCGCAATTACAAATACCCACGAATCTGAGACTTGTGGACAACGAATACCTATCAGATACCACCGTTGTCACTACAATAGATACCGTATTTCTAAAGTTACCATACCAAGCAACCCTTAGTGGAACAGACGCCACTGGACCAGATTTCCAACTTGATTCAATCATAGGAGACCAGAGCCAGTCATTTACCTTAAATGTATTCAGACTTCAGACGTATCTTAATTCCCTGAACCCAACAGATCCCTCGGTCGGGAATGAATTTTATTCCGATCAATCCTATGAAATAGACAGTGAAAAACTCAACCATTTTGAAGACTTTGAATTCTTCCCAAATAGAAGAGATACTGCACGATATGTTCTAAGGAGATTAAACTCTGGTGACATCTATGGAACTGACACTATTCGATACACAAATTCAAACCCTTATATTAACATTCCACTAAAAAAATCTAGAATAAAAGAACTTTTTCTAGATCAGTATGAAAGTGATGGTTTTACCTCCCAAGACGCATTTAACAACTACTTTAGAGGTCTAAAAATTCAAGCTAGGGGAAATGAAGGCTCTATGGTGTCGTTAAGTTTTACAAACACCACACTCCAACCTATGGTTGAGATCTATTACACCAATACTGTGTACAGAAATAGTGGGACTGTAATTATCGATACAATTAAAAAAACAGATAGCTTTCTGCTTTCTGGAATTAGAAACAGTGAATATAAAATGTCCCCTGGACCAACACCTCCTTCAGGTAAGATTCCAATCCAAGGAACAGCAGGAAGTATGGCTCAGGTAGAAATTCTTTCAAGCGATCAATTAGATAACCTAAGATCACAAGACTGGCTAGTTAATGATGCAACATTAACGCTTTACGTTGATAAAGCAACTGTGGGTTCAGATACAATTAACACACCCTTTAGATTATTTGCATTCAAAGACGGCCTAACGGTACAATCACAATTGATAGATGCCGTGACAGAAGGTGTTGGAGCAATGGATGGGTTTTTAAATAAAGACAGTAATGGAAACCCAGACAACTATACGTTTAAAATTACAGACTATATTTCTGAGCTAATCTCTGGAAATTCACAAGATTTACAACCACTAGGAGTTAAAGTCTTTAGTCCAACAGATGTACCAGTGCCCACCAACCCGTCAGATACAATCGTAAGGAATTACAGTTGGAATCCCAAGACAGTGATGCTGTTAAATAACGATCCCACCCATGGAGATCGAAGACCAATACTAACAATATCATATTCAATTAAAACGTTAGAAGAAGACTAAACCAACATTAAAACTTATGTGCGGAATAACGGGTTATATTGGATATAGAGATGCTTACCCCATAGTTATTAATGGATTAAAAAGACTCGAATATAGAGGATATGATAGCGCTGGTCTAATGCTATTTAACAACAACCAAATAGCCCTAACGAAAACAAAAGGAAAAGTATTAGATCTCGAAGGGATTGTTGATCAAAGTCCCTCTGGAAAAGAAGGAAAAATCGGAATTGGTCACACAAGATGGGCAACTCACGGAGTACCAAATGACGTCAATTCGCACCCACACTTCTCTCAATCAGGTAAATTAGTTATTGTTCACAATGGAATCATAGAAAATTATGACACCCTAAAAAAAGAACTAACTTCTAGAGGATACACTTTTAAAAGTGATACAGATACAGAAGTATTAATTAACCTAATCGAAGAAGTAAAAAAACAAGAAGGGTGTAAGCTAGGGAAGGCAGTTCAGTTAGCACTAACACAAGTGATAGGAGCCTATGCCATTGCTGTTTTTGATAAATCAAAACCAAATGAAATTATTGTTGCAAAACTAGGGAGCCCCATTGCTATTGGAATTGGGGAGGACTTAAAAGAGTTTTTTGTAGCCTCAGATGCATCACCCTTTATAGAATACACCAAAGATGCGATCTATCTTGAAGACGAAGAGTTGGCCATTATCAAACTAGGTAAAGCGGTAGGGGTCCGTAAAATTTATGACGATTCTATTGTTGATGCTAATATACAAGAGTTACAGCTGAGTTTGGAACAGATAGAAAAAGGAGGATACGATCACTTTATGCTCAAGGAGATCTATGAGCAGCCCAAGGCCATTACAGATACCTACAGGGGGAGAATGCTAGCTGATGAAGGGATTATCAAAATGGCTGGCATAGATGACAATCTAGGAAAATTTACACGTGCCGATCGTATTATTGTAGTGGCATGTGGAACCTCTTGGCATGCAGCATTAGTTGGAGAGTATCTTTTTGAAGACCTCTCTAGGATACCCGTAGAAGTAGAATATGCCTCAGAGTTTCGGTACAGAAACCCAATCATCACCACAAAAGATGTTGTAATTGCCATTTCTCAGTCAGGAGAAACAGCAGACACTCTAGCAGCCATTAAGTTAGCAAAGTCAAAAGGAGCGTTTGTCTTTGGAATATGTAATGTCGTGGGATCTTCAATTGCACGAGAAACACATGCAGGCGCCTACACTCACGCAGGACCAGAGATCGGAGTAGCATCTACAAAAGCATTTACCACTCAGATAACCATACTATCCTTAATTGCATTAAAGCTAGCACAATTAAAAGGAACCCTATCGAATTCTGCTTTCCACATGTACCTACAAAAAATGCAGCTAATTCCGAAAAAAGTAGAAAAATTGCTAAAGATAGACGATACAGTGAAACACATCGCTTCCGTATACAAAGAAGCTAGCAACTGCCTCTACCTAGGAAGAGGATTTAACTTCCCTGTTGCATTAGAAGGAGCTCTTAAACTCAAAGAAATTTCTTACATCCATGCAGAAGGATATCCCGCAGCAGAAATGAAACACGGCCCAATCGCTTTAATTGATGAAAATATGCCTGTCTTTGTTATTGCAACCAACAAAGGACACTATGAAAAGGTAGTAAGCAATATCCAAGAAATTAAGTCACGAAATGGGAAGATTATTGCCATTGTAACAGAAGGAGACACTACTGTAAAAGAGATCGCAGATCACGTTATTGAAATTCCTGAGACAGAAGAAGCACTAACCCCGTTATTGACTACCATACCACTACAATTGCTCTCGTATCACATTGCTGTGATGTTAGAAAAAAATGTAGATCAACCCAGAAACTTAGCTAAGTCTGTCACAGTAGAGTAGTATTAAGGAACCGTTCATCTTACCCCTCAAATCTACTCGTAACATTCACAATATCAGTTATTACAACTAAACTTTGGGAATCCAATTATTCCGAATATCAACAATATTTGTTTGATAGAATTAAAGGATATAAGGAAGATAATCTTACCCCTATTGGGTACAGAAAGATTTCTAAAATATTCAATGATGAGGGATTAAAAACCCCTCTAAATACAGAATTTACCAACTCAAAAGTACATTCTATCTACAAAAAAGGTAAGATTAGAGAAGAAAGAATCAACAGAAAAGATATTGTTGAGGTTGGTGATGTATACATAGAACCTATATAGTTCTCCATTAATAGTAAACTCACCCCAACATTAACCCTACTCCATTATTTACCATAAAGTCCAACACCCTTTAACACCTTTTCTGTCAAATAAAAAAATCTCTGAGAATTTAGTGTTATTAATTGTAGAATCATATTTATATATGAATGAAAGTGGTAAGAAGTTACCACAGACTCAGGTGTCCAACAAAGGGTAAAACACCTATCATCCATCGACCATCCTTTACCAAGGATATAGGATTTGGATTAGAAGTCGGTTAGTAATCTATAGGATTGAAATAATATCTGAACATAATGGATGAGGTTCACCGATAGGGTCGAAAGATTTGTAGTATAAATCAGATATGGGTGACAACGAACTGGTCTGAGGAAATCTACATTGTGAATTGAGACTTAAAGTTCTCTGAGGGAGTAAAAATCCTTTAAGGGGATTGGTGTATTAGGTTATCAACCTATACAATGTTTCAGTTAACAAGTAAACTGAAACGATGAGATGATTCTGAGAATCAGAAACACTCATCAAAGGTTAATTATTAAATAAGGAGATACAATTATGAAGAAAGATTCAGGTCAACTACATGGTGAGTTAATGAGTAGTTTTATATCAATTTACAAAGGAAATAGGTTATCATTTACCACCAGATAAAATCTTTGATACAACTGCATCCTTAATTGATGTATTTGTGAGTTATGAAAGATATAGAGAATCAATTATTTCAGAAACATCAAAACATTTAGAAGATAAGATTGGAGAATTACCAATTGAGAAACAGAAAAGATTAAAAGAAATATTTAAGAATGGAGTAAAAAATGAACGATAGATTACTAACTAAATATGAGGTTATGGAAACCTTAAAAATCAGTAGAAAACATTTTGAGAAATTGGTAAAAGAAAAAGAACTTCCAATGATTCAAATAACCCCATATAAGAGATATGTAAGAAGTTCTCACCTCAACAGATACATTGATGAACGAGCCATCAATAAACCTCAGGAGATACCCCAAGAATCAGAAACTGATGATTTTAAATGGAGGAATATTTGGGGGGAGGGATGATAAATAATTAGAGGGGGTGGGGGTATTTTAATGGAAACCCAACCAAACTTTTTTCAGAAAAATTTGTTTTCCGGGGTACATACCCCGACGGTATCATTCATTATTTCCCTTTTAGAAATAATAAAATACGTGACACTTGGATATATGGTGATAATTTTGATCCAATACCTCTTTCAAAAGGAGAAATAACAAGATCAATATTACCAATAGATTATGGATATAATGATTTAATAAAGTTTCTAAAAAATCAAAATCCAAATTTAATTCGAATTCTACTTTCAAGTAAACATTTAAAATTAATTAAGTCAATTAATCAAATAATTTTTAATGTCTCACTCTGGGATGGGTGAAATCCCTCGCCTTTAAGGCAAAGACTTTTAGTATTTTTGCTGCTATGGAATATTACAGGAGTGGTTCTGATACGAGATATGATTTTAAGATTCACATAGTATGGATAACAAAATACCGTAAGCCAGTCTTGTATGGTCAAGTAGCTCAGAGGTTACGGGATTTGGTTAGAGAAATATGTAAAGTAGAAGATGTTCACATTTTGAGGGGACATGTATCAAAAGATCATGTTCACTTGTTTGTATCGAAGCCCCCTCGTTTTTATCAGAGAGTAAGTTAGTTCAACGCATAAAAGGTAAAACGTTGTATAAAATGATGCGTGAGTTCAAGACCTTACAACAACAGTTTTGGGGTTCGTCATTTGTGGGCGAGAGGTTATTTTGTAGCGAGTAGTGGTAATGTTACAGATGAGGTAATCTTAGAATATATCAAGAATCAAGATAAAGAAGGAACAGATGATAACTTTCATGAATTCTGCAGTCTGTACAAATGACTGATGATTGTTAACCAGCCTAGGAATTGACAATGTGTATTCTCTGAGTTAAAATGTTCTGTAGGTACTTATCTCAGATCAATGGTGACGGATTGAATGCATCAAATAACGTTAACCTCAATCTCTAGAGAGATCTCGAACTGCTGGAAGATCGCATGTTGGATTTTTTGAGCGAGTTCATAGATGTCTTTTCCACTTGCGTTTCCGTAATTAACGAGGACTAGAGCCTGTTTTTTGTGTATTCCATAGTTACCAAATCGCTTTCCCTTGAAACCTGCTTGTTCAATAAGCCAGCCTGCAGGAATCTTAACCTTTTCCTCTGAAACTGAATAGAACGGAAGATTGGTATAGCTGTCTTGTAATTTTTTAAACTGTTCATTTCCAATGACAGGATTTTTAAAAAAACTACCACTGTTCCCGATTTTTTTTGGATCTGGCAATTTAGATTCACGTATCTTGATAACCGCTTTAGAAATGTCACGAATTGTGGGTGAAGAAATTCCTTGTGATGATAATTCGTTCTCAATTGCTCCGTAGCTTGTGTTTAAAGAGTGATCGTTCTTGGTGAGCCTAAAGCTTACTGAAGTTAAAATTACTTTTCCTTTTAGCTGGCGCTTGAAAATAGAGTTTCGATAACTAAAATCACAAGCTCTATTGGAAAATTCCACCTGTTCTGCGCTTTCAATCACTATGCCCTGAACCTTGGTTATTACATCTTTTACCTCTACTCCATACGCCCCAATATTTTGAATCGGGCTGGTCCCAACATTACCTGGAATCAACGAAAGATTTTCTAGTCCACCATAATCATTATCGATACACCACAAGACAAATTCATGCCAATCTTCACCTGCACTTACGGTTAGGTACACATGATTTTCATCTTCGGCGTCTATTGAAATGCCTTTGATATTGATATGAACTACGAGTTGTTCAATATCCCTTGTCAATAGCATATTACTACCTCCACTGAGTAAAAAGAGGTCTTTCTCTCTAGCTAGTAATTCTTTTAATTGCTCAAGGGAATAAATCACTACAAAGCGTTTGGCAGTAACATTGATACCAAATGTATTGTAATTTTTAAGTGATATGTTTTGTTGAATATTCAACTAAGCATTGTATTGTGTTAACGCTTTTTTGAGAATTTCTACACAGCGAACAAGATCTTTTTTGTTTAAGACATAGGCAATTCGCACTTGCTTTTTCCCATAACCTTTAGTTGAATAAAAGCCAGCGGCAGGGGCAATCATCACTGTTTCACCATTATCGTTAAACTTTTCTAGTAACCATTGCGCAAAAGCGTCAGTATCATCAACAGGTAATTCTACCACACAGTAAAAGGCTCCTTTAGGCCTAGCTACTTTCACTCCTTCTACCTTTTGTAATTCAGAAATTAACGTATTTCGTCGATCTACATATTCTTCAATCACCTCATCAAAATAACGCTGCGGAGTATCAAGTGCTGCTTCACTGGCGAGTAGGGCATAGGTAGGGGGACTCAGTCGTGCTTGAGCAAACTTCATTGCGGTATTTATAAATTCCTTGTTTTTTGAAACAATACAGCCAATTCTCGCACCACACATACTATAACGTTTGGACACAGAATCAATGACAATAGCGTGTTGCTCAAGACCTTTTTCTGCCATGATAGAATGATGGGTATTTCCATCGTAGGTAAACTCTCTGTAAACTTCGTCAGCAATGAGAAAAAGATCATGCTTTAAAACGAGTTGCTTAAGTTTTTCTATTTCCTCTTTACTATACAGATAGCCCGTTGGATTGCCTGGATTACAAATTAAGATGGCTTTTGTTTTATGTGTGATTAATTGTTCAAAATCCTCAATTTTAGGTAGTGAAAAATTGGTATCGATAGTGGAGGTCACTGGAACAACACTCACCCCCGAGGCTGTTGAAAAGCCGTTGTAGTTGGCATAAAAGGGTTCTGGAATAATGACTTCGTCGCCAGTATCAGCAATGCTTCCAATAGTAAATAGTAAGGCCTCTGATCCTCCTGTGGTTACGATGATATCATTGGCATGGATGTATATCTGATTTTTTTTGTAATACAATGCTAATTTTTCCCTGTAACCTTCAGAACCTTCGGAACGGGCGTAAGAAAGCACCTCGATATCGTTGTTTTTAACGGCATCTAGAACAACTTGGGGTGTTTTGATATCTGGTTGCCCAATGTTTAAATGATACACTTTGGTTCCTTTTTTCTTGGCAGCCTCTGCATAAGGAACTAGCTTTCTTATGGGAGACTCGGGCATCGTCTGCCCTTTTTTTGATATGAAAGGCATAGAAGATTAGGTTAAAAATCAATACAAATTTGCAAAATATATTTTAGAAATATCGTTTTTTAGATGTTTTTAAAAACTGCATTTTTTTTACTTGCGGCATGTTCATTTTTGTAAAATCCGTACCTTTATTTGCGAAGCAGTAAATGAGGGCTTCATTGAAAAGCATTCCTCATATTCTGTCAAAATTCTGTCAAAATATTCCTTGAGGTTCCTTATTGGGCTTACCGCAAGGTAGTTAATTTACAATAGCTATTGGATTTGAGAAATTGCACTTTACTTCTAGTGATATTTTTTTTTCTTGTAAACCCCTTCTGGATTTTTGGTCAGGAAGGCTTTCAGTTCTTGGATAAAAACCGGAAATTTCAGGATACTGAATTTCGCTTGATTAATAATTTGATTGTTATTCCTATGGAGATCAATGGTAGAAGTCTCAATTTTATTTTTGATACTGGCGTCAATAAAACCATTGTTTTTAATGCAGCAAAGGGAGATTCGGTGTTTTTTAAGCAGGATGAAAAATATCAGTTGAGGGGTTTGGGGAATGGAACTCCTGTTGAAGCCATTGTTTCCAAAAGTAATCGCTTTAGGATTCAGAATTTGATCAGTTCAAATCACAAAACCTATATCATTTTAAGAGATGAGTTTGATCTCTCAGTAAAAATGGGGATTACCATTCACGGTGTGATAGGCTACGATATTCTCAAATCGTTGGTTATTCGCATTGATTACCGAAAAAAGAACATCAGGTTTTACAACCCTGAACATTTTAACATGGAAGTGTGCAGAAAATGTGAAGTGTTTCCTCTTACGATTTATCAGAACAAGCCCTATATGGATGTCAATGTTAGTATCAATGAACAAGCGCAAAAAATTCCTGTAAAAATGCTCATTGATTCTGGGGGTTCTGATGCACTGTGGCTTTTTGAACATTCAAAAGAGGAGATTGTCACTCCCAAAGAGTTTTTTGATGATTTTTTAGGGGTAGGTTTAAGTGGAATCATCTACGGTAAAAGGAGTCGTATTTGTAAATTGGAAATTGGACAGTTTCAAATTCTAGAGCCCACAGCTTCATTTCTTGATAGTATTTCTACTAAAAATGCACGAAGGTACACGGAGAGAAATGGGAGCATAGGAAATAATATTCTCAAGCGCTTCAAAGTGTGGATCGATTATCGTCATAAAAAGATCATGTTGAAGAAAAATCGCTCTTTTAAGGGTGGGTTTGAATATAATATGAGTGGTATTGAAGTTGTTTACAACGGTAAGGTGCTTGTAGAGGAAAAGCAATTAACTCCTGCGGAGGCATTTGGAAAAGATACTAACAATTCTATTAGTATTATCGCTAATTATACTTACAAGTTTAAGCCTAGTTACAGAGTGCAAGAAATTCTGTTACATTCACCTGCATACAAAGCTGGTGTTCGTAGAGGTGATGTCCTTTATAAAATTAATGGTAAGGAAGTTTACAACTATAAGCTACAAGATATTGTTGAAATTTTTCAGAAAAAGCCTCGGATGAAAATCAAGTTAGTAATTGTCAGAAACAATCAGTTTCTAAACGTTAAATTTCGACTTGAAAAATTGATTTAGCTATCGTCTGATAACATATTTTGTTTTTTCTCAGGCGCAACCACTTTTTCTACAAATCCTTTAATCTTTAATATTTTACGAGGAGTTTTTGCATTTGAAAAGATGGTAATAGCCTTTGAAAATCCTCCTGGTCTTTTGGTATCATAAGACACTTCTATCTGTCCGTTCTCATCAGGCATCACAGGGGCATCTGGTTTTTTTGGCACCGTGCAACCACAGGAAGCTTGAACTCTAGTAATGATTAAAGGAGCTGTACCAACATTGGTAAAAATAAACACTCGTTTACCGTCGGAACCGAGAGGAATCTTGCCATAGTCTATGGTTTCTGTTTCAAATTTTAGTGCTGGCTTTTCTTCTTGTCCAATAGCGATTAGGCTTATGCACAGTGATAATGCGAGTGTGAATATATTTCTCATGATTTTTAATTTCGAGTTAAAAGTACGAAATTATAAAAAACCTCTAACTAATTGAACGGATAAAAATTCTGGTATTTGCTAGCGTATGTATTCCACAATACGGGTATATCTTTTCATTTAGTGCTTGATGTTGCGTTAGCGATGGCAGTGGCATCCTTTTTTGCCTTTTTTGCCTTTTTTATCTCATTTCTGATGTTGATATCACACTTAATTTTGAAGTATTCTATTGACCTGTAGTTGTTAGCTCACTGATTAACGAGGTAAGGTTGACAGGTTACTTCCTAGATGAAGTTCACATAGATCAATTGATCAAACAAAGGTCCATATCTCAACAAAAGAGGATGGGTAAATATCAAATAGTTGATGTAAAACGATATCAGGCAAAAAAGATATAGCGGACAGCGCGACCTGAAAGGGAACGCCCACAAAAAAACAAAGCTGGATGAAGTTGGGTTGATGGAACTTAAAATTACATCTTTTCATTTCTTAGTTTTCTAGATAGTTGTACTTTAGTGGACTGTATTTAAAACGGTTCCAGTTTATGAGCATTTCATCAAAATATGATGCTAGTTTAGTAGAGGATAAATGGTATGACTACTGGATGAAACACAACTATTTTCATTCGGAAGTGGACCAAAGAGTGCCTTACACTATTGTCATTCCCCCACCAAATGTAACTGGGGTGTTGCACATGGGGCATATGCTTAACAATACCATACAAGATGTACTTATTCGTCGTGCTCGTTTAATGGGGAAAAATGCGTGTTGGATTCCTGGAATGGATCACGCTTCTATTGCTACAGAAGCCAAAGTAGTGGCAAAACTAAAGGAAGAGGGAATAGATAAGAACGTGTTATCTCGTGAGGAGTTTCTTGAACATGCTTGGGAATGGAAACGCAAATATGGAGGTATTATCTTAGAGCAGTTGAAGAAATTAGGTGCTTCGTGTGATTGGGAACGCACCAAATTTACCATGGATCCAGAGATGTCTGAGGCGGTTATACAGGTATTTGTTGATCTTTACAATAAAGGACTCATCTATCGTGGTTATAGAATGGTAAATTGGGATCCAGAGGCTAAGACGACACTTTCTGATGAGGAGGTAGAATATGTAGAAAAACAAGGGAAATTGTACTATGTTAGTTATCAGATAGAAGATAGCAATGAAACACTCACCATTGCAACTACTCGCCCAGAAACTATCCTAGGTGATACTGCTA
This sequence comes from Flavobacteriaceae bacterium, assembly GCA_964228785.1. GTDB lineage: Bacteria > Bacteroidota > Bacteroidia > Flavobacteriales > Flavobacteriaceae > Polaribacter. The sequence continues at coordinate 73,197 of CAXRAW010000052.1, forward strand.
TCTGTATTCATCCCACAGATGAACGCCATAGTCATTTAAAAGGGAAGAGCGTTGTAGTTCCTATTTGTAACCGCTCTATTCCCGTTATAGAAGACGAGTATGTTGATGTGGAGTTTGGAACAGGATGTTTAAAAGTGACTCCCGCCCATGATGAAAACGATAAGGTTTTAGGCGATAAGCACAACTTGGAAATCATTGATATTTTTAACAATGACGCAACATTGAACTCCTTTGGAATGCATTATGAGGGCAAAGATCGTTTTGTGGTTAGAAAAGAGATCGTTCGAGAGCTTGAGGAGAAAGGTCATATTGTAAAAATTGAGCATCATACCAATCGAGTTGGTATTTCTGAACGCACAAAAGCGATCATAGAGCCCCGATTGTCGGACCAGTGGTTTTTAAAAATGGAGGAGTTGGCAAAACCTGCCTTAGATGCCGTGCTCACCACTGGTGATGTAAAGCTCTTCCCAAAAAAGTTTGAAAATACCTATCGCCACTGGATGGAGAACATTCGAGATTGGAATATTTCACGTCAGTTGTGGTGGGGACAGCAAATCCCAGCGTATTATTATGGAGATGGAAAAGATGATTTTGTGGTGGCAGAAAACCAAGAAAAAGCCCTTGAACTTGCTAGAGAGGCTTCACTAAATCCGGGGCTTCAAATGCAGGATCTAAAGCAAGATGCTGATGTACTAGACACATGGTTTTCTTCTTGGTTGTGGCCTATTTCGGTATTTGATGGTATTCGAAATCCAGAAAATAAAGAAATTAATTACTACTATCCTACCAATGACTTGGTTACTGGTCCAGATATTTTATTTTTCTGGGTTGCCAGAATGATCATCGCTGGATATGCCTTTAAAGATGCTCGCCCGTTTAACAATGTATATCTGACGGGACTGGTTCGAGACAAGCAGCGAAGAAAAATGTCTAAGCAATTGGGAAATTCTCCTGATGCGTTAAAATTAATTCGAGATTATGGGGCTGATGGTGTAAGAGTTGGATTGTTGCTAAGTGCTGCAGCTGGAAATGACTTAATGTTTGATGAGGTGCTGTGCCAACAGGGGAAGGGACTAGCAAATAAAGTTTGGAGTGCTTTTTACTTAACAACATTGTGGAAGACTTCTGAATCTGTTGAGCAACCAAAATCAGCAGCAATAGCTATTGAGTGGTATGAATCGAAATTTTACAAGACGTTGGAAGATATTGAGCATTATTTTTCTAAATACAGACTTTCCGATGCATTGATGGCGATTTATAAGTTGATTTTTGATGATTTTTGTGGATTTTTCTTAGAGTTGGTAAAACCACCCTATCAACAGCCTATCAATTTACACACTTACCATAAAGTGATTGAATTGTTCGAGGATAATCTGAAAATTTTACATCCATTTATGCCGTTTTTAACAGAAGAGATTTGGCAATCGATTAAGGAAAGAAGACCAGAGGATGCCCTTATTATAGCCTCATATCCTCAACAGGGTTCTTATGATTTAAATCTTATGTCTGACTTTGATTTTGCAACGGAGGTCATCTCGGGATTGAGAACAGTTCGTAAAGAAAGGAATATCGCCTTTAAAGATCCAATTGAAGTTTTTATCATGAATAATGAAGGGATTACTGGCGATTTTAATACTGTAATTCAGAAGTTGACCAATTCGTCTGCTATTACAGAAGTAACAGAAAAGGTAAGCGGTGCTTCTTTTAGAGTGAAATCCAACGAGTACTTTGTTCCACTTTCTCTAGATCATGTGAATGTGAAAGGGGAAATTGAAAAGTTGACTAAGGAGTTGATCCGTGCAGAGGGTTTCCTCGCCGGGATTCAGAAAAAGTTGTCCAATGAACGTTTTGTCAACAATGCGCCAGAAAAGGTGATTGCTCTAGAGCAAAAAAAAGAATCGGACACCTTGGCTAAAATTGAGACCATACAGTCTAGCCTCAAAAGTTTACGTTAAAAAACTCCAACTAGTTGAGTTTGGTGATGATTCAAAGAATTTTCTATCTTTATAATCGTTTAATTA